>NC_012037.1 GCF_000022325.1 Caldicellulosiruptor bescii DSM 6725 | reverse complement strand
AGCGGGTGTTAACGTTGAGCTGTCCGTTAGCTCAGCGTTAGCAAAGTGTTGTTAGAGCTCTTCAGACGTTAGTCAGCTGTTGTTAGTTCTTTTTGTGTGTAGGTAGGCCCACACACACATCACGACGTCAGTCGTGCGTTAGTCTATGTTTGCGTTAGCATGTTTTTGTTATCGGTTTGGCACTGTTGTGGACTTTGGGGCGTCAGCTATTTCGTCAGTGTTCAGCGTCAGCGACCGTTGTTCCTGCTTATCCTAACTGGAAATTTTCAAGCCTGCTAACGCAGGCGATATATACATAGATAAGAATAAAGTTACCCACAAAGCCTTGAAAATACTGAATGGAAAGTGTAATTTATTACACCTGAAGTGTAATTTTTTACACCTGAAGTTACTTGACAAGTTACTTTAAGTGTATTATAATGGCTTTAGAATTGGAAAAAGGTAAAAAAAGGGGGATTCAAATGAAGAAGATAGGGTACAAAAAAATGGTCGACCCTGAAACAGGCGAAGTACAAACTTTCATACTGATCGGACATGATTTTGAAGACACAGACTTTGTCAAACTTCCATTCATTTCTATCAAACTCATAATGGAAGATAAAGACCTTGCAAAATCAGCAATGCGAATTCTCTCATACATTGTACAACACAAAATCTCGTTTAACAACTACACGTTTGCACTTTCATACGAATACGACATCAAAGGAAACATCGACATGTCAAAAAAGCAATACCATCTTGCAATCAAAAAGCTAATCGAGAAAGATTTGTTGATTAAAATAGGCCGTGGACGATTCATGCTAAATCCTCGACGCATACGTTACGGCAGAGCTGACCAACTGAGAAAGTTCGAATCAGAATACGACAAAATAAAAAAGACTGAAAAGGGGAAGGGTGACAAGGAATGTTAACAAAGCAGGAACTTATTCAGAGGCTACTTGAAATCAAACAACTATGCTTCTACATCGAAGAAGACGAAGCAAAACAGATTGAAAATATCGTCGAAGACCTACTGAGCAAGATCCGGAACGTAAAGCTAAACCAACTGAAAAGGCTAGTCCACGCGGAAAGAAAGAAATACCCTATTGGAACAGCAGAGAACCTGTTGTTTCATAATCTCTACGAAAAACTCAAAAACGTACAACCTGACGATACAGAACGTATTGACAGATTGTACAAAGAATATCTCAGTCTCGTAAAGGGGGTAAAAGAGAGTGAAAAAGCTAACAATTGAGTTTACACGTGAAGAAGCAATGTACCTTCTGGGTTATTTCACAGCAAGAGCAATGGAAGGGTACAGGTTCGACGAATTTGAGCAGGGAATAATCAAGAAACTTGCTGATAAGTGCAACGTTGAATTTGTTTTTGAAAACGGCAAGATTCTACAGGCAAGATACAAAGGCAACCTTTTTTACTGCACTACCCCACAAGAATAGCCTTGAAACGCAAATAAGGTCCTGTAGACGCACAAAAAACAGGGGGGATATATCAATATACCCCCTGTTTTTTTATCCACTTTCTTGAGCCTTTATTCGCTTAATCCAGATAGTGTCTTGCAACAACGTCAATTCGATTATGTCCCAAGTCGTTTGAAACTTCCCACAATGCCAGGCGGTCAAACTCCCTACCATCACTGCGATGATAAAGCCCATCAGCTCTTGTGAGTTCACGAGTAAGTTGTCTTTCGCCAATTTCTCTAAACCTGTCAGGATAGAGCCTTGTAAGCCTACTACGAACGAGATCCTCAACTCTGTCGAAAAGCTTTCTCTCACGACTTATCTCACGCTCAACTTCTCTGTAACGCTCTCTTGCATATTCCCTCCTATAGCTGTGTACGTCCATCCTTATGGGGACCCTGTCAAACAGCCTGTCTCTTCCTTCCCGCTCTCTGACTATCCTCTCAACCTCTCTCTCGTATTTCTGCAAAACATGAACATCCCTTTCTCTACCGCCCTTGCCGTTGCTCACGTGCACATATAATCTTCCGTCAGGCCCACGAAAGATATCCCGAGAACTCACTCTTTCCAATTCCCTTCTTCTCAGCCCAGTAGCTTTTGAAAAGATGATAATGTCTCTATTCCTCTCTTTGCTAAACTCCCTATCGTGGTCTTTGTATCCCCTGCTTCTCTCAATCTCTTCCCTGTGTCTTGCGGGAAGCTCTACTTTAAAGTCAGTTGTACGACAATGATACAGTTTCGCCAGGGCTGCTGCTTCTTTCTTAACAGTCCACGCGCTATACCCTTTGTCTATATGCGACTGCAAATATTCAGACACATAGGCCCGTGCTTGTTCTAAATCCTTACACCCCTTTTCAGTACGAGCCCAATTCGCAAATTCTAACGCCTCCTTAACGTACTCCCTGTAGGTTGAGAAACTAAAAATGCCTTCCACACGAGCAGGATTCCACGTCTCTCCAGTAACTTCACATCTCTCCCGCTCTTCTCTCTTTGCTTCATGCTTACTTTCCCCGAACCTTATCTGCTTTTCGAATTCATTGAGTACTTGCTTGATTATGGACGGCTTTCCCATTCCCTATCATCCCCTGCATAAATATTTAAACCGACAAAAAACGACAAAAAGGACGTGTGTATTTAAACCCTTTCAAGGGGGGTTTTGCCCTTTCAGGCTGTTGAACCTGTCCAGAATGCTCACGGTATTCCCATGAGCCCACGAACAGTAAGCGCACCGTTTTTTGACTATTTACTTGTCTTCCACAGTAGCATGTCACGGTACGCACAACCTGCTACTGGGCTTTTTCTATGTCATCACGCTCTACTCTCGGCTCGGTGCACGTCAAGCGTGTCAGACGTGCACGTCATCGCCCCTTGCCTAACTTTTCTAACTGCGAACTTTGTTTTGCAAACTGCTAAACTCTCAGATGCGGCAAAACTCCAAATGGTGTACCCCTTGCGGTGTACTACCACAGAGCAGAGCGTGATAACAGCAAGACTCATGTGCTAACGCACAAACAAAGCGGAATCGGAACGCCGTCCACGGCTATTGCCTTTCCCTATACCTGCCCGATTCCATTTCCCGTGCCAAACTGACAATTCCAAATATTACGCAAAAAGTAACCCGCTACCGCGGTTTACTTTTCGCTTCTGAAATAGATCATAACACTACAATAACAAAATGTCAAGCAGTCTTCTGGAAAACAATCACAATGAAGATAAAAACAAGAAGAGAGAACTAACAAAAGTCTACTAACGTGCCAAAGGCTAACAGAAGGATGCTAACACAAAGCTAACGGACAGCTCCCTGCTAACGCTCGCAAAACAAGGTAGAAGAGATTTGCTACTGGGTGGAAGGTTTTGCCTGCCAGTAGTTTCCTATGGGTTTGCAAGCCTTTGATGGCGGAAAGTACCTTTCGTGTGGTTAAGTCCCTGGAAAAACCGCTGGAAATTCCAGTTCATTCCCTGGAAAAAGGCAAAAAATCCCTGGGAATTTCAATTCGCTTCCTGGAAATTGGAAAATGGAAGAATCTTCATGATTTTCCCAGGACTTTTCTGGGTTTTGTGGTACAATCAGGGATGAATAATTATGCAAGCGGGTATGAATATTGATGCGGTGGGTGAAGAGCTTTTCGGGTTATGAAAGCGGTTTCAAAGGGGGTTGCAGCGCCCCTCTTGCTCAAATCCTGCTCTAATTTTTTT
>NC_012036.1 GCF_000022325.1 Caldicellulosiruptor bescii DSM 6725 | reverse complement strand
AGGAAGGAGGCTAAAAAATGCGAAAGGACATCAGAAAGTACCTTGAATTCTACAAAGGCATAGGGTTAAGACTAACTGCACTTAATGGCAAAAAGCCATTCCTTGCCGACTGGTACTATAAAGAACTAAGCGACGAAGAGCTTTTAGAGTACTGGGCTCAGGGCTATAACATCGGTGGGAAGATGGGAGAAAAAAGCTGCTGGATGGTGGATATCGACATAGACCACCCAGCAGCAAACAAAATAGTTGATTTGTACCTTCCAATAGATACGTTGAAATTCGGGCGGGCAACGAAACCTCTATCACATCTGCTGTATTTTTCAGAAAATTGTAAGTCGCTTAAGAGAGATTTCAAATTCAGCAATCAGACTGAAAAAACTACCATTGTCGAGATCCGCAGTACTGGTCAGCAGACCATGATTCCACCTTCAATCCATCCAGACACTAAAGAAGAATTAAGATTTGTGGGTGAACTTAAAGAACCCTTAAAAATCGAAGCTGATTTGCTAACTGCCGCTGTTAATAAAATCGCAGCTGCGACTCTAATCGGCTTGCATTGGTATGAAGGGCAGCGTCAAGATTGTGCTTTAGCGCTGGCTGGTGGTCTTTTGCGTGCTGGGTGGTCTGAAGAAGAGGCAGAAAAATTTATACAGGCTGTTTGCTTAGTTGCAGATGATGAAGAGTCAAAAAAGCGGATAAAAACTGTAATTCAAACTGCTAAGAAACAAGAGGAGAACAAGGCGACCACAGGCTGGCGTAGATTGGCACAATTGATAGGAAATGAGGTTGTTGCAAAAGTTATTGAATGGCTGGGGATAAAACAAACCAAAGCAGAGCTGCTATCCATGGCAGAACTTTTGAGTTTGGAGCTGCCACCTGTTGAATTTCTACTTGAAGGTCTTTTGCCAAATGAAGGCCTTACTATATTAGCAGGCAGGGAAAAGATAGGGAAAAGCTGGCTTTGTCTTGAACTTGCCTTGAGTTTAGCAGCAGGAACAGGATTTCTGGGCAGGCAGACTAAACGACCTTACAAAGTGCTCTATCTTGCACTTGAAGACAGCAAAAGAAGATTGCAGCAACGAATTAAACAATTAGGAACTGGCATTTCACAAAACTGTTTTGTTCTTTTCAACATTGAAAGCTTACAAGAATTAGAAAAGATAATCATAGACCACAACTTTGAAGTAGTGATAGTAGACACCATGCAAGCCTTTAAAAGAGCTGTAAAACTTTTTACAAACACAAAGCTTAACACCTATGAGCAGGATTATAACATTAGCCTAATGTTGAACGACATTGCAAAAAGGCTTAATTGCACCTTTATAATTGTCCATCACACAAAGAAGTCAGGCGAACTGGATTTTGTAAACGAAGTGCTTGGGAGAGTAACTGCAGGTGCTGATACCATCCTGCATTTGACCAGAGGAAGAACCGAAGCTGATGGTTTTCTAAAAGTCACAGGCAGAGATGTTGAAGAACAGGAGCTTGCGCTGCGGTTTGAAAATGGGCACTGGTCTTTGTTAGGAACTGCGAAAGAATATGCAATTTCGAAAGAAAGGCGGGAAATTTTAGAAGTCATAAAACAATTGGGTGGGTCTGCTACACCAAAACAAATTGCCGAAGCCTTAGGAAAAACAAGAAGCAACGTTAACAAGCTATTGCTAAAACTGGCTGGGGATGGATATGTGAAGGCAGTAAATGGAATATACAGCCTTGCCACAGAGACAGAAAAAAGCATTCACTCTATTCACTCTATTCACTCTATTCACTCTATTCACTCTATTCACTCTGTGGACAGAGTGAATAGAGAAGTGAATGAGGGAACGATGGAAAATTTTAGCGTTCACTCTGTAGAGCCCTTGAGCCAACTAAATTTTTCGGGGGTGAGTGAACAGAGTGAACGGAGTGAACGCACTTTATTGAAATTCGAAAAAGATAAGTTTTACATTCGACGTTTGAACTTGAAAAAGGAAGAGTGGCAGGAAGCAGCAGAGCAATTTAAATGTGAGTGCGGACAGACTTTAGCATATGCCGAAGCTTTTCATAAATTTGGGTGTAGGAGCTGCGGAACATTATATGCTTTGGTGCAAGAAGAGGATGAAAAAGGATTGTATATTAGGGTAGTAAAAGAGGAAGAGGAAGCTTTATTGCCAATAGGCAGTGAAGATTTTTAGAACAGTAGAGCAAAAACAGAGCAAAAACTTGATGGCAGGGCACCTGTGAAGGTGCCCTTTTGTTTTTGTCCAACAAGCAGCATAACATTGCAACATTTTCAACGCTAAAAAAAAACACTGATGGACAAGGGACGATATACAAGTCGTCCTTTTTTTAGATTGTCAAACGTGTCAAAACAGAATTTAGTGTGACAATGCTGCAAGGGTTAGCTGACAAGCACGCAAAAGCGCATAAAATAAAGACCAGGGCAGGAGAGCAAAGTGAGAGCAAAACAAGGGCAAAAGAGAGTTGATTTTGTGACTTTCTATACCAGAAAGAACAGTAGAAAAAAGTAGGGAAAGTGAGCAATTTGAATATACTGGCATTCTGTATGCAAATCTATAGCACTTTTTGAAGGTGCAATGCAGCTGTTTAAAGGTTTCTAAAACGAGCAGTGTGGACAAAAAGTGAAAGGTGCAGAGGAGACTTTCTCTGCACGAAGTAGCAACCCAGCAGAGAAGCTCTAAAGAGTTAGCTCATTTAAAGAGCGTGGTAGTACGAAAGTAGCACGAAAGTTAAATTCAGAGGTAATAACACAAAGCACAAAGGCAGGGGTATAGTGCAAAAGTGAGGTTAAAGTTAGGCAAAAAAAAATGACACAAAATGGTGATTGGATGAGCAGAAACGCAGGATTTTGCATTGTTACTTTTGTGACGCTTAAAAAAAAGGCTTTGAAATGGCGAATGAGTTACAAAGCAGCGACCCAGTAGACCAAAAACTGCCATCGAGAAAATGTCAAGCCAAAAACTATGCGAAGTTTTTCACAGGGCAAAAGGAAGTAAGGGAAAATTCAAGGACGACAAGTAAGCAAGGTGTGAAAAATCGGAAACGCAGCGTTTTTGTGAATTTCAGGAGTCAATAAAAAAAAGAGCAAGAACGTTTTAAAGGCTCATAGAACGCAGTCAAAGGGCAGGGTGGTATTAAAATACCTTTTGTGCTTTAATCGCTTTGCTATGGGCGTTTATGAGCGTTTTAGACATGAGGTAAAAGAGAAGTAAAAGAGAAGCAAAAGAAGAGTGCAGAAGGGATGGATTCAGTAATACTTAACCCAAAGCAGGGGATGTTGCTTCCCATCCAGTTGACATCCAGCAAGTGCTTGTAACTGCTGTTTTGAAAGGCTTTTTGTGCGTCAAAAAATGTCAAGCTTTGCGGGAATTTTGTAGCTGTCATGTCCCAAAAGTATGCGAGGTTGCAAGGAGCAAATTATGAGCGAAAAAAAAGCGCAAAATAAACGAGGAGGCGCTTTTTGATTTTGTATAAGCCAAAAGCTTGAGAGTAGGCAATTTGAAGGGCATTCTAACTTGGAACACCCTACAAGGCGTGGGTTTGGAATGCAACATTTTGCAATGTTTAAGAAACCTTTTAACATACAACCAGCACTTGTGGTTACTGATTTGGCAGGCTTTTGCGTGTTAAAAAATGTTTACATTTTTTGACCTTTTGTCTTCTCTTAAAAGCTTGTCAATCGTAGAGAAGCCTAAAGTTGCGGGCTTTAGGTGTCCGCAGAATGTAAAATGCGGGCAATATGACTGGGAAAGTTTAAAACGTGAGTTTATGCTTGGAGATTTCAAGACTCTCAAAGAGTTTGCACAGGCTAAAAATATAAGCTATGGATTTTTGAGAAACAAAGCAAAAGGCTGGACTCAGGAGAAAAGACAACTTAGCAAAACCAAGAGTCAGCTTGTGGTTGAAAAGACATTGCAAAAACAAATAGAAAAAGCAAGCGACTACAATACTTTGCATGTTGAGTTTTGGGACAGGCTTCTTGACTTGGTGTGGCAGGCTTTGCATGATGAGAAAACCATCAAAACCAAGGATGGCAGAATAAACATTTATGCACTTGAAAAGCTGGCTTTGGTGGTTGAGAGGGTGCAAAAAGGACAGAGACTTGCTCTTGGACTTGATGAGAAAAACTCAAATCAACCGCAGATTGAAGACAGTATTAGAGAACTTATCAAAGCACTTCATGAACCAGATGAGCCTTCTGTTTTAAACTAAGCTTGCAATATAAGGAGTGGCAATAAACAAATGCAGCAGTCAGAAAAAAGACAGTTTGCCAAGGTACAAAGCCAGCTTTTAATTGTCGACAACCTGAAGCTTGTGTATCATGTTGCAAATAAATTTATGCCATGTCCAAAGGGCTATTACTATGAAGTTGATGACCTTGTCAGTGAAGGGTACATTGGACTTGTTGTTGCAGCAAAGAACTATGACCCTGCCAAAGGCAGTTTTTCAACCTATGCTTGCAAGGTGATTGAGAGCAAGATAAAAAGAAGCTTGCCAAAATACGAGTTATCTTGTGCCATCTCTTTGGACAGTCCAGTATCAAAAGAACCCGAAGAAGATACATCTACAGTTGCAGATATAATCTCAGATGGTTATTCAGTCGAAAGCGAAGTGATTAGGAAAGACACAGTCCAAAAGCTACATAGGTATTTTGCCATCTTAACCGAAGAGGAAAAAGAAAGAGTCTTATATTACATCTCCACAGGAAAGAATTTACCTGCCAGTGATAATGTGTTCAAAAAAGCAAGAAGAAAGATAATAGCCAAGATGAGACAAGAACAGTTTGAGGCAGACCTTGACGACTTGACAGTGTTTATATCCTGCCCAGCTGTGCATATAGCAAGTGGTAGTAATTTTGGCTATTCACCAGTTGAGGCAACTGTTATTGATAGAGAAGAGAAAAGAAAACAGCTTGAGGTTTTGTCTGCAATACCACAATTGGACAAGCTGAGGGTTTTAAAACAACAAGGCGAACAGGACAGAATGAAACTTCTTGTTGCCAAGTGGGAAGTAGAAGAGTTTATAGAACGCAACTGGGATAATCTCACAATCCAGAATGCAAGGCTTTTGCAGGACTATTTTGTGTATTGTCTTTCCCATCTTTCAATGGTACAAAAGTATGGCAGCAAGTACAGAGAGCAAATAAAAAGAGTGGTCAAAAAGTTAGCTTTGTAAAAATTTTTTCTTGCGAAAAAAGCGAAAAAAGCGAAAAAAGTCTTGAGAATAGGAATATCAAGGTTTTTAGTATACCTACTTTTTTCGCAGCTATTGCGAAAAAAGTTCAGAAAAAGCCTAAAAACCTTGTGGCGACTGAATTACAACCTTGCGAAAAAAGTGTGAAAAAAGTCCATATACCCTATAGGGGGTATAAAACTTTGGTATATCCCCCCACCTTGACAAGTAGGCAAGCCATCTTGAGACCGGCGGGCCCAGCTCCAAAAACCTGCGATTGACACGCACACGAGGGGGGTTAAACAAAAAAGGTTAAAAAACAAACAAAATTTCGCATTTTAGCTTAAAAAGTCTGAAATAATTTTAAAATTGCTTAAAACATTGCAATTTTAAAGAGGCTAAAAAGCTTTCACAGGACAAAAAGGAAAGACAGAGAACAGATACAAAATTTCAAAAGATCATTTTGAACCTTTGAAACATTCACAGCATAGCCAGTAATTTAAATGTTCAAATTGAACCTTATAATTCCTTTCCAGTAATTCCATTCTTACCATCGTTTATAAGCACATCAAAATGGCAAGATGGTATTTTATATTCCCCTATCTCATTCTGCACGTTGTAGAGACTTTAAAAGCGCTTTGAGAAGGTTGTCAAACGTGTCAAATGCAAAGTTTAACGTGACAGGTTGACAATTTAACAGAGCTGATTTTGACCGCAGCGGTCAAAGTGGAACAAGCTTAACAACCATCGAGAAAAGATTAACAGGTTAACAGTTTTAAATTGTCAAGAAGTGTCAAATTGTTTTATAAACGCTGTCCTGTGTTAAGAAATGTTAAGGTAAGCTACAGCTTTGACCTCTCTTTAAAGCTTATCAACCTTGGCACATCTCAAAATGGCAGTTATTCAAGTTTAACAGCCGATGAAATTCGTTGTCTGTTTTCAGCCAAGCCGACGAAATTCGTATGCTTGAACATGCTAACAAATGCTAACCTTTGGAGAAGACTCTACAAAGGGTATTCTAACTTGGAACATCCTAAATACAGGGTGTCGAAATTCACGACACCCCATAAACTATTCGGAAATTTCGGAGTCCCTAAAAAAAGAGCAACATAAAACTTACAATTTTGCAGTTCCTAAAAGGTGACTTCCTAACTTGGAAAGTCATTTTAAAGGGGAATGGACCTATAAATCCTTGTAGTTTTTCAATCAGGACCAGCGCGCTGGGGTTTGCATATGTGACCGCAAGTTTTCAATGTCTTTTGGAGCTTGTCTGTTCTTTGCAGGCTTTAGTTTAAACTCCAGAATTTTGAGCAAAAAGCTACTTAGTAAAACTTAAGGTTCGTTAAGGTTTTGAATGCGTAGAAAATCAGCAAATTAAATCTAAATAACACGAACAAAGAAAAGCCATTGACCAAGTTAAAGCGTACATATAAACTGGTTTAAAGCAGTTTGCAAACAGTTTACAAGCACGTTTACAAAGAGGTGTAAACATGAAAAACATTCAACAGTTATGCGATGAGCTGGGTATATCGAGAACAACAGTTTATAAGTACATCAGAAGGCTTGGAATAGAGGTAAAGAAGGAAGGCAATATTGCATTTATAAACGACGATGACATTGAGAAAATAAAAGAAGCACTATCAACAGCGAGTACAAACAGTTTGCACACAGATTACAAACTTGAGTATATACAGTCTTTACAGCAGCAAATCGAAACATTGCAAAAACAAGTAGACTTTTTGAAGGAACAGCTCAGAGCAAAAGACGAACAGATAGCCAAGCTGATTCAAACCAATCAAAACTTTCAGGTGCTTTTAAAAGAAAAAGAAGAACAAATTTACCAGCTTGAAGGACAAAAACAAAAAGGCAGTTTTTTAAAAAAGCTGTTTGGCCGATAAGTTTTTGTTTGTCGTGTGCCAGTATAATACAGTTTTGCCTTTTATACCGTCGTTTATAAGCCACGTCTAAAAACAGGGTAGTATTTTTATATGTATCATCAATTAGATGCATTTCTAAAAGCCTTTATGCGCTTCTGAAGGGCATTTTAGAAACAACCAGCAGGGGAACATATCAAGGGTGCGGGTAGAATAGCACCTTTCCAGAAGGGATTAACCGCTTCCAGCAGCATTGAAAAACTGAACTGGCAAATAGGTAAAAAATAGACAAGGCAGGGTAATAAATACAAAATGGTATCCAAAAACATACGAAAAGCACCAAAAAGAAACAAATAAACAAAATCCTAATTGCACAAAATTATATTTTTGCGCAATCAAAAAATGTTTGGGTAACACTTAAAAGTGGTGTTGATTGAAAACAATTTTTGTGCTATAACAATAACAGGGGGTGAAAGCTATGAAAATGCGCACAGTGAACTTGAGACTGCCAGAAGACATTTTTAATGAAATCGGCGAGATTGCAAAGAAAAAAGGGCTTACTAAAAGCAGTCTGATAAGGGTAATTGTTGTGGAGTATTTGGAAAAGCAAAAGAAAGAAGGTGGCAAGAATGGATAATCTGCCGAGGGTTGAAATACCAAAGGACAAAGAGAAAATCAAGCAATTAATAGCTGCTCTTGAACAACAATTGCAAAAGGACACAAACGAAAAGGATAAAGAAATACACAGAAAAGCTCTTGAAGATTTAAAAGCCAGTTTAAACAAAAAAGACCACCTGTAAAAACTTTTGTTCCCTATAGGGTTGTGATATAATAACTTACAAAGAAGATAAAGACAAGTAAAGGAGGTGCAAAGTATGACACAGCAAATAACAATAAGAGTCCCTGCTAAAGAACTTGAAGAATGGCGACTCAAGATTAAAGAGCTTTCAGACAGACTGGGCATGCGAATTGCTTTAAGCGAATTAGTAAGACAAGGCGTTCCAAAAGCAATTGAGGAACTTGAGTCAAGAATAAAATGAGCACGCTGTAAATTTTGTGGGCGGGACGGAGACAAGCGTGCTCATTCTCTTTTTTTAAACTTTGCTTAACTTTTTTCAAAACTTTTCTTAGCTTTTTTCAAAGAATTTGATACATTTTGTAACTCTAATTTTACCACAATGGTGCAAAAATGAGACACCAAAGTTTGAACAAAAAACAAAAGTAGACGTTGTAAAGATTCATGAA
>NC_012034.1:2710000-2919718 GCF_000022325.1 Caldicellulosiruptor bescii DSM 6725 | reverse complement strand
AAGTGTTATCCACAATGTTATCAACAACTGTGGAAAACTAATTTCCACAACCGAAAATATGTTTTATAATTTTTAGAAGCATTATTAAATATACCAAAAAAAATTATCCACATCAATAAGAAAATATATTTTGAGAATCAAATTTTCCACAGTGAAAAAATTGTCTACATCCTGTTAAAAGTCTGTGGATAAAAACTGTGGATATGTGGATTATTTTTGTGAATTAAATTTATTAAAATTGATTTTTCACATGTGGATATCTTGATTAACGATGGTTGACTTTTTTAAGAAGGATTGTCTTATGAAGGTGCAGAAAAAAGAATGGGTTTTAAAAAAGTAAGTAAACATAGTTTTTTCTGTGGACAATTTTTGTGTTATATTTGAGGGTTTTTTAAGTTTCGTGTTTACATAAATTGAGAAAATAGCTTGTCAAATAGCTTTTCAATCAAAATGTGCGGATTTGGCACGTTTTTCTTGATGTTTAGGATTAAACTGAGTAAAAGCCCTGTGAAAATTAAAATGCTTGTAAAAAACATTTCTTTTTGCAGATACCTTCTTTTTAAGATAAAATATTCTGTAGCAAAAAGTAGCATGTAAACAATAACTATAAATCCTATGTTCATGGCCTTTTTTCTCCTTTAATTTCATTCTTTCATCATACCAAATCGCCTTATGAAAGGCTTTACAACAATTGAGACCGAAATAGAATTTTTGTCAAAATTTAAAGGCTTTTTGTATGAAGAGTAATAAATATCGCCAAGGTGCAGAATATCGCAATTGAGTTCAAACGATTTTTTCAATACCTTCTGAACATCGTTTCTGATAGATTTACTAAACTCTTTTTTTGTTTTTTCAACCAATGAACTTGAGATATAAGAGTTTGAATATTTTTCACCAAGGTTTGTCTCTGTGGTTATTTGCAGGATGAAAAAAGCTTTGCCAAGTTTTCTTTTAACATTGATGTTGCTCCTGCTTTGAATAAGTTCTAAAGAAAATATGTCTTTTCCAAGCTTTATAGGATATATCCCTCTTTTTATTTTACCAGCTGCCCACAAAAGTCCTCTTAACTCCTCGTGTGTAAGATACCCTACTAGTTTATAGTTGCTAAACACAGCCATTTTTTCTACATAAAACATCTGGGATTGTGAAGATTGTTTTAATGGTGATTTTATTGTCACAAATGGGACAGGTGCAGTTTTTGACTTAGTATTTGACATCTTTTGAAACTCATATATGCTAATAGGAAGCGTTTTTGAGTTTGCAAAATAATTTTTTATTACATTTTCAAGTTCTTTTGCAGGTATTGACTCTATTGGGACATTTGAATTTAAGAATTTTTCGATGTCATCTGAAGTAACAATTAGATACGCATCTGGACGAAATTCATGATATCTTAAGAATATGTCAAGAACATTTTCAATTCCTTGATGTGCAACTTTTTCGCTAATAACAATAATCTTGTTGTGTGAAAAGAAAAGTTTTTTGTCTGACGAAAGTGTTGTATTTCGAATAGCATCAAATATGCTTTTGCCTGTTGAAGAAAAACACCACACTCCTTTTTGCTGAAAACTGGAAGGTATATTTGTCGGAGTTTTGAGCACCTTTGGTTTTAATACCTGATATGTGAGTTTGAACTGTCCACTTTGGTTTTTGTCAATTCCAACTGCCTGAACAATCAATATATCGTTGAGTTCTTTTCTATTCCAGCAACCTGTCAGAAAGGCTAATGTTAATAAAATCAGTGTTAAATAAAATACAAACTTTTTCATTTTTTTCTCGCCCTCAGCTTTATTTTTGCAAATATAAGGGTAAAAAGCGGTATGAAAAATATGAAGATGTATGAGTACAGTGTAAAATACTTATAGCTCATAAACCTGTCAAGGGACAAAAAATTAGGAATTATATAAAAAACAAAGGGTGCAAGCACAGATGTAAAAGGAATTGCATATGCAAAATGGTCTGCAGTGTTTCTCAGCTCCTGCACTGTAGTAAGAAGAATGTACATGAAATATGTGATTTTAAGAAATATGCCCATTATCCAAATTGCCATGTGAAGCGATTCAAACCTTTCAAGAAACTCTGCAACACTTAACACTTTGATAGCAGAATAAAATGGAAATGAGAGCCTGCTTGCCTGGGTATATCCAAAAAGAGAAAGTACTATGATTGTAATTGCAAGATAAAATATGTCAACCAGCAAGAAAGCAAGTGCAATAGTTTTTGTCATGTCTTTGATTGTACAGTTTTTGTTCTTGACTATATACGGGTTTATCATACCAATTGTGATTATTTCAGAACTAAGTGAACACAGGTATATTCCACCAAAGATAGACTGTGATATATTTTTCTCTAAAACGGGTTTTAAAGCTGCAGGGTCGAAAAATCTTAAAGATATTATCATAATAATTGCAAGACTCAAGATTGTAGCAAATGTTGTTATCTGGCCAAATCTTGCCAAAGGCTCTATCCCTTTTTTAAGTGCATAAAAACAGACAGTCAACATTGTCACTATGAAAAAAAGAATTGGTGTTTCTGGCATGACAGCTGTTGCCATGAACTCAACAAACTGTGCAACCTGTATTGCTGTGATGTGAAAGAAAAACCAGACATATAGGATAGACAAAACTATAGATAATCTTCCAAATACAATATTGAGGATATTTGTAAATGTATGGTTTGGAAATAAAGAACAAAGATAAATAAGTGGCATTGATACTAAGATAGAAAATGGGTACATGAACACAACCGAAAGCCATACGTCCTGGTTTTTTGGTGGCGCATTGAATATTGGCAAGAATGTAAGAACCATCACTATTCTGTTTACAAAAAATAGACACAAAAACTGAGAATATGATATTTTTGAATTTGACATTTTACTGGTCTACCACCCAACCTTAGAAATTTTTATTAAAGATAATAGGTCGCTTTTTCAAAATTCTCCAAGGAAGTCTTACAAACACATCTCTGAGATCATTGACTACCATTGGAGCTATTGGTGCAAGATAGTTTATTCCAAATGATTTTAAGCTACAAAGATGAATTATCATAAGAATCCATATAAGCATTATTCCGTAAAGTCCGCAGATAGCAGACATTACAACACACGCAAACCTTATGATTGTGACTGCGTCAGAGATTGCAGGAATCATAAAAGCGGATATTGCAGTAAATGCAACTGTTACAACCATTGGAGCCCCGATAAGTCCAGCTGATACAGATGCCTCACCAATAACAAGAGCACCAACAATAGAAATTGCCTGGCCCACCGGCCGTGGAAGCCTTACACCGGCTTCTTTTAGTATTTCGTATATAACAAGCATTGTAAGGGTTTCTGCAAACGATGGAAAAGGTATTCCCGCCTGAGCACTTGCAATGCTAATTAAAAGCGATGTTGGTAAAAGCTCCTGGTGAAATGTTGTAACTGCAATGTACAGTGCCGGCAGGGTTGTTGCTACAAAAAACGAAAAGTATCTCAAAAGCCTTACAATGCTGTAGTAATAAGGCCTTGAATAGTAGTCCTCACTTGTCTGGAAAGCTTCAACGAAAAGGTAAGGAATGGTCAGAGCAAAAGGTGTTCCGTCAACAAGTATTGCAACCCTTCCTTCCATAAGTTTTCCGACAACCACATCTGGTTTTTCTGAGTTTCCGACAGTTGGAAAGATTGAATATTTGCCGTCTTCTATGAAAGATTCTATATACCCTGATTCGAGAATGTATTCCATATCAATCTTTTCAAGGCGTCTTTTTACCTCATCTACAAGTTCTTTTTTTGCAATGGATTCTATATAACATATTGCGATATCTGTTTTAGATATTTTACCAATTTTTATTGACTCAATCTTAAGTTTTGGGTCGCGAATTTTTCTTCTGATAAGCGCTGTGTTAGTTCTCAAGTTTTCAGTAAAACCTTCCCTTGGTCCTCTTACAACAACCTCTGTGTTTGGCTCTTCAATTCCGCGGGATTCCCATCCGCGCACAGATATCAAAAGACATCTGTCTACGCCATCAATAAAAAGTGCAACATCACCGCACAATATACAGTGAACTGTCTTTGCCCAGTCTCTCTCTTCTGTTATACAGTGACTATACAGAATGTTTTCTTTTATGAAGATATACATCTCTTCACATGAAGACTGGTCCTTTTTATAAATACTGATATCTCTCATGAGCGGTTTTAAAATGTGTTCATTTATTACCATCTTGTCAACAAGCCCATCTATCATGACAAGAAAAGATCTTATATTGCTGTTTCCAATCTTGAACTCTCTTATTATAAGGTCGCTAAAGTTTCCAAATTCGTTTTTAATATTTTGAATATTTTGGTCATAAAACGGTGTAATTGAGTTTAAAATAGATCCTTTTTTCATCTTTTTCTCCTGCGAGATATTTTCTGATACTAATTTTGCCCAACAGGGAAAAATAATATACAAGTAACTTTAAAAAGTGGTATAATTCTTTAACAAGAGGCTGAAAAAAGGTAATGGTAATGAAAAGAAAATTAATAAACAGCAAAAACTTAGTGTAAAATATTTATAGGACATTGGATGGAAAAAAGCTCCCTCCTCTTGGTAGAAGAGAAAAAATGAAGTAGAATATAATGATGAAAAAATAAAAAAAGAAAAAGGAAAAACAAACCAAAGGAGGGAGCAAAATGACTGAAAATATTGTATCAAAAATAGAAGAACTTTTAAAGACTTTTGAGGAAGGATTAGAGAAGATAGTGAAAAGGGAGAAGGATTTAGCGGAATATTCAATTGAACTTAAGAAGCAGTTAGACCTGATAGGCAAGGAGATGATAAAGGAAGCATGTGAACTTATAGATGAATCATTGAAAGAAAACGAAGAGAGGAAGAAGAGGTATGAAGTTGTGAGGAGAGACAAGAGGGGTTTAAAGACAATATTTGGTGATATTGAATATGAGAGAACATATTACAAAGATAAGGAAGGCAAAGGATATGTTTATTTAGTTGATATAGTTTTAGGGATAGAGAGATATCAAAGGATAGACAATGCGGTAAAGGGAGCGATAATAGAGAGAGTAGTAGACATGTCATATGAGAAGGCAGCAAAGGAAGTATTAGGGGAGGATAGGATTAGTAGACAAAGTGTAATGAATATTTTGAAAGGGATAGATAGTAAAGAATTAGATGAAATCCAGCATAGCAAGAGTGTAAAAGGAGAGAAGAAAGTTGTAAAAGAGCTTTATATCGAGGCGGATGAAGACCATATTTCATTACAGAATGGGAAGAAAGAGATAGCGAAGCTTGCTTACATAAATACGGGATATAAGGAAGAGAAGGGCGTTGTTATTAGGAAGGAATTAAAGGATTTGCATTATTTTAGCAGTGTAAAAGAGGATGCAGATGATTTTTGGGCAAAAGTGGGTAAGTATATTGAAGAGAATTTTGAAGTTGAGAAGATAGAAAACATATATCTTTTAGGAGATGGAGCTAATTGGATAAAGAAGGGATTAGAGTGGATAGATGGAGCGGAATTTGTATTAGATAAGTTTCACTTAACGAAGGAGATAATGAAAATAGCAGGAGGGGATAGAAAATTATTTAATGAGATTTTGAAAGCATTAAGAGAGAAGGATAGAGAGGGATTTGAGGCATTAGTAAAAGAAAAGATGGAGGAGGTAAAAGAAGATGAGTTAGCTAAGAGGAGGATAAAGAAGGGAAGGAGATACATACTTTCGCACTGGGATAATATAGTATTAGAAGCAGCGAATGTTAATATAAAGGGATGTAGTGCAGAAGGGCATGTAAGTCATGTATTAGCAGAGAGGATGAGTTCAAGACCAAGAGGATGGAGCGAAGATATAGCGGAGACCATGGTAAAGTTATTGAGTTTAAAATATAATGGTTTTGAACTTATGAATGTATATTTAGAGAAGATAAAAGCCAAGAAGTCAGAAAGGCAAGAAGTTAAAGAAATAGCAAAAGGAATTATAAAGAACGGGAAAAGAGTACGAAAAGGTACGGAAAAGTGGAATAATATACCAGTTATAGCAAATGGTAAAGTTAACCAGTTACGAAGAGCATTAAAGTCTTTGATTAGTTGTAGCTTCTATAATGCAGGTATATTCTGATAAAAATTTTTTCCTACAAACTCTTGACACTATCCAGCAAAAACAACCCTTTGACTTTTTTGCATGATTTGGAGTATAATAAAATTTGTTTTACTGTATGCTGAGAGACAAGAATATAGTTATAGCATAAACTTTTTTAGAGGGAGGAGGGCAGAATATGAAAAGGACATACCAGCCTCATAACAAGAGAAGAAAAAGAACACATGGATTTTTGGTAAGAATGAGAACCAAAGGCGGAAGAAAAGTATTAAAAAGAAGAAGACTCAAAGGTAGAAAAAGACTTGCAGTGTAGTTGAAGACCACTTTAGAATAAAAAAGTGGTCTTTTTACTTAAAATAAAGAATCAATTTCAATGAAAAATATATTAACGAGGAAAGAAGTGAATGAACAAGTTTGTCACGCTCAAAAAAAACGAGGAGTTTGAAGCATGTATAAGAAGAGGAAGGTTTGCTGCCCAGGAGAAGGTTGTTGTGTATTCATTGAAAAACGGGCTTTCGATTAGCAGGTTTGGAATTTCAATGTCTGCAAAGCTTGGCAAAGCCACAGCACGAAATCGGTTTAAAAGGATTGTGCGGGCATGGATTTTAGAAAACATGGATAAAATCAAGCAGGGATTTGACATTGTGGTGATTGCGAGGAAGATTAAAGATGATAAAATAAAGGCAAGAGAGATTCACTTAAAAGATTTTAAAGATGACCTTGAAAAGGCTTTTAAAAGACTGAGGCTTTTGAAAGAGGAATGAAAGATGAGAGTAAAAAAATATATTTTACTAACATTAAAATTTTTGATAAGATTTTATCAGAAGTTTATATCACCGCTAAAGATTGTGCCAAGCTGCAGGTTCTACCCGACATGTTCAGAGTACACGTTGCAGGCAATTGAAAAGTATGGATTTTATGGGCTATGGCTGGGATTTAAGAGGATTATCAAGTGCCATCCATTTCATCCCGGTGGATATGACCCTTTAAAGTAGAAATAATTTGAAATTGAAATAAAAAGTTAGAGAATTAGAGGAGGAAAGAAATTTTGAACCCGACATGGCTTGATTTTTTAGCAATTCCGCTTGGAAGACTTTTGAAGTTTATATACGACTTTTTACACGGTGCTCACATCCCAGGAAGCTATGGTATAGCTATCATACTTCTTACATTGATAGTAAGAGGGCTTCTTCTTCCTTTATATATAAAACAGATTCAATCAACATCCAAGATGGCAGAGGTTGCACCAAGACTTCAGGAAATACAGCAAAAGTACAAAAACGACCAGAAAAAGATGCAAGAAGAGATGTTAAAACTGTATCAGGAGACAGGTTACAATCCTGCAGGTGGTTGCTGGCCGCTTTTGATTCAGATTCCTATTTTGTTTTCGCTGTACTATGTGTTTCAGAACCCGCTTGTGTACGTGCTTGGAAAATCTCATCAGTATGTCAAAGACCTCATAACAGGTGCAACAGGTTACAA
Organism: Caldicellulosiruptor bescii DSM 6725; assembly: GCF_000022325.1. Lineage (NCBI taxonomy): Bacteria > Bacillati > Bacillota > Caldicellulosiruptorales > Caldicellulosiruptoraceae > Caldicellulosiruptor > Caldicellulosiruptor bescii. The sequence continues at coordinate 2,912,166 of NC_012034.1, read as the reverse complement.
TATCACACAAAGGATTGTAAATGAGGCTCAAAAATTGGGACTTGACATGCACTTTTTCGGAATAAACCTTGCCCAGAAAGAGCTTATAGTGCTCCCAATTTTGAGTGCTGTGTTTTCTTTCTTGTCAATCCTATATTCGATGAATAGCCAAAAGAAGTTCAACCCGCAGTATTCTTCATCCCAGACAAATGCCATGGCTGAAGGGATGAACAGGAGCCTAATGATTTTCAGCCCTCTTATGTCTTACTTTATAGCCCTGCAGGTGCCATCTGGTCTTGTGCTTTACTGGACGGTATCAAACCTGTTCCAGATCTTGCAGCAGTTTATAGCAAATGAGGTTGTGTACAAAAAACTCAAACACAAGAAAGAGGAAGAAGAGAGGAAAAAACAGCTCGAAAAACAGGCACAAAAGATGCAGGAGGTTGAAGTAAAAGAAGAAAGAATTGAAAATGAAGATGAGTCTGAAACGGCTAAAGGCAAACACGAGAATTCTCAGGAAGATGAACAGGAAAGAATAAGGAAAAAAGAGCTTGAAAAATTGAAACAACAAATTTCTGGCCAGCACAGAACAAGTAAGAAAAAGAAAAAGTAAAAAATTTCTTGTGCGGAGGAGAAATTTTTATGAAATGGGTAGAGAAAACTGCAAAGAGTGTTGATGAAGCAGTTGACCTTGCTTTAAAGGAGCTGGGGATATCGCGCGATAAGGCTGAAATTGTGGTGATTGACGAGGGGGCAAAAGGAATTTTAGGGATAATTGGCGCGCGTCCTGCAAAGGTAAAGGTGATTGCAAAGCAAACACCTGAAGAGAAGATTGAGGAGTTTTTGAAAAGTGTGCTTGCTAACATGGATGTTAAAATTGACAGGATGGATATGGTAAGGGATGGCGAGTTTATAAAAGTAAATATTTTTGGAAAAAATACATTTAAGCTTATTGGCAAAGATGGTGAGGTGCTTGATGCTCTTCAGTTTTTAACAGGTGTAGTTGTAAACAGAGGAGTAAAAGAAGATGAGACTGTCAGGATTCTTCTTGATTGTCAAAACTTCAGAAAGAGAAAAGAAGAGCGACTAAGAAGACTTGCACTGTCGCTTGCAGACAAAGTGGCAAAAAGTAAAAAAAGTATTAAACTAAGACCTATGACTCCATACGAAAGAAGAATAATCCACACCACTTTGCAAAATCATAGGTTTGTCACAACATATTCAGAAGGGGAAGAACCGTACAGAAAAGTTGTAATTACATTAAAATAGATTGATATAGATTTGAAAAGCAGGGTAAAATACTTTTGCCCTGCTTTGTTTGTATTCTAAAAAGTTTTGTAAAAGAGGGGAAAGTAAGAGATGGAGTTTGACACCATTGTTGCAATTTCAACTCCGATTGGAACCGGCGGAATAGGAATTGTAAGAATATCAGGTAAAAATGCTTTTGATATTGCACAAAAGCTCATAAGAAGTAGAAAATACAAAACTGTAAAAGACATTCCTACAAGGTATGCTGCACTTGTTGATGTATATGACGGTGATGAGTTTGTCGATGAGGCAATTTTGATAAAGTTTAAATCTCCCAATTCGTACACAGGTGAGGATGTTGTTGAGATTCAGAGCCACGGTGGCATGGTTGTGCTAAAAAGAATTTTAGAGGCTGCAATCAAAAGTGGTGCGCGTCATGCCATGCCGGGTGAGTTTACAAAACGAGCCTTTTTAAACGGCAGGATTGACCTGTCTCAAGCTGAAGCTGTGATTGATATAATAAATTCAAAGACAAGGCTTTTGCAACAAAACGCTGCAAAACAGTTAAAAGGAATGCTAAGCCAGAGAATTGAAGAGATTTCTCAGCTTCTTTTGAACATGGTTGCATCAATTGAAGCGTCAATTGACTTTTCTGAACATGAGGTTGATGAGGTGTCGAAAGATGAAATTTTGTTCACAATTGATGCTGCGCTGGCGAAAATAGAAAAACTTATAAAATCGTATGAGACAGGAAAGGCAATAAAGAGCGGGATTTATACAGTTATAGTGGGAAGACCAAATGTCGGAAAATCTTCTCTTTTAAACAGGTTATTGAAAGAGGAAAAAGCAATTGTGACAGACATACCAGGAACAACACGAGATGTGATTGAAGAAGTTTTAGACATAGAAGGTGTTCCAATAATCCTTGCCGACACTGCAGGGGTAAGAAAAACAGAGGACATTGTTGAAAAAATTGGTGTTAAAAAGACATTGGAAAGTATCGAAAGAGCCGACCTTGTACTATTCATGGTAGAATCAAGCGGCATTTTGCAGGAGGATTTGGAGATTTTTGAGGCTATCAAAAACAAGAGGTTTATTGTTATTGTAAACAAGATAGACAAAGAAGTAAAAGTATCGCAAGATGACATTAAAAGAATTTTTGGAAAAGAGGGTATTTTCATATCTGTTGAGCGTGACAAGAACTTGGAACTTGTTGAAAAGGCAATAGCAAACGAGGTTTTAAATCAAAACATTGAAACGCACGATAGTGTACTTATAACAAACCTTCGCCACAAAGAGCTTCTTTTAAAAGCAAAGGAGTTTTTAGTCTCAGCAAAAGAAAACATGTATGCTGTGCCTCTTGATATTCTTTCAATTGACATTAAAAACGCACTTGATAGTCTTTATCAAATAACTGGGAAAAATGTAACAGAAGATATGGTTGACAGGATTTTTTCGATGTTTTGTATTGGAAAATAAAGAACCAAAAGGGAGGTAGAACTTTAGATTATGGAATTTATTGCAGGTGAATATGATGTTGCGGTGGTTGGGGCTGGACATGCAGGTATAGAAGCTGCGCTTGCGTCTGCCCGGCTTGGGCTAAAAACTATAATATTTGCTATAAACTTAGACTCTGTCGGCAACATGCCGTGCAATCCAAGTATAGGAGGAACAGGCAAAGGACACTTGGTTCGCGAGATAGATGCGCTTGGTGGTGAGATGGGGAAAGCTGCAGATGCAACAGCTATTCAGGTAAGGATTCTGAACAGGGCAAAAGGTCCTGCAGTGTATTCACTGCGAGCACAGTGTGATAGAAGCCGCTACAGACTATATATGAAAAGAGTGCTTGAAAATCAAGAAAACCTTGACATAAGGCAAGCAGAGGTGTGTGAGGTTTTAGTTGAAGATGGACGTGTAAAGGGTGTGAAAATAACAACAGGCGCAGTTTTTTTAGCAAAAGCTGTTGTACTTGCTACAGGTACTTTTCTTGGTGGAAGAGTAATTGTAGGTGAAACTGTTTTTGATAGTGGTCCTGACGGTATGCATCCAGCAAGGTACTTGACAGAAAATCTCAAAAAACTTGGGATTGAGATGATGAGGTTTAAAACTGGCACACCTGCGCGTGTTCACAGAAGGTCATTGGACTTTTCAAAGATGCAGATTCAGCCAGGAGACGAAAAGCCTTTGCCCTTTTCTTTTGAAAATGAAGATAATTTCAATATTGAACAAGTGCCTTGCTATTTGACATACACAACAGAGGAAACTCATAGAATAATAAGAGAAAACCTTCACAGGGCACCACTTTTTACAGGTCTTATTTCTGGGGTGGGACCAAGATACTGTCCTTCGATTGAAGATAAAATTGTAAGGTTTGCAGACAAACCAAGACATCAGGTGTTTATTGAACCTACAGGTATTGACACAGACGAGATGTATGTACAAGGTATGTCAACATCTTTGCCAGAAGATGTCCAAGTAAAAATGTACAGAAGTGTAATAGGTCTTGAAAATGTCAAGATAATGCGACCAGCATATGCAATAGAGTACGATTGTATAAATCCACTTCAGCTTGAGCCTACACTGCAGTTTAAAAAAATTAAAGGACTTTTTTCTGCAGGGCAGATAAATGGGACATCAGGGTACGAAGAGGCTGCTGCTCAGGGAATAATTGCAGGTATTAACGCTGCAATGTATGTCAAAGGCAAAGAAATGCTCATTTTGGACAGGTCACAGGCTTACATTGGAGTGCTGATAGACGACCTTGTGACAAAAGGGACAAATGAACCTTATAGAATTATGACATCAAGAGCAGAATACAGACTAATTTTGAGGCAGGACAATGCAGACCTTCGTCTTACTGAAATTGGCTACAAGATTGGGCTTATATCACAGCAAAGATATGAAAAGTTTCTGCAAAAGAAAAAAATGATAGAAGATGAGATTAACAGGGTAAAAAATACTATAATAGCACCAAGCGAAAAGGTAAATAAGCTTTTGCTGCAAAAAGGTTCATCACCGATTTCAACAGGTGTTAGGCTATCTGACTTGTTAAAGAGACCTGAGCTTTCGTATGAGGATTTGAAGGAGATAGACATAAATCGACCTGACCTTCCGTGGTATGTCCAAGATGAGGTTGAGATTGAGATAAAATACGAGGGATATATCAAAAAACAACTTGAGAGAATTGAACAGTTTAAAAAGCTTGAAAACAAAAAGATACCTGAATGGGTTGACTATAACAAAATAGCTGGGCTTTCGACTGAGGCAAAACAAAAACTTTCACAAATAAAGCCTGCTTCAATTGGCCAAGCTTCAAGAATTTCTGGTGTTTCACCGGCAGATATCTCTGTTCTTCTTATCTGGCTTGAGACTGCAAAAAATGTTAAAAAAGATTAATTATAACCTTTACTTTTTAAAGGGGAATAGAAAAGATGGAGCTTTTGGATAAAGTGCTTGAATATTATAAAGTAAAAAACCCGTTAGTTGTAAAACACCTTTTGATTAAGTACATGAACTTGGTACTTGAAAAGAATAAACTTTTTAACCTCACAGCTATAGAAAATGAAGAAGAGTTTGTAATAAAACATATTGCTGACTCTCTTTCTCTATTGAAATTTATTGAACAAGAAAATTCAAACCAAAACCCAGTTGCCATCGACATTGGTTCAGGATTTGGTGCACCCGGACTTTTTGTAAAGATTGCTATGCCAAGCGTGAATGTATTTCTTAATGACTCAAACAAAAAAAAATGTAAATTTATGAATGAAGCAAAAGAAAGTCTGGGTATTTCTGGTGTAAATGTTGTGTGTGAAAGAGCAGAAGTTTTAGGAAGAAAAGAAGAGTTTAGAGAAAAATTTGACTTTGTGTTTGCACGTGCGGTTGATAGATTAAATGTCCTGTGCGAATACGCCATTCCGCTACTAAAAGTTGGCGGTGCTTTTTTAGCTCAAAAAGGCTTTGAATGTGAAGATGAGATTGACTTGGCGAAAAATGCAATTGAAATTCTGGGTGGAGAAATTTATAGTATAGAAAAATTTGTGCTTCCATATTCTGATGAGAAAAGAAGTATTATTATAATAAAAAAATTGCGACAGACACCGTCAAATTTCCCCAGAAATACGAAACAAATTGTAAAAAAACCCCTATAGTCAAAGAGAAAATTGTTTTATTATGTTTGAAAATGTCTGAAAAATCTTGAAATAAAAAGAAGGAGTTTTTGAAGGAGGGAAGAATTTAAATAAATAGATTACAAAAGAAAGTTGTAAAAGGAAGGAGAAAAAAGTTGTTTTCACTTTTGATACGACAGACAAACAAAGGGGATATTGAAAAAGAGATATATTACATTGAGGATGTACCAATTGAAAAGATTTTACCAAATCCATATCAACCAAGGGTTAATTTTGATGAACGACTTATTGAAGAGTTAGCTGTATCTATAAAAACTTATGGGCTTTTGCAGCCAATTATTGTGAGGAAAAAGGGTGAATATTATTATCTCATTGCAGGAGAGCGAAGACTTAGAGCTTGCAAGCATCTTGGGTATAGTAAAATTAAGGCAGTTGTAATTAATGTAACTGACATTGAAAGTGCAATTTTAGCACTCATAGAAAATATACAGCGTCAAGACCTTGACTTTTTCGAAGAAGCTCAAGGATATAAACAGCTATCAGACGAGTTTGGACTCACCCAAGTTGAGATTGCAAAAAGGGTGGGTAAGACTCAGTCTGCCATTGCTAATAAAATAAGACTTTTGCAGTTGCCAGCAGATATAAGATGGGTGATACGTGAACATGGTCTTTCAGAACGTCATGCACGAGCGCTATTAAAACTTGAATCGCAAGAGGATATGAAATATATATTATCGCGAATAATTGAAGGTAATCTTACCGTATCACAGACAGAAAGGCTTATATCAGATTTTCTGAGTGGTAAAAAGATTGCTAAAACTTCGAGAGTAATAAAAATTTCTATGAACGATTGCAGAGTGGTATATAATACCATAAAAAAGGCCTTGAAAATATTCCAAAAAACTGATATAAATTATGATATAAAAGAAAACAAAACAGACGCATACTACGAAATAATCGTTAGAATAAATAAAAAATCCCCGCAGACCTCCTCATAAAAGAGGAGGTATTTTTTTGTTTTTAAATAAAACAAAAAGGCCGCTCAACTTATTGAGCGACCATGATTTTAAATGTTAAAGTCATTTAATCAAACTTTCTATCTCACTTGATACAAAGAACCTTTTCGCACTTGGAATGTACACACTTACATATTTTAACTTATACTGATTATAACCTTCTAAAACAACATTTTTGTTTTGCGGGATGATGTACGTTTTACTTCCTTTGTTTATTACAAGCTGAATATTTGACGGGTTACTTGTGTCAATGGAAACATCATATCCTTTTTCTTCTAAGTCAATGTTTGAGATATATGCATTTTCATTAAAGCTTCCAAGGTCAATACCAAGAATTTCTGCCATGTAGTCACAGACCTCTGTGTTTTCAATAACACCTCTTGGAATGTAATCTTTTGGGTGATATGCATATAAAACAACCTCTTCACCTGTGTGTTCATTTGAAGTCCAACCAATGTATGATCGCTTGCTTATAATTGGACCTAATACATAGTTTAACCTTCCCTGAGGAGCGTTTTTGATTGCATTTATTTCATCCTGTGTGAGATTGTCAATGCCATAATACTGTGATACTACCTTTTTGATATTTTCATCTGTTCTATTGTTTCCAAGTATTTTTTCTGCTACTGCTGCCGTTCTTGTTGCTTCTCTGATGTACCTCAGAAAATGATTCAATAGTATACTGTCAATTGAAGTTGTTCCTATTCCAAGTGTCATACCACCATTGGTATGGTCTGGTGCAATAATTACAGCTGTATCATCTCTTGACTTTGCAAAGTCTAAAGCTACTTTGACAGCCTTGTCAAATGCCAAAACCTCTGATACAACTCCAACGGGGTCGTTTGCATGTGATGCCCAGTCAATTTGGCTGCCTTCAACCATTAAGAAAAATCCGTTTCTATTCTTGGACAGAATCTGGAGTGCTTTTTGAGTCATCTCTGCTAAAGACGGTTCACCTGTGCCATTTCTGTCAAAATCATATTGCATTGCGTCCTGGGCAAAAAGTCCCCAGATTTTCTTTCCTAAAAAGTTTTTTGCATCATGCCAGTTTGTTGTAACAAAAATGCCATTTTGCTTCAAGTAACCTGCCAAATCTTCCTTGTCTTTTCTCTGATTTTTGTCAATGTATTTGTACCCTCCACCGAGCACAACATCAACATGGTTATAAACCATCTGCTCGGCTATAGATTCATAATCATTTCTGTTGTCTGTATGTGAGGCAAAAGCAGCAGGTGTTGCGTGCGGAAACTGGCATGTGAAAACAAGACCTGTTGATTTTCCTAAATTTTTAGCTGCTTCCAATATAGTTATTATAGGCTTATAAAAATCTTTTTCCTCTACTTGCCCAACTCCTGGCATTGAAACAATCTCAGGATATATGGAAAGGTACCTGTTTTGGGTTTTATACCCTGTAGCATAAGCTGTTGCAGCTGGTGCTGAGTCTGTAATTGGATTGTTTGCTGAATATGTTCTTACAAGCCCACAGGCAAGTTCGTCCATTGCCAAAGGTTTTCCATCTTGATACCAGCGAGCAAGCGTTATGTGGGCTATTGTCATACCATCAGGAATCATTAAAATAACATTTTTGACTCTATTTTCATTATCGTTTATATCTTGTTGAGCAAATGAAAGAGTTGATAAAATTAGACATAGGATTAAAATTACTGAAATAAGTATATTTTTTCTTCTCAAAAAAACATTTTTCATTTACTAAATTCACCCCTTTATTTTAGTTTTATAAATTTTACTTAACTGAGATATAGTTTTTAGCTACAATTGCCTGACCTTCATCAGAGAGGACAAAATCAACAAATGCTTTTGTTACCTTGCTTGGATTTTTGGAAACTAAGAAGAGAAATGGTCTTTTAATTTTGTATTTTCCGAGCTTTACGTTCTTTTCTGATGGTTCAACACCTTCAACCTTGACACCTTTTACTGTGCTATCTAATACGCCAATTGATATATATCCAATTGCATTTTCATCCTGTGAAACTGTTGTTTTTACAGCACCAGTTGATGGCTGGACAATTGCTGAGTCTGTTATCTTTGATGATTTTCCCATAACTATTTCTTCAAACGCGCCTCTTGTACCAGAACCTTCTTCTCTTGTGACAACAACTATTTTAGCGTCTTTACCGCCAACCTCTTTCCAGTTTTTAATCTTGCCAGAGAATATGTCTCTAATTTGTTCAATTGAGAGGTTTGACACAGGATTGGATTTGTGAACAATAACTGCAATGCCATCTTCTGCAATTTTTATCTCTTGCCAGCCTTTTGCTGATAGCTGTTTTGATTCATCCTCTGTCAGTTCTCTTGATGATGTTCCAATGTCTACAATTCCTTGAATAGCAGATTTTATTCCCACTGATGAGCCTCCACCTTGAACCTCAATTGATACTTTTGGATATTGCTGCATAAAATATTTTGCAAGTTCATCAGCAAGTGGCTGAACAGATGTTGACCCTGCAATCATAATTCTTCCAGAAAGGTTTGTTGAAAAAGTTTGTGGAATAAATGTGTACTTAAGTTCTGGGTTATAATCTCCTTTAGCTGACTTTAGAGCATTTTTTGGAATTGTCAATAGATACTGAGCTTTTGGAGTAAGATTTTCTTTTATTGTTATGACAAGCTTGTTATATGAAACCTGAGCTGAGAATTGTACCTTTGATTTTTTGTTTTTTAAAAGTGTTATCTTATCAAAATTTGGACCTTTTAAGATATCCTGTGAAAATGTAATAATAATCTGTTTTTGTGTTGTTGATGAGGGAAGTGATTTTGACTTTACTGTTAGACTTTGTGAGTAGGACATTAATGGGATTAAACATATTGTTGACATAAAGCAATAAAGTGCTATTAGAGTAATAACCTTTTTAAAGAATACTTTTTTCATGAATTACCCCTCCTCAAGATTTTTTGCAAATCATAGTATACTCTTTCAATGTTTAAGTTTTATTAAATCAAAGTTAAATGTTTGTTTATTGCAGGTTAAAGTTAAATTAAGATAATGTTAAAAATATGTTAATGAATGTCGATTGTCAAATAAATTTTGAAAAATCCAATTTAATCAGAGTTCTATTCACTTGTTAAATTTTTTGTTTGATTAAAATGTTAATCAAATGTTCCACGTGGAACATTCTTATGATATAATTTAATTAAAAACTCAAAGTGAGAAGATGAAAATGGCAAGAATTGTTGCAATAGTTAACCAAAAAGGTGGTGTTGGGAAAACAACCACTTGTGTTAATTTATCTGCCGCAGTAAGTAAAATGAAAAAAAAGGTTTTGGCAATTGACTGTGACCCGCAGGGCAATCTCACAAGTGGTTTTGGAATTGACAAAAAAACTCTTGATAAGACTACATATGATGTTTTGATAGGTAATTGCTCGGCAGATGAAGCTATTGTAAAAGAAAAATTTGAGAATTTGAGTATTCTACCCGCCAATGTAAACTTGGCTGGTGCTGAGATAGAACTTGTATCAATGATTGCCAGAGAATTTAGGCTAAAAGATGCTATTGAAAAGATAAAAGATGAATATGACTATATTTTTATTGACTGTCCACCATCTTTGGGATTATTGACATTAAACGCTCTGGCAGCTGCTGACTCTGTTATAATTCCAATCCAGTGTGAGTACTATGCCTTAGAAGGCTTGAGTCAGCTTTCTAATACCATATCTCTTGTCAGAAAGCATTTAAACAAAAGCTTAGAGATTGATGGGGTTGTTCTTACAATGTTTGACTCAAGAACAAATCTTTCATTAGAGGTTGTTGATGAGGTAAAAAGGTTTTTTGGGCAGAAGGTTTTTTTGAGTATAATTCCTCGAAATGTAAGACTTTCTGAAGCACCTTCATTTGGTATTCCGGGTATATTTTATGATCCTGAATCAAAGGGTGCAAAGGCGTACATAGAGCTTGCCGAGGAGTACATAAACAGGATAGAAAATACATTTTCAAGAGGTGCAATATAAATGAAAAAGAGGCTTGGAAGAGGTCTTGATGCCCTGTTTGGAGAAGATTTTGTAAGCTCTGAGATGGAGTCTGAAGTGGTAGAAGATAAAAACGAAAATAGTGAGAAAATTGAAGAGATTGATATTGATTTGATTGACCTTTCTGAAAATCAACCAAGGAAAGTTTTTAATGATGAAGAAATAGAAGAGCTTGCAAACTCAATTAAAAGTGTAGGGCTTATACAGCCTCTTGTTGTACAAAAAAAGGCTGACAGATATGTTTTGATTGCAGGTGAGAGAAGATTAAGAGCTTGCAAGTTTGCTGGTTTTAAAAAAGTAAAGTGCATAGTAAAGGAATATGAAAATCCCTTGGAGATAGCTCTGATAGAAAATATCCAGAGAAAGGATTTAAATCCGTATGAGAAGGCTTTAGCATTTAAGAAACTTATGGATGAGTTTGGATATACGCAAGAAGAACTTGGAAAGAGACTTGGAATATCTCGTTCAAAAATTGCGAATACCCTTCGAATTTTAAATCTTGGCAATGACATTATCAACCTTATAATAGAAGGCAAGATTTCAGAAGGACATGCAAAGGTATTGCTTTCGGTTGAAGATGAAAGGCAAAGAAATGAACTTGCTCAACTTGTTGCTGAAAAGAATTTAAGCGTGCGAGAACTTGAAAACCTTATAAAATCCAGCAATGAAAAAAATAAAATTGAAGTTGAAAGCGAGATAATACGTGAGATTGAAGAAAATCTCATGAAACTATTTGGTTTGAAGGTAAAGATTCAAAAAAAGAAAAATAGGGGCAAGATAGAGATTGAATTTTCATCAGATGAAGAGCTTGAAAAGATAATTTCTATTCTGATGCCATAGAGCAAACTATCATCAAAAATCTATCAATGAAATGTTCCACGTGGAACATTAAAAACATTTAGTATAAAACATCGGGGAGGAAATTTTATGGAAAGTTTTATTACTACATATGCTCCTGAGATAATAATTTTTTTTCTTGCACTGAACTTGATACTTTTTCTTGCGCTTTTGATACAAGTTACAAAAAACAAAAGTCTTAAAAGAAGATTTCTTGACCTTACCTCAAATCAAGATTTCAAAAATTTAGAGCAGATAATAAAACAGACAAATGAAAAGGTTGAATATTTTGAGGAGGTTCTAAAAGCTCTGTCAAAAAGTCACAGAATACTGAGTGAAAATACCAAGATGTGCATAAAAAAGGTTGGCATTGTTCGATATGATGCATTTGAGAATGTGGGGAGCAAGCTCAGCTTTGCTTTGGCGCTTCTTGATGAGTTTGATACGGGGGTTGTGATAAACAGTATATATTCAAGAGAGGGCTGCAGTGTATATGCAAAACCCATTGAAAATGGACTTTCAAAGTACCCGCTTTCAGCAGAAGAGATTCAGGCAATCGACATTGCAAGAAAAAACTACATTTCAAAGGAGATAAAAGAGTAAAGAATATCACAAAAGAAGGGAGGGCCCTGCCAATGATAAAAAGTTTGTCATTGGCGGGGGAAAAAGAATGGAGTTTTCGAAAAAATTTTATGAGAGTATTTTAAATGGAATGCTTGACCTTGTTAGGGTCATTGATATAGATGGAGTTGTTGTTTTTTGCAATACAAAGATGAAAGAAGAATTTGGCGACCAGACAGGCAAAAAGTGCTATGAACTTTTTTGCAAAGATTCACGGTGTGAAGACTGCATTGCAATAAGGTCTATAAGAGAAAATACGCGGTTTATGAAGTATACACATTATAAAGACAAGACATACTATGTCATAAGCTCACCGGTTTGTGGCCAGGATGGAAAAGTTGTTGGAACTGTTGAGGTGTTCAGAGATATTACAGAACAGAAAAAGATTGAAGAGAGGCTTAGACGCCAGAATGAGATTTTGAGACGTGACTTGGAGTTTGCAAAGAGGCTTCAGCAATCGCTTCTGCCAGTCATACCAAGAATTGAAGGGTATAGAATTACATATACATACAAGCCGTGTGAAAGGCTTGGCGGAGATTTTTTGGATGTCATCAATATAGATGACAAGATAGTTTTCTATGTTGCAGATGTGGCAGGGCACGGCCTTTTGGCTTCAATGGTAACAATATTTGTCAAACAAAGCATCATCAAAAATGCTCACACTTACATAAACTCAAGTGCCCAGGAGATAATAAAGGGAGTTCTCTTGGATTTTATAGAGATGAATTTTCCAAGCGAGATATACATCACCGTAGTGCTTGGCATCCTGGAAAAACAAAGTGGAAAAGTTACTATGATTTCTGCCGGGCATGTGACAGAGCCCATTTTGGTCAAAGCGAATAAGAAGGTTAAAATGTTTTCGATGAGAGGGCAGCCTATTGCATCAATTGACCTTGAACAAGGGTTTGAGATGAAAGAGACAATTCTTGAGAAAAATGACAAGCTGATATTTTACTCAGATGGTCTTATTGAAAGCAAGAACAAACAAGGTGAGATGTACGGTAAAAAGAGGCTTATAAAAAGAATACTTAGTATTAAGAACATCAACACAGAGCTTTTAATAAGAGATGTGAGAAATTTTGTCTCAGATATAGACGATGACATAGCTGTTTTGATGGTTGAGAAGATTTAAAAAGAGTGTGAAAGAAAATGAGGTTTTTGAAATTTGTGTATAAATTGATTGTTGTTGCAGCACTCATTATTGCATTTGTGCTGAGCTTAAACCTCTTTGGGATAGAATTTTTAAATCCGTACATTTTTATGAAATATGAATACACAAAGACATATCCAAACATAAGATATTTTGAAGATGTTTTGCCACTCAAAGGTGGAGCTGCGGTTATTTTCAGAGGAAAGATTGGTATTTTAAAAAGTGATACAATAAAATGGACAAAAATTGCGTATCAGAACCATAAAGGATACTCAGATGGGCAGGTTGCAGTGGCGTTTGTTGAAGGTGGAAAATATCTTCGCATAATAACAGCATCTGAACAAAAAGATATCATGTACCCTGTTGCAATAAAAGATGTTAAAATAAAAGATGGCAAGGTTTGTGTGCTTTTGAGCAACAAGGAAAACTATCTTATTACATATGACAGTAATCAAAACATTATTTATTCTGCAAAGATAAATGAAAATGTTATAGACTTTGATATAGGAAATAATTTTGTTGCTACTATTGTTAAAAGTATCTCAAATGGAGATTTAGCAATATCGTTTATAGACAAAAGAGGAGTATTTATGTCAAAAATACTTCCTTCAACATTTTTAAATGTGAAAAAACTTTTTGTTATACAAAACTACATTGCTGTTTGGGATGGGAAAAAACTCAGTGTATATGACATGCAGTTGACAAGAAAGATAAAATCTTTTAACTTTAGCAGCACTCCAAAACATGTTGTGGGAAATCCAGAAGTTTTAGTTTCGTCAAAAGATATTCTTTCATATAACAGATATACAGACAGGTTTTTGTTCAAAAGGTTGTCACCGTTTGACTGGGCTGTTGCTACAAACGACAAAATAGCATTGACAATTGGCAACAAGGTTGAGATTTATTCATTGAATTTAAACAGACTAAAACATCTAAAAGTAAATTCTTTGGGCTTTGTAAAAGCTGTTCTAAGCCAGGACAAGTTGTACTATATATTTAATGATAGGATTGAATGTTATAAAGAAAGGTGGTAAAAACCACATGCCAAACGCAGCCGACTTGGTAGTACTTGCGGTAATTTTAATAGGCAGCTGGGTTGGGTACAAAAAAGGTGTGCTCAGAATGGCATTTGATATAGGGTCGTACATAATTTCATGGTTTGTTGCAGTGTTTGGATACAAGTTTGTCAGCAGCTTTATACTTCAATCACCGACTCTTAAAGAGGCTATCTACAGCTTTGTAAGACAAAAGGTTGTGATAAAGGACGATATTCTACCAACAGTACCTCAGTTTTTTAAAGGTGCTATAATACAAGCGCAAGAGACTCTAAACAGAACCCTGCAAGATGCTGCAGCAATTGTCCTTGCCAATTTTATTGCCATGATTCTGATATTTGTGGCAACAAAGATTGTAATCTCAGGCTTAAAAAGGTCCATTGGGTTTATGAGAAAGGTGCCGGTTGTGGGGCAGGTGGACGGGTTTTTAGGGCTTTTGGCAGGTGTGGCTGTTGCGCTCATAATCATCTACATAGCCTTTTCAATTCTCTATTTTTTCCCGAACGCAGAGATTTTCAAGACAGCACAGAAGGTCATAAAGACCTCAATGTTTGCAGAGTTTTTGTATGATAACAATATAATTGTGATGCTCATGAGACAGTATTTGAAGATATGAATTTGAATTTTTAATATCAGACAAAGGAGTAATATGGAAAAATGAGAATTGTAAAGGCTGAAATTATCGAACAAAAGGTATATGAGGCTGTAAATGAAGCGGTATGCGTATTGCCGGACGATATCAAAGATAGTCTTAACAAGGCTTATGCTTTAGAAGATGGAATTGCAAAATATACGTTGGAAAATCTCATAAAAAACGTACAACTTGCAAAACAAAAAATGCGACCTGTTTGCCAAGACACTGGTGCTGCGGTGTTTTTTGTGGATATTGGTGAAGATGTGTTTATTGAAGGTTCTTTGAAAGAGGCCATAAACAGAGCAGTCTCAAGAGCATACACAGACTTTTTCCTTCGAAAGTCAATGGTAAAAAGCCCGATTGAGAGAGAAAATACTAAAGACAACACACCAGCTATAATTCATATTGATATGGTAAAAGGAGATAAAATCACAATTCATTTTATGCCCAAAGGATTTGGAAGTGAGAATAAAAGTGCGCTTTGTATGCTCGCGCCGGCAGACGGTGTTGAAGGAATTGAAAATTTTGTTGTTGAGACAGTAAAAAAAGCTGGATCTGATCCTTGCCCACCAATCTTGGTCGGAGTTGGAATTGGTGGGACATTTGATCTTGCAGCAATTTTATCTAAAAAGGCGCTTCTGAGAAAAGTTGGACAAAGGCATCCCAGAAAATATATTGCAGAACTTGAAGAAAGACTGCTTGAAAAAATAAACTCTCTCGGGATAGGACCTGAAGGGTTTGGTGGGAAAACTACAGCACTTGATGTTTTTATTGAGGAGTTTCCGACACACATTGCAGGGTTGCCAGTCGCAGTGAATATATGTTGTCACGTTGCACGGCATGTGAAGATAGAAATATAGTGACAAAAAAAGCAAAATCATAGCTTTATTAAAAAGGGGATATCTAATTGCTGTGTTTAGACATCCCCTTTTAATTTTGCGATATAAACCAGAGTAGCACTTCTTACCTTATCAGGACTGCAAAATCCTGTGTATAGTACACATTTTCATGGTTTGGGTCAACAGCGCATCCTGTTCCAACCACCTCAAAACTTCCTTCAATGTTTTGTCTGTGTCCTTTTGAGTTCAAGAGAAGATGGTTAGCAAAAAAAGGTAAAAGTTTTGTCCCCATTGCAATGTTCTCACCAAGTTTTGTGTATAAAATTCCAGCATCCTTGAATCTATCTGAAGGAGTTTTTTCAAAAATATCTGTGTGTGCAAAAAAATTATATTTTGCCATATTATGTGAATGCATTCTTGCAAGCTTAGAAATAATATCAGAAAAAATAAAATACTGTTTTTTAAAATAAAATCTGATTGAATTTAAGTGAATAAGATTTATTTTTTCAAAAGATACAAGAAGACTTTGTATAGCGTCCTTATTTGCAGTAATAGGATGTTCATTTATTAAGAACTCGTCCCAGAGACTCTTTTCTACCATAAAAATGCCACAAACACTATTTGGTTTAGCAAGCCTGTCATAAAACAAAAAAACATAAAAATTTTTTACAAGCGCAACATCATATTCGACTTTTAAATTGCTATCATTATAAACATAAGTTGAGTTTCCTCTGATTATAACGAATCTATCTATAAAATAAAGCTTTGATTTTTTAACAATATCTGAGCTCAAGCCAATCTTTATATTGTTAAATCCAGAAAAGAATTTTGAATTTGTATAATATAAAACAAGCCTATCATTTTTAAATCCAGCAATGAAAAAATCTGAAGGCTCTTTTGATACAACAAACGGAAAGTCAAAAGGACTTTTAAATGTCTGTATATCAACATCAGAATAAACCTTATCAAAATGTGACTTTGAACAAAACATATATATTTTTCGATTTTGCTTGTTTGCGGCAATAGCAGCGCAATTGTCTGCCAGATGCATACCTATATTGACAACAAATGTTATTATTAATAATAAAGCGCAGCTCCTAAATGAATAATATCTATTTGCAAACATTTTTATAAAATCACCCAAAAGAAAAATTTAATATAGTTTAATAATATCACATGTAATGAAAAATATCATCTTGATACAAGACCATTGTTTTAACAATAATTTAACTTCTTAAAAACATAACTTTAATAAAAAAGAAGTAAAATTCATACTGGAAAAAATGAAAAAGGAGCTGAGACAAAAGATGAATGCAATAAAAGAGGTAGTTAAAAAAATATCAGGTTCGCTAAAGACAAAAATAATGTTTTGGTTTGTCATAATTTCATTCATACCCATTTCAATATTTCTAATATTCTCACTTGCCCTTATCCAGAACGATGCAGAAAAAGAGATAAAAACAAGATTAGAGAGTGCCAAAAATGTGGTTTTGCAGGAGATAGAGAGACTTTGCAAGCATTCGCTTGACTACAGCATCCTGATATCAAATAATCCACAGCTTAGAGAAGCAGTTGCCAAAAAAGACCATCTCAAGGTTGTTCAGATAATTTCACCTCTTGCCAGTGAACTTTCTATACACCAGATTGTTATAACAGATGGCAAAGGAACATTGATTGGCCGAAGTGATATTCTTTCAAAATATGGGGATAACATGAAAGATGATTACTTAGTCAAATGTGGGCTTGCACGACTGAAACACACATCTGTTCAGTGTGAAAATGGCACAGTATATATAAAATCAGTGTCAGATATAGTTAGTCAAATGTCAGCAAACAACATGCGAGTAATAGGTACTATAATTGTTGGATATAAACTTGACAAGAAATTTGTTGAAAACCTTACACAGCTTACTAAAATGGACATTACAGTATTTCCAAAAGATTTAAGCAAAACAATTTCGTCATCCTCCAACAGAAATGTAATAGATAATAACAATTTAAAAATGGCATTTTCTGGTCAATATGAATACATTGCAGCAAGTGCTCAAAGAGGTAATTATCGTTATATCCTTATTCCAATCAGAAAAAGTGAAAAGACGGATGTAGCAGGAGTATTAGCCTTAATTAGCACAAACGCAATTGCATCTTCTTTTATTAAGTCTTCTTTAAGATTCTCTATTATTCTGCTCATTGTAACCCTCATAGTTATCATAACAGTAAGTTTATTTGTATCAAACAGAATAACAAGACCAATTATTAAACTTGCAGAAAGTGCAAAGAAAATCGCATCAGGAAGTTTTGACATTCAGATAAAAGTAGATAATGATGCAAATGATGAGATTGCACTTTTAACACAGGAATTTTCGCGAATGGTAAAAAACATTTATACCTATGCCACAAATATTGAACAAACACTTAGCACAACCCAGCAATACATCGATAGACTCAACAAAATAGCATCAGAATCTTCAAAGACAAGTAAAATAACAAGTGAACAGATAAAAGAGATTATAGCATTGGCTGAGAATCAAAAAATAGTTTTTGAACAAACAACACAGATGGTGTGTGATTTGGAAAACCAGATTCAAAAGATGTTTGAAATATTCAAAATGATACAAAATGAGGCTTCAATGGTCTACGCAACCACATCAAAAGAACAAGAGTCTATAAAAAAACTGATTAATCACATGTACACGGTAAATTCTGCAATAATTGAGGTAGCTATGGATTTGAAAAAGGCAATAGATGATTTCAGGTCTATTGCGAGAATGTCGCAGAATATTTCAAGTCTTGCAGAGAGAATAAAAATAATAGCACTCAACGCGTCAATTGAAGCTGCAAAGAGAAATATTCCAACGTTTGAAGTGATAGCATCTGAGATTTCAAGGCTATCCCAGTCAGCAAACCATCTTGCAAAGAGTTCTGTTGAGAGTATCGAAACAGGACTTTCAGCATTTGAAAGAACAAATCGTAAACTTGAAAATGTACTATCAGTTGTTGAGTCGGGTGCTGAGGTGGCAAAACGTTCGTCTGAATCGCTGTCAAAAATAGAAATGTCAAATCAGCATATAAAGACGAAGATAGAAGATGTTATAAATAAAGTAGCCAGCCAACAGGAAAAGATTTTTAATATAAACAATGTGCTCAAAAACCAAACACAGTCCATTTCACAGTATTTTAAAATGCTTATATCAATAAGAGACATCTTTCAAAATCAAAAGAAGGCTGTTGACAAACTTATTGACCAGTTTTCAGATGTCCATGAAGGTATTGTAAAACTTGCGTCAATTTCTATGGGGACTGATGATAAAGTGTAAAATTAGTTAAGTCAATAACAAATTAGGAGGAATTTAAAGTGAATATTGTCAATAATATCAAAAAACTTTCAATACTAACATTAGCATTCATTGCAACTAATAGTATATTCTATTTTAGCTTGTGTATAAGCAATGATATTCTCTTTTGTCTATTTAAATCTGGACTTTGGTATACTATCTTTCAGCTTTGCAAAGAAGTAATACTGCTGTTTCAAAATTTAGTTGGGTATATATTAGCAATTTTTACAGCATTTATTAGGTAAAAAGCAAAATTTAAATTGAAAATATAGTGCAGGCAGTCTATGCTGCCTGTTCTTTTTTGTTATAATATAATTATGTTGCAAATTTTTTTAAGATTACAACAATAACGTTATAAGAAGGTGTAAACAAATGTCAGGATTCAATCCATTTGTGAATGGTTTTAATAAATTAAGAAATTTTACAAGGACTGTATATCTGTATGGATGTTATTCAAGAGAAGATGCAGAGAATTTTAACATTGCAAAAAGGACATTTGATGATGAGCTTCGAAGAATTAGAATTTTCTTAGGGGAAGACCAGTATTTTTCAGCAGAAAAAGAAGGGAAAAAATCCCTGCCATGCATTGTAGAAAACTTTTTCAGAGATGTTGAGAATCCACTTATAAACATATATTTTTCGAAAACTTCTACTGCACTGCAAACAACCTTGTTTTTTATGGTATTGCAGATATTAAACTTGTCAGAAAACAAAAAAGCAACTTTTACTCAGATTTCAAACGAAATATCGCAGGTACTTGATGAAGATGTTGCTGATGCTGGATTTGAGTCCAGCCTGAAAAGAGTCTTAAAACAACTTCAAAATTTGGGTATTGTGAAATATTTAAAAAATGAAAAGGTGTATATGCTATGTTCTCAAATAAAGGATGTATTAAAAGATTTTTCAATAGATGAGATAAAAGACATTTATATATCTATTTTATTTTTTATAAACACGAATGTTCCCAACGTTCCGGGATGGTACTTAAAAGAAAGTCTGGAAAAATACCTTTTAGAACTTGGCGAAGAAGAGTTTTTAAAGGATACAAACAGACTATTTTGGTTTACATACGTTCCACACCACTATATCCTTGAAGAGGAACTTGTATGGAAATTTTTAGAGGCAGCATCAAACAATAAAAAGATAAAGGTTTGGTACTATCCACGCCAAAAAAGACATTTATCAGATTTTTCATGCATACCAGTGAGAATAATTTATGATGTAAAGCTTGGAAGATGGTATTTTATGGTATTAAGGGGAGAAGATTTATCGGCATTGCCAGTGTGGCGCACAGAAAAGATAGAGATTTTGCAGGAAGATTTTGACCCGCAAAAGATTTCACCTTTTGTAAAAAAGATTGAAAAATGTTTTTTTGTATCTGTTCCGAACAATAAAAAAGGATTTAAAAAGATTAAGATTATGTTTAAATGCCCGCTGGATTCGCCGTACAACTTTGTGCTTGCAAGGGTGAAAAGAGAGCTAAAAAACGCAAGAATAACCAAAATTGATGAGAGAACATTTGAAGTGGAGCATGATATTAGCAATATAAAAGAGTTTAAGGGATGGCTGAGAAGTTTTGGTGAAAGAGCTGTTGTGCTTGACGATACTGAAGCTGGAAGAGAACTCAAAACAGAAATGATAAACGAATGGAAGGAGATCCTGAGAAACTATGGAGATTTTTATTGAGGCGAAAAGCACATTTTACAAGGCTTTAGAAGAGATTATAAACAGAGCTCACGAAAACGGCACAATTTCTCAGAAGGAGATTTACGATATTCTAACAAAATACAATTGTAATTTTCCAGTAATTGAAGACAGGATATTTGCCAGAAACCATTCATACCAGAAAAATATTTATGTTCTAAAACCTCATGAAAGCAAGACCTACAGACTCAGAATAAATACAAAGATTGAACCATATGTTACAAACTTAGAAATAATGTGGCTAAAGCTTATTATGTCGAGCAGGTACGCAAATCTTTTTTTGGATAGCAGCACCATTGAGAAGATAAAAAAACTAAAAACTCCTAATGTTTTGCCAATTGATATGAACATAATTGTTCCAAAGAACTATTCAAAGATATTATTAAGAGAAGATATAAAAATCTTAGCGCCAAAACTAAGAATAATTTCAAAAAGTATACTTGAAAAAAGGATTTTACGATATACATACACAGCACGAAATAGACAGGTTTTCAAAGATACTATTGGCATTCCTGTGAAGATTCAATATTCTCTAAAGGATGATATGTTCTATGCCATATTTTACTCCCCTTTACATAAAACATTTGCAAAATGTATTATTCAGAATATTGATGAAATAAAGCCTGAAGAGGGGAATTTTGATAGAGAACAGGTTTTAAAAGAATATGAAATTTATTTAAAAAATGCAAAATCAAAACAGCCGATAATAATTGAAGTGATGAATACAAGAAACGCCTTAGAGAAAGCTTTTTGCATGTTTTCTTCATTTGAAAAAAGTGCGCGTTATTTGAAAGAAAAGAACAGACATGAGATAAGGATTTACTATTATGATTTTGAAGAAGCAGAAATAATATCAAGAATATTATATTTAGGTAAAAATGTTGTTGTAACTGAGCCTCAGCATATAAGAGAAAATATAATTTCAAGAGTAAAAGAAGCGCTAAAAGTATACTGCAACAATTATATAGTTTAAATTTACTTTAAAATGGGTATATATTTTGTTAGAATTAAAAGTATATTTTTGCATATCAAAAAGGAAGAATTTAGATGAGAAATAATAAAGCTATTCTATTTGTGTTTACAGTCTTGCTGATGTTATTTCATATATCACTTGCAAATGCCAGTCATACACCTGTGAAATTTGAAGTTGATAAAAACTATCCGCCATTTTCTTATACATCAGGCGGCAGGATTTATGGATTTACCATTGACCTTGCAAATCTTGTATTTGAACCTGACAAGTTCAAACTTGAACTTTCAAGCGATGAATGGAGTCAGGTTTACAAAAAGCTTGTCGAAGGAAAAATTGATGTCACAGCTCCTGTTGCCATAATTGAAGAGAGAAAAAAAGAGGTGCATTTTTCAAAACCAATATTTACACGACATGTAGGACTTTATACATCCAAAGAATTTTCGAAAAATATATCGCTTAAAAACCTTGAGGATTTCATGGTAGGAGTTATGCAATCTGATTACACAGAAACCCTTTTAAAAGAAAAGCTGGGTGTAAATAAATATTATACGTACCCTACAATTGAAGATTTGATTTACGCCTTGGTGGATGGAAAGATTGATGCTGCCTTGATGTCCCAGGAAATAGCCAATTACTTTCTTGTTAAAAATAACCTGAGCGACAGGGCAGAGCTCAAAATCAAAAACATCTTTACTGTAAAAAGTGCATTTGCTGTGAGCAAGAAAAGACCAGAACTTGTTGCGTACATAAACCAGAGGTTAAATTTTCTTATAAACAAAGGTATATTTGATGAGCTTTATTACAACTATTTTTCCACATATTCACCTGAATACTTTGAGAGGAAAAACAGGCAAATATTACTGTCTGCCTTGTATCTTTTAATCATAATACTTTTTGCTGCGTCTGTGATAATATTTGTAATGACAAGAATAAATAGAGGACTTGAACGTGGCAAACAAGCTTATGAAAAGTACGCCCAGCTTTTAGCAGAGAATGCAAATGCAATTGTTTTGACTCTCAACTTAAAAGGCGAAATAATATATTTTAACAAGTTTGCAGAACAGATTACTGGGTACAAAAGTGAAGAGGTTGTGGGCAAAAAATGGGTTGATATTTTTATTCCTTCCCACAGGCGTGAGTATATAGAAAATCTTTTTAAAAGAATTTCAGAAGTAAAGATTTTAAATGACCATGAAAATGAGATTGTGACAAAAAATGGCGACACAAGATGGATTTTGTGGAACAATACTCTTATCGAAAACCCGTACTTAAACGAGCCTTTGATTATTTCAACAGGGCTTGACATAACGCAGATAAAAAGAACACAACAGCTTTTAGAAGAAAGCTACGAAGAGATTGAACAGACCAACCAGGAACTTATGAATACCTTGGATATTTTAAACAAGCAGTCGGAAATGTTGATGGAAGAAAAAGAAAAATACAAGTTTCTGGTAGAAAATGTCTCTGATTGTATCTGGGAGATAGATTTTAATGAAAAGAAGATTGAATTTTATGGAAAGCTCAAAGATCAATTTGACATTGATGTGATAAAATCAAAAAACGATTTTTCAGCATGGCTTGAATTTTTCCATGAGGATGACAGAGCTACTGTATTCAAAAAATTGCAGGATGCTATACTTCTTCATGAAGAGAAAGTGGAATTTGAATCACGTATAAGAGACAAACACGGAAACTGGCGCTGGATTTCCTCTCATGTTCAGATTTTATACAACGAAGAAGATAAACCTGAGAAGATTATTGCAGTAAACATTGACTGGACAGCCAAAAAAGAGTATGAACATAGGATAGAATACATTGCCTACTATGATGCACTGACAAACCTGCCAAACAGGAAACTGTTTGAAGATAGGTTGGAGAGTCTGATTAAAAAAGCCGAAGATGAGAAAACTCAAGGTGCTGTTGTGCTCATAGACATTGACAATTTTAAGGACATTAACGACCTGTATGGGCATGAAGCCGGAGATGAATACTTAATTGCTGTAACCAAGAAGATTTTAGAATATCTCAATAGCATAAAACTTAATACCTTTTTTGCAAGAGTTGGGGGAGACGAATTTGCCGTAATTCTGGATGGTCTTGCTAAAAAGGAGGAGGTAATTGAGGTTTGCACTAAGCTTCTTGGCATCTTTGAAAGTGAGATTTATATACAAAAGATAGAAGGTTGCATCTTTACCTCCGCCTCAATAGGTGTATCATTTTATCCTGACGATGGCAGAAGCGTCAAAGAAATTTTCAGAAATGTTGACATGGCACTATCTTCTGCAAAAGAAAATGGCAAGAACGATTTTCAAATTTTTATGCCTTTCATGCTGATGAAGAATTTTAAAAAAATTGAAATTGAAAAAAGTCTCAAAAAGGCTATTGAAGCTGACCAGTTTGAGCTTTATTACCAGCCTGTTATAAACTTAAAAGATATGGAGATTCATTCTGTGGAAGCCCTTTTGAGATGGGTCTCACCCGAAAAAGGTATCATCTCACCGCTTGAATTTATTCCTGTTGCAGAAGACAGCGGGCTTATAGTAAAAATTGGTGAGATGGTCATAGAAAAGGCTTTTTCGGACCTTAAAAATTGGGAGAAAAAGGGGATTAGCTATCTACACATGGCGATAAATATTTCAGCACGACAGCTTAAGACAAAGTTTTTTGAGAAGATGATACAAAAACAAATTGAGCGATATGGTGTTAATCCACAAAAAATTTCATTTGAGATAACCGAAACAGGAGCTGTTGAAAATTTTGATGTTTCACTCAAGATTTTAAGTTTTCTCTGCCAGCTGGGAATAAAATTTTTGATAGACGACTTTGGGACAGGGTATTCATCTTTGATTTATTTGAGAAGGCTTCCAATTGGAGGAGTTAAAATAGACAGAAGCTTTATTTCAGAGATTGAATTATCAAAAGAGAGCAGAGCAATTGTTGAGGGCATAATATTGATGGCTCATAAGCTTGATTTAAAAGTTATAGCAGAGGGTGTTGAGACTAAAAGAGAGCTTGAGATTTTAAAAGAAATAGGATGCGATTTTGCACAGGGGTATTTATTTTCAAAGCCCGTGCCAAAAACTGAAATTGAAAAGCTTTTGATAGAAAGAAAAATAACTGTCTAAAAAGATTTGCAAAGGCTGCCAGAGGGCAGCTTATTTTTTTAATCAGCTTGATTTTCACAAAAAATTTGACTTTAATGATTATCCTTTTTGGGTATATAAAATTTATGTAAAAAAACTTTCTAAAATAGATTACGAAAGCTTTTATAAAAAGAGGGGATCGTCAAGTGGGGTTTGTTTCATTTGAAATAAAAGAGTTTGTTGATATTCTTCTTAAAAATGTTGACATACCTGAGATTATCACAAATGTTGAGGTAGACAAAAATGAGGTGAAAGTTAATGTAAAACCTGCTGCTTTTTTGCCTCAAATGTCTTTGAGATTTACCATAGAATCAGACCAAAACAAATTCTTAATATTGTTTGACCCTTCGAAAAGCCTCATTATATATGGTTTTTTACTTGGGAAATTTAAAGATGGAAAGATTGAAGGTATAAAACTTCTCAAAGACAGGCTTGAAATAGACCTTCAAAAGGTTTTGACTGGTAATTTAAAGGGAGTGAAGATAGACAGAATAGATGTTGGTAGTGATGGTAAAATTGAGATAAATTTTTGCTGTCATCAAAAATAAGATTGCAAAACAAATGGGGTTGTCTAAAAACAAAATTTTAAAATTCTTATTTCGCAATATATAGGTAAAGTTAAATAAATCAAAAACTATATATTGTAAGAAAAGGGGCTATCCAATTATCTTTTTGGACAGCCCCATTTGCTATTATTTATTTTATCTTATCTTGACTTTACAATGAACTTGATAGCTGTCTTCTTCTCACCGTCAATTACTATATCTGCAAATGCTGGAATTACATAAAGGTCAATTCCGTTTGGAGCAACCTTTCCACGAGCAATAGCAATAGCTTTTACAGCTTGGTTTACAGCAGATGCACCAACAGCCTGAAGTTCTGCTTCACCCTGTTCTTTTACAATTGCAGCAAGCGCATTTGCAACCTTCTGAGGCATTGATGTAGCAGCAACTTTTAAAACTTCCATACAACCACCCCTCCAAATTGTTTTTTTGATTTGTAACAGAAAAAGTTCAAGAATGTATATTGATACAATATAAATTTTAGTAGAAAAAAGTATAATTTTGCAAGAGTTAAAATTGAATAAAATTTAAAATGTGGATTTGTAATTTCATATAAGTTGGGTTAAAATAAAATTCAAATAAGAATTTTATTGAAAAGTGTTCAAGGAGGGTTTTAGGCATTTTAACATTTTCAGAATTTTTAAACACAATAATACAAGAAAACAAATGGATATACACACACGAGTTTTTAGAAAAGATAAAGGTGCCTTTGCCATCGCAAACTCAGCTCAAGAGCTTTGATGTTGCAAATTCGTTTTACAAAGAGTTTTTACACATTGTATATGCAAAAGATATTCTTTGCATGCTAAATTCATTTAAAATCTGGACAGCAAACAACAATTTGGAAATATTTTCTTTGCTTACAACTGATATGATTCCGATAATCTGGCTTGGAGAAGGATATTATGGTATTATTGCTAAGTACAAAGAGAAAATGATAATGCCATGTGCTCTTTATCAGCATTTTGAAGACCTTTATATAAACTTTCCAATGTCAGATTTTGTGCCGTTTGACATATGCGATGCATATAAAAAGCTATTGGAAAACGAAGAAAATGTTGCGATGAACATTATTTATGCAAGAACAATTGATGAGATAAAGAGAGAATTTAAAAAGAATTTTAAGGAATTTGAGATAATATTCAAAGGACCTGATTATTATGACCTTTATGTAAGTCCAATTAGCAAAAAGTTTATTGTTGCACCTTTGAAAGAAATTTTGAAAGATTTTTTTCAAAATCAGATTATGTATTTTACACAGCTTTTGTCTTTCAAAGATGATATAAACAAAAAATGAAATTTTAGCCACAAAGGAGAGGGTAAAGATTAAAAAAGTAACAGTTACTTTTTATTCACAGCAGGTACTGGATAGGTTCAAAAATATATTTGAAGATATTGATGTTGGTATTTTTTCGCAAATGTCGCCTTCATTTGAAATATTTGTGGATAAGGTAGTTCAAGAATTAAAGTCTATGAATTTGAATGTTCAAAAGGATATAATAGATGATATAATTATAGAAATTAAAGATTTTAAAGCAAGATACGCGAACTCTTCGATAGATGTAACAGAAGTTTTGAGTGAACTGATTTTGCTTAAACAGAAAGAGTTTTTAGAGTGCAGAATAAAATGTAATGTGTTTTTGAAAAGCAAAATTGGGACTACCTTGACAGCTCGAAACATAGAAGTTTTGTATTCACAACTTGAAGACGAAAAAGATGAGAATTCAAAACTTATAAGGGATTATCTTATTGACATTCAACCGCTCAAAAGCTTGGCAGAAAAAGATTTTGAGTTTTTAAAGAAGGCTATCAATACCGTTTTCAAGTAAAAAATTGTGTTCAAAGCTTCTGAAAAGTGGTATAAATATTATGAAAGCTTATTTTTTGAAAAAGAGGCTGGTATTGTTATGAATAATAAAGATTATAAAAACAAAAATTTAATAAAATCTGGTAATAGTCAGACAATTCTTGACTTTGTTGAAAAAAAGCTCTTAGAAAACGCGGCAATAAGAGAGCTCATGAAAGATGAATATATAAGCTTTGGTAGTATAAGAGACTTTTTATATTTTAAGTTCTGTCCGCTGTTTTTTGGTCTGTGCCCATACAAAAAAAATGAAAAAGATAGTTTTTGTGATACCAATTTGTGCTGGCTTGAAAAACTATCAGATATAGACTCGGCAGGGGAAGATTATGACCATCAGTTTTTCCACAACCTTGTAAAATTGACTGTGCAACCGAGTATCTGCCCTGAATGTGGGGAAGATAACCTTGAACTTAAGTGGCAGGACGAAGGGTATCTTGCAAAGCTTGGACTTATAAACTTTGCAGATGTTGCGTACTTAGAGTGTAAAAAGTGTAAGAAGAGACTTATCACAGAACAAGACAAAATGGCTGTTGAGTTTTTGTTAAAAGTGTTTCTTGCAAAGCCGAGCAAGAAATCACCTGTCAAAGCCGGGCAGACAGTTGTTCTTGCTCTTGACAAAGCCGGACTGGAAATTTTCATTAAACATCTTGAAAAGGAAAAAGATGTTAAGACCATATGGAAAAGACTTGACCCGTTTTCAATATCAGACCAGATAGGCGAACTTGACTTGAACATTGCTGTTGCAGACTTTATGTGTGAGTATTATAACATAGACTATGAGGAGAAAAATGAGACAGACACAATTTTTGAAGAATTTGAAGTTGATGATGTTGATTCAGAAAAGTTTGACATCTCAGACCTGTTCGATGATTTTGATGAAAAGTAAAAGACTTTAAAAGCTGCAGCCCTTTTGGTTGCAGCTTTTTTGATTTTAAAAGAAACAATCTGCCTTATTTTGGTGCTTTGTTGGTATTATTTTCGGAAGTAAACAATATATATTCTCTTCTTAGCCGCAAAAAATAGTTATGTCGCAAATATTTTGAACTTTAATTTTTAACCACCAACTTTCTCAAGAACAAGAAAAAGAAACAAGAGAAGCTTTAAAGGTTGAGGAAATTGTAAATCTTCCACCTCAGCTTCAGGATTTTTGGAGCAACATTCCGCCAGATGTAGAGCTGACAGATGAGATGTTTGAAAATATCAAAGCTTTTTTGCTCCAAAACAGAGGAGAAAAAGAAAACTTTTGCCTCATTCAAGGTGACTTTGGAGCAACATTTTACCTTGTGAGCTGGTGTTTTAAAAATGGTTTTGTGCCCATTTATTTAACAACAAAAAGAGTGGCAAAGGAAGTTGTGAGGTCCGATGGAACTGTTGAGCTTCTCAAGGTTTTTAGACATGGGAGGTTTAGAAGATACATTCTGTGCAGGTAGTAAATAAGGATAACACTCAACATTTGTTTGAACTCATCCTGAATTTTGCTACTTACTCCTTGGATTAAAAATCAGCGAGATTACATACCCGAAAAACACTGCAGCAGAGATGCCACCAGCTGTTCTTGAAACGCCACCTGTAAACGCTCCAACAATACCAACTCTCGATACCTCATCAATTGCACCTTTTGCCAGAGAATAACCAAAGCCGGGCAAGGGTACTGTTGCCCCCGCCCCGGCAAACTCAATAAGCTTTTGATATATCCCAAGGCCTTGCAGCACTGCCCCAAGCGTTACAAACAAAACAAGAACTCGTGCAGATGTGAGCTTTGTCTTGTCAATGAGAATTTGCCCCACAACACAGATAAGCCCGCCAACTAAAAATGCCTTCAGGTAGTCCATTTTTTACCATCACTCCTTTTTGCAAAAATCTTAAAAGCAGGCAATTCCTACAACATCTCAATGGCAAGTGCATGGGCAATCACAGGGATGCTTTCACCAAGCTGAACTGTTGATTGAGACATTAAAGCACCAGTTGGCACAATCAAAATCCTTTCAAATGTTTGCTCACGCAAAAGCTTATAAAGATACCCGCCAAACACACAGGCAGAAGCTGCACACCCGCTTGCTCCAGCGCCTGTATTTTGAGTTTTTGGGTCAAACATCAAAATTCCACAGTCAAAAAGCTCAGAAGAAAATCTTATCCCTTCCTTTTTGAAAAGCTCATCAAGAAGCTTTCTTCCAACATACCCCAAATCACCTGTGATTATCATGTCGTAGTATTCAAAACTTCTTTTTGTATCAGAAAAGTGCCTCATAATAGTGTCAAACGCAGCCGGTGCCATTGCCGCTCCCATGTTGTTTGGGTCTTTTATTCCAAAATCAAGTATCCTGCCAACTGTGAAGTGTGTAATTTTGGGGGAATGCAAACTATCTTCTTGTCTTATCAAAAAGGCAGCAGCTCCCGTCACTGTCCACTGGGATGTTGGAGGTCTCTGTGTTCCAAGCTCCAAAGGGTATCTAAACTGCTTTTCGGCAGAGCAAAAGTGAGACGATGTTGCAGCTATCACATTTTTTGCAAAACCACCATCAACAAATATTGAGGCAAGCCCAATGCTCAGGGCAAAGGTAGAACATGCGCCGTATATGCCAACAAACGGAATATCAAGGTCTCTTACAGCAAAGTGTGAGCTTGACAGCTGGTTTAAAAGGTCACCGCTTAAAATCAGGTCTATGTTATCTGGGTTTTCCCCTACCCTTTGCACAAGCTTTGTAATAGCAATATTTAATAGCTTTCCCTCTGCAAGTTCCCAAGACTTTTGTCCTGCGTACTCATCTTCAATAACCATGTCAAAATATATTGAAAGAGGTCCTTGACCTTCTTTTTTTCCAACAACTGTAAAGCAGTCGGATATAGCCACATTTGATTCAAATCTGTATGTTGACCTTCCCAGCTTCATTGCAATGGCAGCCTCACTTTCATATCCCAGGAAATACTTTAACAAGGTAGTACAAAAGCCCTACCAGTATGGATGTGGAAATTCCATATACAAGAACAGGTCCTGCAATCAAAAACATTTTGCTTCCAACGCCAAACACAAACCCCTCTTTTTTGTACTCAATTGCAGGCGAGACAATAGAATTTGCAAACCCTGTGATGGGAACAATAGAACCGGCTCCAGCAAAAGCTCCAATTTTATCGTATACACCAAGGCCTGTCAGAAAAGAGCCAAGAAATATCATTGTGATAGATGTAAGAACCTGGGCCTCGTCTTTTGGAAAGAAGTTACTATAGAGATTCAAAAACGCCTGACCAACATCACAGATAGCCCCGCCAACTAAGAATGCCAAGATGCAGTTTTTAAAAGAGTTTGTCTTTGGCTCGTTTACCTTTACAAGTACCTGGTATTCAGAGGCTTTCTTATCTTTGATGTTCACTTTGCAAAGCACCCCCGTAAACAAAACCTCAAGATGATATTATTTTAAATTTTTTTGAGATTTATTCACAACCAAGCGAGATTTAGAACAATCTGATTGATATTTAGCTTAAAATATCACTCAGATTTTACAAACAAACGTTCGAATAATTTTTGAAAATGTCCCTATCAAGAGTTTAAAATAGAGGCAGAAAGGAGGTGAGGCGAAGATGGCAGCAAAACCACTTGTAGGCTCATTGCAGCTCAAACTTGAAAACGGCACGACATCCACTGGCAAAATAAGGCTCAAGACACTCTCTTTTGATATCAAGCCAGAAGCACAGGATATGGATGTGTATCAGGTTGGTCAAGCAATTGCAAGCCTTCAGTCAAAGCCGTTGTACACAATTATAAGAAGCAACAACTTTGAGCTTTTATACTAATTGACATTTCAAGCTTTTGAAAGCACAAAAAATAGCAGAAAGGAGGTGAAATAAGGATGCTTACTCTGGTGTTGACATTCAAGCTTCAAAACGGAAAAAACTTCAGACTTTCAATCCCCGACCCAAAACCAAGCTTAACAGCAGCCGAGGTTGACAGTGTGATGAACTTGATTGTTCAAAAGAACATATTTGTAACATCAAGTCCGATTGTTGAAAAGGTATCAGCAAGAATTGTTGACAGAGAGGTAAACACTTTAATCGGACAATAAAAAAAAACATAGAATGTGCCGACCTGACATTTTGAGTTTTGGCAGGTCGGCTTGTTTTTAAAAACTTTTAGTGTCCATAACAAACTAAGGGGATAGGAGGTGAAAAAAATATGCAAGATATAATTGCCAACATTGCCAACATAGGTTTTCCGATTGTGCTTTGCATCTATCTTCTTACAAGGTTTGAAAGCAAGATAGACAAGCTCTCTGATAGCATTGACAAGCTTTCTGAAAAGATTTTGCAGATGAAAAACAATTGACATGCAAAAAAATGTTCGATATAATAAAAATATACTTTTAAAAATATGGAAAATAAAGCCTTTTTCAGGATGGTGATATCACTTATGAACAGCATTCCAAAAGATATCATATATTTTGTGCCACACTACACGGAAAATGGTGACAGTGTGCTGATTCTTTTTTTAAGCGGCGAAAAGAAGATTGTACCAATGTCAATTCGAAGTTTTTCCAAAAAACTATATTCACTTTATGCAATAGACTGCCAGGCAATCAAAAAACTTATCGCACAGAGAATTGGTCAAAAAAATCTTCTTCCCATTGTTCTTCCGGATGCTACCTTCATTCCTGTAAAGACAAGAAAAGCAGTTGTGAAAACAGACCCCATATTTGGTTATGTGAACATGAGCCAGATATTCAGAATTGACGATAAAGACGACCACTTTGAGATGCTTTTGCGCTGCGGAGCTGTATTGAGCTGTCTTGGTTCTGCAAAGTACTTTAAAAAGAGGATAACTCTTGCTTCTGTCATAACAGACTATCTGCAGGGTATCTGGTCGCAGGGTGCACTTAAAATAAAAGAAGAGTGTGAGCTTGAGAATGTGTTCGGATTGGAGTAAAATAATGTAGCAGGCAAATCGCAATTTTTGAAGGGGAAGAAATGAAAATATGCAGCAAAACATTCAGGGCATGGTAAGTGATATAATCTACAAGAATATGGAAAATAATTATACAGTGTTTGAGATAATATGTGACGATGAAGTGTTTACAGCAGTAGGGATAGTTCCAGACATTGCAATTGGTGAAAAGGTAAGCGTGTACGGTGAGTTTTATGTTCATCCAGTATATGGTCAGCAGCTTAAAGTAAGTTACCTTGAGAAGCTATTGCCACAGACAAAGGATGAGATTTATCTTTATCTTTCCTCTGGGGTGATAAAGGGTATCGGTCAAAAGACTGCTAAAAAGATTGTTGATACCTTTGGGGATGACACAGCAAGGATTTTGCAACAAGAGCCTGAAAAGCTTTTGAGCATTCGCGGCATGACACCTGAAAAGGTTGAGCGGATAAGGAATATGTTCGCATTCCAGAAATTTTTGAAAGATATCATGTCAATCTTTTCACAGTACGGGCTTTCACAGAACCACGCAATGAGACTTTTTAAGCTTTATGGATTTTCTGCTCTGTCACTTTTGCAGGAAAATCCATATTTTCTTTTGGATGTATTTCCGGAGCTTGACTTTAAAAAAGTTGACAGGCTTGCACTTGACATGGGAGTTATGCCAGACGACAAAAGAAGAATATCTGCCAAGATACTCAATCTTTTGACATTGGCAGCAAACAACGAAGGGCACACATGCCTGCCAGAAAATAGGCTCAAACAGCTCTGTATCAGAACCCTTGACCTTCCAGTGGAAAAAATAGAAGAGGCAATTGAAGCTTTAGCTCAAGAAAGAAGAATTGTGAAAGATGAGGTTGACTCTCAAGAGATGGTGTTTTTGTACGGCTACTATGAGTGTGAAAGGTATATAGCAGATAAAATCCTGTCAATGCTAAAAGAATATGATGACATTGCTGATATAGATGAAAAAATCTCACAGTTTGAAGAAAAAAACGGTATTGCATTTTCGCCAAATCAGAAAAAAGCTATCAAGATGGCGCTGACACAAGGTGTTAGCATCATAACAGGCGGTCCTGGAACAGGAAAAACTACAATCATAAAATGCATCATTCAGATTTTCGAGGGCGAAGGCAAAAAGGTTTTTCTTTGCGCGCCGACGGGAAGGGCTGCAAAGAGGATGCAGGCAGCATGTGAAAGAGAATCAAAGACAATCCATAGACTATTAGAAATAACAGTATTAGACACACATGTTATATTCCAGAAAGGACCAAATAATCCCTTAAAATGCGATGTTATTGTGGTTGATGAAATGAGCATGGTAGACAGTTTCCTTATGAACTATCTTCTTGCTGCAACAAAGCCGACGACAAGAATTGTCCTTGTTGGAGACAAAGACCAGCTTCCATCTGTTGGTGCAGGAAATGTCTTAAAAGACTTTATAAAAAGCCAGATTGTGCCGTGTACAACTTTGACCGAGGTGTATCGCCAGAGCGAAAATAGTTTTATAGTTCTCAACGCTCACAGGATAAACAGGGGAGAGTTTCCACATCTTCAAAAGGAGAGCGATTTTTATTTTATCCAGAAAAACTCTCAGGAAGAGATTTTAAAAACTGTAATTGAGCTTGTGACCAAAAAACTTCCAAACTATCTTTCGTGCGACCCGATGACAGACATTCAAGTTTTGTGCCCTTCCAAAAAGGGAATTGTTGGGATGTACAATCTAAACCGCGTGTTGCAGCAGTACCTCAACCCGCCTCATCCATCTAAAAAGGAGTATGCCTACAAGGAAAACCTGTTCAGGGTTGGGGACAAGGTCATGCAGGTGAAAAACAACTATTCGCTGGAATATGAGATTGTACAAGGAGAGGAGAAGGGCAGGGCCTCAACAGGGATATTCAACGGCGACATTGGAGTTGTAAAGGATATCGACAGGGCTCAAGGTGCTTTGGAAATTTTGTTTGACGATGAAAAGCTTGTGTATTACGACTTTTCGCTGCTTGACGACTTAGAACTTGCATATGCCATGACTGTTCACAAATCTCAAGGGTCTGAGTTTAGGTGCATAGTGATGCCGGTTGTTGAGACCTACCCCATTTTGATGACAAGAAACCTCCTTTACACTGCCGTAACACGGGCAAAAGAACTTGTTGTGCTGGTGGGTAAAAAAAGCGCCTTAGAGTATATGATAGCAAACCAGAAAGAGGCTATGCGATATTCAGCGCTTTGCGACTTTTTATTGCGCGGGCAATCAAATATGCAATTGCAAGCTTTATGATGTCGGGGATTATAAATGGCAGAACACCTGCTGCAAAAGCTTTTTTAAGTGTCATGTGTGCAGCCCACGACAGATACAAAAATCCAATGATATAGATAATTGCAAGCCCTAAGATGAGCGCCAAGATAGAGTTCGCTATTTCATTTTTTAATGGCTTTTTGGTATTTATGTAGCTTGTAACAAAAGCTGCAATTGGGAATGCTATCAAATACCCACCAGTGGGTCCTACAAATTTAGAAAGTCCACCGGAAAAACCAGCAAACACAGGCACGCCGACAGCCCCTAAAAGGTCATACACAAGAAGACTCAAAAACGCATACTTTGGCGGCAGAATCAAGCTTGCTAAAAAAATTGCTAAAACCTGCAGTGTAAATGGCACAGGCCCAATCGGAATTGAAATTTGTGCACACACAGCAACTATTGCCGTAAAAAGCGCAGACAGAACAAGCATTTTTGTTGTATATGTGGTCTTTGCATTTTCCATGTTCTTTACCTCCTTAATGTAAACCAATAATTTAAAATGGTTTACTAAAAATATAACAGCAAAAAATCAGCTTGTCAAGAATAATTGTTCAAATAAAAAAGGGGCCATAGCAAAAGAATTTTACTTAAGCCCCTCATATCAAGAATAATTTTCGATTATAAAATTATCTGAGCAACTTCATGTGTCCTGTCAAGTGTAAATTTTGATTTTTTATCTTTAAAAGATACTTCATATTCGCCCATAAAACCTGATACCTTCACAAAACCATCCTGGTCTGTGACAAGGTTTTGTGTGCCTGTCCACCATTCTTTTTTAATAAGATTATAAAGAGCATTATAAATTGGTTTTACCCTTCCGTCTTTTGTAATAAATCCTGCTGGTGCGCCAAGCCAAGCAAAAGTATCAATGAAATTCCACCAGGTAATTGCTTCAACAAGCGGATGCGCAAAGAGCATTTTATAAAACAGCGTTGCTTCCATTGCCTGCCTTTCTTCACACTCTACGGTTGATGGCCAACTTTCAGGTTTATAGTCGTTGAGGTCTTTTATATATGGAGGCATAAGCTTTCCTGAAATTAATGTGACTTCTGTAAAGTGAAGTGGCAAACCAAAACGTGAAAACCTTTCAAGCACCTCTTGAGTCTTCTCAACTCCCCAGAAACCCTGGTGCATGTGCGACTGTATTCCTATTGCATCAATCTTCACACCTTTGTCAAGCAACGCCTCAATCAGTATTTCATATGCATCTGATACAATATAGTCGTTGATTAGCAAAATAGCTTTTGGGTTAGCTTCTCTTGCCGCGTCAAACACCATTTTAACAAGACCCATCCTGCCAAATTGTTTGCAAATTCTTGTAATTCCATTATCGTATTTATTAAAGTTTGGCATTATGACAACCTCATTTATTACATCCCACATATCGATAAGACCGGCAAAATCGCTTACTTCGCGTTTTATACGCATAAGCTGTGCTTCTAAAATCTGGTTGTTAGTAAGTTCCAAAAGCCAGTCAGCAGTAACTGTGTGCCAGCAAAGTGGATGACCTTTGAGAACAAATCCAGCATTTTTAAGGAACTTGGCAGCGTTTTTGAGTCGCTGAGTATCTGGTTTTCCTCTGACAGGTTCGAACCTGCCCCAGTAAAAAGGAAGAGTGGCAAAGTTGAAAAGGTCAACAAATTTTTCAAAAGCCATTTCAGCTTTTTCTTTAAAGTCACCTGAAAACTCACCGTTTACAAAAGGAACAACTGAAAATTCTGCACATCCAAATAAAAACTTGTGTTTGATTTGACGAACTGTAATTTCAGCATTTTTCAAGGGTTTACCATCAGCTGTGGTAATTTTCAATAACATCTGGCTTTTTCGATGATTGTATCTATCCACCTTAAAAACCTCCCAAAAAATGTTTTTTCTCAATTATTTAAGAGTTACAATCTGACCACCGCTTACCTCAACAACATTGCCATTTACCAAAAGCCATACTGAAATAGCCGAAGGATTATAAACAACATCTCTTTCTACAGAAAACTCAAGCATTTTCAATGCCTTGACGTATCTTACAATTTCAATATTTGTCGCAAACCAGACAGAACTTGCTTTTGAAATCATCTTGCAGAACTCTTCAATCAAATCCCAGTTGTTTTCTCGTTCAAATTCAAAACTGTGTCCCCACACATACAAAAGCTGAAGCTGATTTTTGTTTTCTATTTCCAAAAATCTTTTTGTAATTTCCAGCAGATTTTGTTTGTGGTGGCATGTGGGATTCCAAACAATAAAATTTTCTGGCATGTTGAAGTTATAAGTTGAATTTACTGTCCTTGAATACTCAATGCCAAGTGATGGTAAAATTTTTATCACATCTTCATTATAAACTCCATATGGATATGACATTCCTTTGACAGGATATCCAACCATACCTTCTAAAAATTTCCTGTCCTCAATAATTTCTTCGATTATACCTTCAAGGGGTATAGAATCTAAAAAAGGATGGGTTTTTGCATGTATGCCAACTTCATGCCCTTTATAAAGAGTTACAACTTCATCAGGTTGGATAAAGATGTCTTTGCCAAGAGTTTCAGAGTTTAAAAAGAAGGTTCCTTTAATCCCGTATTCGTTAAATATGCTGACAAGTTTTCTGTCATATACCTGTCCGTCATCATAGCTTACTGTAAGAGCCTTGGACCTGCCATTAGGAAACAGATAGCTTACTTTCATCTATAATCACCCCATTTAAAAAAAATTTTAAATCTCATCTTCGGTTGTAAAAGGTGATGCAGGCAATCCTTCTTTGTTATAAAGATTTGCGCCTTCTGGATTGTCAGCCCAAGCGTATCGCACGTAAACAGGGTTTTTAATACTGTCGTTCCAAACAATAACTTTGTTACCTTCAATAATAGCATTTGCCCAAATAAATCTTTTATCTTTTTCAGCAATTGCAAAATGTTTAAGTATACTATCACCTTTTGCAATAAGTCCGCTTCCGACTTCTGAAAATTCCAAAATAATTTTATTTCCTTCAATTTTCATAGACTTGTATAAAGGCCCGGATGCAACCAAGTCCTTTTCACCGTATGCAACTTTTTGTGCAAGTAAAGCAAGTCTTTCACCCACATCTTTTTTGTTCGATGGATGAAGGTCGTTCCACTCACCAAGGTCAATTGCAACTGCCATTCCCACATTGTCAAGATGCAAAAGTGCTCTTCTTTGTTCTTCCCTCAACCTTGCCCAGTTGCTCTCACAAGGCTGCGGTTTTGGTTCCATAAAGTTCGCAAGCTGTACGTATAGAAAAGGTAGACTGCTATCACCCCATTTTTTTCTCCAATCATCAACAAGATTACACAGTTTATTACAGTAATCCTCAGGCCTGTCTGTATTGGATTCACCTTGATACCATATTATACCTTTTATACTGTAATTTAATAGTGGTGCAATCATTCCATTAAAAAGACCTGTAGGTTTGTACTGCCAAAAAGTTTGTTGCGGCAAAGGTTCTGGGCTTCTAACACCCACCTTGCACAGCCACTGACCTTTGAGGTCTATCTTGCAATCTTCTGTAAACAACTTGTATTCCTTTCCTTTTACAAACTCACCATTTCCATCATTGCTTATAACTCTTACAACAATTGTATTTTTTCCTTCTTTTAGAAGACCAGCAGGTATATTATACTTTCTTGGCGGATATCGATATGAAGTTGAACCAACAAGTTTTCCGTTGACATATGTAAAGTCGCTGTCAACAATTGTCCCAAGATATAACCTTGCTGGGTTTCCAACCATGCAAGAAGGTATGTTTATTTCTTTTTTGAACCATACAACACCTATTGTTGAATCAAGCCCCATCTCTTTCCATGTAGCTGGTATGGTTATAGCTTTCCAGTCCGATGTAGAACAATTTTCATCAAAAAATGGAGGATTGCTATTAAGACCAGTATCGTTTGCATTTAAATAATCAAACCAAGCTTTTATTTTAGCTTCCTCTTCTTTGGATACAGCTTCTATATAACTGTCATCTTTGAGTTTTTCAAGTTCATCGGGATTCTCAAGAAATTTGTATACTATATCACTGCTCATCCACGCCTCAATTGGTGTTCCACCAACACATGATTTAATCAATCCAATTGGTATATTGTATTTTTTATAGAGCGCTTTTGCAAAAAAGTATCCTACGGCAGAAAACTTAAGAAGTGTTTCTTTGCTGAGAACATCCCAAGTACCACCTTCTAACTCTTCCTGAGGACCTTTAAAATTGTATTTTTCGGGGACTGTAAACTGTCTGATAAGCGGAATATTGCAGTCATCAAGCTCTTCAGGATATAAATCGATGACTCTCTCCATCGGCAAAACCATATTAGACTGTCCAGAGCATACCCACACATCTCCAATGAGAATGTCTTTGATTGTAACAGCATGATGTTGGCATTTGATTTCCATAAAGTATGGACCGCCGGCATCCATGGGTGGCAAAGTAACTTTCCATTTTCCCAAGTGGTCAGCTACTGCCGTGTATGACTTTCCCAGGAAATTTACTGTTACCATCTTGCATGGTTCAGCCCAGCCCCAGATATTTATTTGTTTGTTTCTTTGAAGCACCATACCGTCGCTAATTAAATAAGGCATTCTTAACGACATACTCAATCACCTTAACTTTTAATATTTTAGATAGGAAAGCGATTTCATGAAAATAAAAAAATATACAACATAGTTTCTAAAAAGATTATATCATCTCACGAAATAAAATAAAACCAAAAAAATATTTTTGTTGTCTTTTTTGTCTGCCAAACTGCACTTGGCAAAATCTTTTAAAAGAATTATTTTAGCCTTTGAGTAAAAATTCAAAAGCAGCATAATGCTCCGTTAAAGGAATTTCAAAGGTCAAAAAATTTTCACTCAGACCCCAACCTTCTCAATCCCCAAAGGGGAGGCTACAAATTTTCATTGCGCTTATTTGCTATTTTTAGCAACTGCTGTTTCAATCCCCAAAGGGGAGGCTACAAATCGATGGTTTTTATATTGATGTTTTTGTTCAGAGGGAGTTTCAATCCCCAAAGGGGAGGCTACAAATCTCGGTCAGGTATTTTTGACAAGAGAGGTTGCAAAGTTTCAATCCCCAAAGGGGAGGCTACAAATTGAGGTAGTTTACACTTCTGAAGACGGTAAAGAAATGTTTCAATCCCCAAAGGGGAGGCTACAAATTGAGGTAGTTTACACTTCTGAAGACGGTAAAGAAATGTTTCAATCCCCAAAGGGGAGGCTACAAACTAAATAAAACATTTGAAGCAACCTTATCATAACTATCAAGTAAATTTAAATTTCCATTCTTATCAAATCTATAAATCATGAACATTCTTTATCTAGAATTTGGATTAAACGCTTCTTGTGCATAATATAACATCTTTTCATGATCTCTTGCTGTTGTTGCATTTACTAATCTGCCATCGCTGTCTATTACTTTAAACCATGGCCAGTCAAATACATAAGAATTTAAGTTTAATTTGTATACAAAATTATTCTCTATATTACCTCTACCTTCTATTATTTCTTTTAAAATTCTCTCTATACTTACTGTTGCGTCTGGTACTATTCCATCTGGAAGTTTTACATCGTTTTTTGCCAATTCTAAAAATGGAAATTTTATCGCTGTAGCATCTTTTAATTTAACAGCAACATCTTTTAAACCTGTGTTTATTTGCTCTCTGGTTAAATCTAAACCACTATATACCTTTGTTTCGTTTAATTTAGATTGAATGAAAAAATTGCCACTTGGTTGTAAAATATTTAAAAAAGGAATACCTTTAGTAAAAAATTTCTCTGCTATTAAATATATAAAATTATTACTATTAGACTCATTCGATATTACTGGTTGTATCAAATCACTTGTATAACCTTTTCTTTCTAACAAATCAACCAATCCCATTATATTTAAACTATACAAACCATGTTTTATCTTATAAAGCTTATCTTCTATATTGATCAATGGCTCGTATATAAATGATACTCTGTTGTTATTTTCCTCTGCTTTAACTGCATAAGGTTTAAATAAACTAAAAATAGTAATCATCATAATCACTAACACAACAAATCTCACAATAACTTTTATCTTTTCCCTAAAATTAATCCCTAAAATTTGACTCATCCAACTATACACCTCCAAATTTAATATTAGTTGCTTATGCTAAGTATATAAACATGGACACACAGGGTTACTAATATTAGTAACCCTGTGTGTTATATTATTTCTCAAATGCACTGCCTAAAATTGAACCGAAATATTTGGCTTTCTTTAAAATTACATCTTGTGTGATTGCATACTTCTTTGCTATTTCTATATCATTTTTTGTATAATTATAAGATGGACCAAAGTGTATACCAATAGTTTCTAAATCCTTACCTTGCTCTATATCTGACTTAACTGCCAGATTAGACCACCACCATCTCAATGGTATCTCTGCCCAATCTTTTGCTATCTTACCATCTGATAGTGGTATTGTTGGTTTATTATTAAATTTTACTCCTTCGAATATTATAGACTCTACTGCAAAATATGGGTATGTTGTTTTGTCTTTGTTTACAAACTCTGGGAAAAATCTAAAAATTATTGGCAATGTCTCACCTATAACACCATTTTTTTGTGATCTATACTTAAACGGCTTACCATTATTATCAAGCTCTGGATATCTGCTAGAAATAACCATTACATTGTATAAATGTGGCATTGCTGCTGGTACTAAATTCTTATAATCTTTTGTGGAATTTGCTTCAACAGAAATCGGTATTGCAAAATATTCTATATTATAATATTTGCTTAATATTGACTTGTTAGCAATCTTTTTATTCATTGCTTCTATTAATGTATAGTATTCTGGTGCATAGAAACAATCTTTTCCTATAGGCTTACCTACTCGATCCTCAAGATTGTATCCTGTAAATCCTACCTTCCCTATAGGCACTTTTCCTGCTACAAATACTGGATAAAGATCCTGTGATGTTTCAAAATCAAATAAATTTACTGGATCCAATGTTTTTTGGTCTGGTGTATTATAAACTGCACTAGCATATTTAGCTCCTAAATTCCATGCAGACTTAAAATCATCTAAATAGTCCATCTTGCTTAAAATATCGTAGAATATATCTACAATATACTTTCTCTTATAGTTTAAACAAGCTGCCCTGAATGTCGAAGTTGATGTTGTAACTACATATAATGGCTGCTTTGATTTGCCTAAATTTAAATAGGTGTCTCCTAACTTGGATGCATTTTTAAAATATTCATTAGACTTCCCACTTGTTAGCTTTGCTTTCTTTAAAAATTCAAAATACCCTTTTGCGCTTATCTTGCCGCTTCCTATTGCTTTATAAATTTTACCTAACTCAGTTAGTAATGGTCTCAAATCTTGCTCAGAATATAGTTCTGTTATATTGTATACTTTTTCAAATGAAATTGTATATGGGTCAAGCTGGATTACATATGCTAACTGATTTTTACCTATTTTTGGTACTTTTGTTTTAACTGGTTTTATATCAAGCGTAGGTTTAATATACATAAACTTTAAACTTATTGTGAATCGCTGTCCAGAATAATATTTTCCATACTTGAGAGGCTTACTTGACATTTTTACAGACACAAATGCATCTTTACCCAGCGACATTTTATATTTTTTAATTATAGAAGCCAATTTATTATAAACTTTTGTATCAAAATCCTTAAGAAATCTTACAGAAAGATAAGTGTATGCTCTTATCATGTCAAAATACTCCCAATTTATTAATTCAGCCTTAACATTGCTTCCACTATGTGATCCTATTTCCGATAGCTGTAAATAATCAGGGAATCTATCTTTTGCTCCATTTAAATCTGGCTCTAACTCCAAAACCAAATCGCAATTCATATAAAATTCTCTTCTATTTTTGCTTATATATTGATTGTCATACATATAAGTTGTATTTAACGTGTTACGATTAAGCTTAATAGGTGTAATTGCTGAAAACCAATTATAATAATAATTATACCACGATGCTACCATTCTCTCCATAAAAGACACTTGAGGATAATAATCTTCGCCTGAATCCCAACTTGCTTTATAAAATGGCTGTCCTATTCTTTTATAAAGCAATCCCCATC
Source organism: Caldicellulosiruptor bescii DSM 6725 (assembly GCF_000022325.1). Classification (NCBI taxonomy): domain Bacteria; kingdom Bacillati; phylum Bacillota; order Caldicellulosiruptorales; family Caldicellulosiruptoraceae; genus Caldicellulosiruptor; species Caldicellulosiruptor bescii. Next base: position 2,869,801 of record NC_012034.1, on the reverse strand, counting down.
CTACTCTGTCATTACCCTCAACAACATACTTTTCTTTTACATCTTTTACCTCTAACTCATACAATATCCTGCAATACTTAGCTAAAGTTTCTGGAGAAACATCATTTAACCTATACAATTTTCCATTCTTCTGGTATATTACTGGGTTAATCTCCCCTGGCTGCCATACTGGAACTAAATATGGTGCGTCATTAACTATCTCATTATCTATATTGCCATCGCTGTCACTGTTTGTATTATCTGCATATGCTTTAAATATGTTCATCCAGTTGAACAATTTATCTGTTGTAATAGTGGATTTCTCAGATTTTAAATTGTTATCTGTAGTACCCATATTTATATTTTGCTTAATATCCCTTTTTGGAATTCTATCATAAAACACAGCACCAAATATTGTTACTAAAATAAATGCCACTACAATTATCAATGCTATAATCATTTTTCTACTAAATTTAACCTTTATCATGTTAATACGCCTCCTTCTATAAAAATAGATTTTAATTAAATTTTCATAGTTATATTAATTTCAACTGCAAGTTAATCTGATATATACATTTTTAATTTTTTATAAATACAAACTTCCATTCTTTGGTATATACTACCAAAACAAATCCCTCATGCAGTATACAAAAATAAATCTTATATATTACAAACTTTAATTCTGCATTTCCAGTAAAATAAGTTTATGTCTTTCCATAAGAGCCATTTTTATCATCCCTTTTATGTCATCATTAGCATTAACAAATTTTATTTGATTTCTAAGGACATCTTCTGATAAATCATAAAGTAATTTCCCAAATGCTTCATCTGCAAAAGAATGATTAATCATTTCAACACCTTCAAAATTAATTACAACTATATTACCATTTTTTATTTCCTTTAATATTTTTTCTCTTACTACTTCTCCATTTTCCCTTGAACAAATAATATTCCCATACTCATTAAGTTTTATCATAATTTTCCACCCCATTGTCACTAATTTCTTATAAATTTTCAAACATACCTTTCCACTATATTTCCAAAATACCGGTAAAATTAAGTAAACACTCTAAAGTATCTCAATTTTTAAACCAATCTCTAAACAACTTCCTACTTAAGTCAAACATCTACAAATGGAAACTTCTTACAAAACCCAAACCTCAAAACCAACAGCCAATCGAATTATACCCGAATTTTGCACAGAATTAGATCAAAATAAAACGAAAAAACATCGAGGGTTTCAATCCCCAAAGGGGAGGCTACAAACCAATTGAATACTGTGAGCGAGAAAACGAAAGCAAGTTTCAATCCCCAAAGGGGAGGCTACAAATGCTGCAAAATATGGATTATATGACCCAGAACACAAGTTTCAATCCCCAAAGGGGAGGCTACAAATCACCTCTTTTAAATCGTATATTCCTTGCTATCACATGTTTCAATCCCCAAAGGGGAGGCTACAAATAATAGGTAAAAAATAATTAACAGTTTTAAAAAGTCTGTTTCAATCCCCAAAGGGGAGGCTACAAATTAAGTAAAAGCAACATAAAAGTTGAAAAAGAAGCTGAGTTTCAATCCCCAAAGGGGAGGCTACAAATAAGAGAGGACAAACTGAATAGCGACGATGCGTTAATGTTTCAATCCCCAAAGGGGAGGCTACAAATTCAATTTTGATTTGATAAACCATCACTCTTCCCTCCAGTTTCAATCCCCAAAGGGGAGGCTACAAATTACCACTCCTCGAATTTGCAAGTCTTAAACTCTCTTGTTTCAATCCCCAAAGGGGAGGCTACAAATTACCACTCCTCGAATTTGCAAGTCTTAAACTCTCTTGTTTCAATCCCCAAAGGGGAGGCTACAAATAACGCTTATTCCGTTTGTAATAAGAAAAAAATACTTGTTTCAATCCCCAAAGGGGAGGCTACAAATCAAGATAAGAAATAAGATAGGGGGGTATTTATATGAGTTTCAATCCCCAAAGGGGAGGCTACAAATAAGGCTATATAACTTGTGTAAAGAGGCTGAGAGTTTGTTTCAATCCCCAAAGGGGAGGCTACAAATCAAGACAACTTACTTATCGTGATTTGGCAAAAGCTGTGTTTCAATCCCCAAAGGGGAGGCTACAAATTCGTCAAGCTCTGCTATCCACTGCCAATCATGCGGGTTTCAATCCCCAAAGGGGAGGCTACAAATTCTAAGGAAGAAGGGAAGACAGCATGACATACAAAAGTTTCAATCCCCAAAGGGGAGGCTACAAATGAACGCTGCAGCCTTGCGCCGCAGCCCCGATACTGTGTTTCAATCCCCAAAGGGGAGGCTACAAATAAATATTGCTTGTTATCACTGCCTATGTAGAGCTTTAGTTTCAATCCCCAAAGGGGAGGCTACAAATTGGCTGTTCCAAAAAACTCTCGCTGGGTAGTGGTCGAGTTTCAATCCCCAAAGGGGAGGCTACAAATAAAAATGTGCAGAAAATATTTTTATATAAATTTGTTTCAATCCCCAAAGGGGAGGCTACAAATGCGAGGAAATAGATGTTTTGCGTGGACAATTTAGAGGTTTCAATCCCCAAAGGGGAGGCTACAAATCAAATCTTGAGCAAGCTAACTGGGCTTTCAGGAAGAGGTTTCAATCCCCAAAGGGGAGGCTACAAATTTTTGGTGATGTATGATGCTCAAGAAGGAGCTGATTGTTTCAATCCCCAAAGGGGAGGCTACAAATAACGCTTATTCCGTTTGTAATAAGAAAAAAATACTTGTTTCAATCCCCAAAGGGGAGGCTACAAATCGGCACCCATGAAAACCTTACACGTGTCAAACCAGTTTCAATCCCCAAAGGGGAGGCTACAAATCATACCCCATTTGTGAATAAAACTGTTTATCTAGTTTCAATCCCCAAAGGGGAGGCTACAAATCTTGCACAGAAGGAAGCATATCTCCATGTTAATGGGTTTCAATCCCCAAAGGGGAGGCTACAAATGCTCATCATTTCTTGAGCATAGCTGTAAATTTTGTGTTTCAATCCCCAAAGGGGAGGCTACAAATTCAGGAAAACTATGAAAAACAAAAGAAAGAAGAATGTTTCAATCCCCAAAGGGGAGGCTACAAATTCAGGAAAACTATGAAAAACAAAAGAAAGAAGAATGTTTCAATCCCCAAAGGGGAGGCTACAAATTCAGGAAAACTATGAAAAACAAAAGAAAGAAGAATGTTTCAATCCCCAAAGGGGAGGCTACAAATTAAATCATAAGGTTAGCTATGATTTGCTCATTAAGAGTTTCAATCCCCAAAGGGGAGGCTACAAATTTGATTATAAAATAAAGGTTTCTCTTGGTTTAGTACGTTTCAATCCCCAAAGGGGAGGCTACAAATACGACATACGCCATAAAGTGGGGAGGTTTAAATTAGGTTTCAATCCCCAAAGGGGAGGCTACAAATAAGTTATTTTGCAGTAAAATGTATATTAAGAAATAGTTTCAATCCCCAAAGGGGAGGCTACAAATGAAACAGGCAAAAAGGAAATCGCACGTTTTTTATGTGTTTCAATCCCCAAAGGGGAGGCTACAAATACGTAGATAATTTGAGAAATCTCATAAGGAACAAATGGTTAAGTTTTCAAGCTGCAGTATGTTATTTCTATTATACACCTCAAAAGCCCACAAGTCAATACATGCCAAAATTTGTCTTTTGCTGTCGACCCCCGGGGGTTTTTGGGGGGATTGCAGGTCGACAGCAATTGGTAAATACAAAATCTAAAATTCTCTTTATTAGCAAAGCACAAAACATTATATGGCAATTAATGTATAAACATTAATAACATAATATAGAAAAATCAAAATAAATAGCAATATTTGATGAAATAATTTTATACTGTCCTGAGCAAATATATGGTAAAATAAAAATATAAAAGCAATGTTTTTCAAATCTTTTTGAATATCCTATATCAAAGAAGGAAGTTTACAGTAAGATGATTATTAGTGCAAGCAGAAGAACAGATATTCCAGCATTTTATGGTGATTGGTTTATAAACAGAATAAAAGAAGGATTTTCAATGTATAAAAATCCAATGAGATCCACTCAAGTTTTTGCAGTATCTCTTTTTCCTGAAGATGTTGATGCAATAGTATTCTGGACAAAAAATCCAAAAATTTTTTGAACAAGCTAAGGTACTTGGATGAGTATACATATTACTTTCTATTTACAGTTACGTCTTATGGAAAGGATATAGAACCGGGAATTCCTTCAAAAGATGAGGTATCAAAATTTTTATAGAGCTTTCAAATATGATAGGGAAAAAAGAGAGTTATCTGGAGAAATAACCCAATTATTATAAATGATAAAATGCTCTCAGTTACCATAAAGAAAAATTTGAAGAGCTTTATGAAAAACTTTCATCTTTTACCCATAAGTGTATAATTAGCTATGTTGAATTTTAATGCAAGTTGGCGGATAAGTTGAATAAAGTAAATGCAAAAGACCTTTCGGCAGAGGAGCTTTACAATGTCTTTAGTGAAATAGTCAAAATGGGGAAAGAATATAGCTTGAGCATTGAGATATGCGCAGAAGAGCTGCCAGTTGAAGAACTGGGATTGAAGAAGGCTCAATGTGTGGATGGAGATCTTATAAATGAACTAAAAAGAGAAAAAGGATTTAGAAATAATATAAAATACAAAAAAGATAAAAATAAAAGGAAGGAATGTGGCTGTGTTCAGAGTGTTGATGTAGGAATGTTCAACACATGCAGACATTTTTGCATCTACTGTTATGCAAATCATGGCAGAAATTCTATTGTTAAAACATACAAAAATATGATGTAAAATCACCTCTTTTATGCAGTTTTCTTGACATTGAAAAAGATGAGATAAGAATAAAGGTAAAAGATGATTCTTTGAAACTGAATAAAGAAGCTGTTCAAGATGTGAAATTGAACAGCATTAAATGGTATAGACAGCTTTGGTTTGACGATAGTAATGAAAGTCTGCCTGAAAGATTTAACGGCTGGCTTGAGAAAAAGGTTTTGGAGTATATTAAAAATTATACAACATCTTGTTACCACAAATGAAACTTTGGTATACTAAAAAGTATAATATTTATACTTTTAAGTATTAAAATAGATGAGGAAGATAACGAAATGGAGAAAAAAGTTGAAATGATGTTTAAAAAATTTTTAGAAGAACAGAAAAGAATGATAGGCAGCGATGTGGATATCAGTCAGATTGAGATGGGCTCTGTTACCAAATTATGTCCTTTTTGTTTGTCTGAATCTTTGTATAACTATCAGTATGATGCTTATTATTGCGAAAGATGCAACATTTGGCTTGAGCCAAAATGTGAGGATGACAGCTGCGAATTTTGCAAAAATCGACCTCTTCGCCCCTTATAGAAAATAGAATTTGTGGCAAGTTCTCTTGTTTGAAATAATATTAAATTAAACTAAAAGTTTAGGGAGTGACATAATTGAGGAAGCTGTTTTTGATTTTTAATCATGTTCTTACAGAAGAACAAGAAAAAGAAGCAAAAGAAGTGTTAAAAATAACTCAGATAATTTCTCTTCCTCAACACCTGCAAGATTTGTGGAGCAATATTCCCCCTGATAAAGAATTGAGCAGCGATTTATTTTCTCCAATCACATCTTATTTGCTTGTAAACAGAGGGGAAGAAGAAAATTATTGTCTCATTCAGGGTGATTTTGGCGCAACAGTGTATCTTGTTAGCTGGTGTTTCAAGCACGGTTTTATACCAATTTATGCAACAACAAAAAGAGTTGCTCAAGAGATTGTAAAGCCAGACGGTTCTGTTGAACTTATAAAGGTCTTCAAGCATGAAAGATTCAGAAGATATATCCTTTGCAGCTAAAAAGCTTTTTGCAAAAAATTTTATTGAAAAAGAAGGGGGTTTCAAATGAAGATTATCTATCAGATAGGGCGATTAGACAATCCAAAGACAGCAAAGAGAAAGTTTTTTATTACAAATAAATCCCAAAACGGAGATGAAATGATTCCAAAAGAATCAGAGCTTTCCAGCTTTGTTTTGAAAGATTTTTTGGAACAGCAAGGGCATAAGGTAAAAACAGTGGTGATTTATCCTGTCAGCATTCTTTTGAATGAGAAGATTAAAGAATACATCGAAGATGATGATTTAAAAGAAAAGCTTAAAAGCATTTGCGAAAACCCCTTGGAATATCTCAAATCTCCTTTTGATATAATAAACAAACTACCTTTAGAAAGTTTGAGAGATGATACGCTTGTAATTCATTCTCTGGGGACATATCTAAACAACGTGGAACTTGATGGCAGCTATGACGATATAGTCCTTGAAATACTGTTTGACATGATAGAAAGGTATATTGATGATAAAAAGGAAGAAAATATAGATGAGATTTATCTTGATATCTCAAGCGGGCACAACATATACATATCGGCAATGATTGAGGCATCAAGGCATTTTGCAGTTTTAACAAAGCTTATGCACTGGATTCATGAAGAAAGACAACCCAGAATTTATCTTACATTTTCAGACCCAATCACGGGAAGGACTGCAGAAAACTATGAGCTGCATATTCAGCCGCAAAGTTATACAGCCTTTTTCTCATCACCGATAAGCAAAAAAGAAGCGTGCGACCACAACTTTTCGTTTTTGCGAAACATTTACCAAGAACCGCAGGATGATAAGAATGGTAACAACAAAGTTTTGCAAAAAAAGCAGATACGCGAGAAGAGAAAAGCTTTAAAAGAAAAAATAGAGATGTTTACTATTTTATTTTCAGCAATCAAAAACAACGTCCCGCTGTATTTATACTACCATCCGTACCATTCAATAGATGAAATTAAAAATGAACTTAAAAATCTAATAAATCATGCAAAAGACCAACTTTCAAAAGATTTCAAAAGCTCACCAAGACTCAATAAAAAAGCATATCTGGATGCAATTTTAAGCCTTTGTTTTTACATGGGAATTGTTGAGGTTTTAGAAGAATACAATATAACAATGTTTTGCCAGCAGACAGGGTTTGATTTAGAAAAACTTGGACAGACTTTTGCACAGATTTACACAATATTTGGTATTCCAATGAACTGGACAATGCTTGGAAATGAGATTTCGAACGACACTGAAAAAATACAAGAACATGGTGAAATAGAGCAATGGACAAGGCTGAGAAAAATTGTCGACCCGGGGAAACCTATTTATGATGAGCCTGATAAGAGAAACTTTTTTGCACATTCTGGGCTTGAAGGCAATATTACAGAAGTAAGATATAACGGTGAAAAAGTTTATGTCAGATACATTCAAGTACTTCCACAGAGCACGATAGATTGCTGGTTAAAAGAAAGAGTGTAAAGAGAAAAACAACAAAAACTTTGAAAGTTATATAGAAAATAACAAATTATTTTTTTAACTTTTATGCAAGGGGTTTTTAAGGTGATAAAAAACAATATCGCAAATATTCTTATATGGGTCATAGGTAAAGGACGGTTAAAAAAAGATCAGACAGTAGGGTATGAACAGACTGAATATGTTTTCAATCCTGATACAAACAAGAAATTATGTTTTACGTGAAAAAGCAAGGGAAAGACTAAAATTAGAAATAGAAAATATTAAGAACAAAAGGTCAGATTTAACAAACTGATAAGGAACAGGATGAAGCAGATACAGTGAGAGAACTTGAATATGTAAGGAATGCTACAGTGCACGGTTCATCACCACATGGCAATTAAGAATACCTTGAAAATGTGGAAAAATTCAAAATATTATTAAATTCAGCCATGAATTTGTTTGAAAAAATGTTGCGAAGAAAATATTGAAAATTAATAAAGCAGAAGAGAAAGATTGACCATGAAAATGGGTATTTAAAAATTATGAGTTTTATGAAAAAAGGGGAAAGAAAAAAGTGATTCCACTTAAAGACACAATTCCAAGCAGGGAAAAGCCTTTTATGACATGGTTTATAATCATTGTAAATGTGCTTATTTTTTTATTTCAGGTCTCTATTCCACCTGAGGCAGCACAGGAATTTGTTTACAGATATGGATTTATACCAGAAAAATTCTCAAGGGCTTTGTCTGATGGACTTATAACAGGAATTATCTATTCCATATGGCCAATAATATGTTCAATGTTTATGCACGGAAGTTGGATGCACCTTATATCCAACATGTGGTCGCTCTGGCTTTTTGGCGACAATGTTGAAGACAGAGTGGGACATTTTAGGTTTTTAATATTCTATCTTCTGAGTGGGTTTTCTGCAGCTTATACTCACTGGTTTTTCAATGCACACTCTCTTGTTGCGGTTGTTGGAGCATCTGGTGCAATCGCAGGTGTGATGGGTGCATACTTTCTAATGTTTCCTCTTTCAAACATTGTTACACTTATACCGATTGGATTTATTCCACTTTTTGTAAACATCCCGGCTGTATTTTATCTTGGTTTATGGTTTTTATCGCAGGTATCATCTGGGATTTTAGAACTGTTTGGACCTGTATTTGGGAGCGGGATTGCATGGTGGGCTCACATTGGTGGATTTGTGTTTGGCGCACTTACAGTTAATTTCTTCAAAAAGAGGTACCGTAGATACAACAATTTTTTCGATGATGAAATTTTTTACTACAGGTACTATTAAAATTCTAACAAAGGGAAGTGTTTGTTATGAGTTTTTGGGATTTACTCATATTTTTCATAATAGCAAGTTCTCTTCAACCTGCTTTAAAACAGAGGATGCTTGAATCAGCAAGGCAAAAGTTAATTGCAAAAATAGAGAAAAAGAGAGGTTCAAGGGTAATACTTCTTGTTCACAGGCAAGAAACCATGAGTTTTTTGGGCTTTCCAATTTACAAGTATATTGACATAAACGATTCGGAAGAAGTAATAAGGGCAATCAACATGACAGACCCGTCAATCCCGCTTGATATAATTCTTCACACACCGGGCGGACTTGTTTTAGCTGCAACACAGATTGCAAGAGCTATAAAACGTCACAAAGGCAAAGTTACTGTTCATGTTCCGCACTATGCAATGTCAGGCTGTACACTCATTGCACTTGCAGCAGATGAAATAGTTATGTCAGAGGATGCGATTTTGGGACCTGTTGACCCACAGATTGGCGAATTTCCTGCTGTATCAATTTTAGAGGTTGTAAAACAAAAAGCTGTCAATGAGATTGACGACAAAACATTGATTTTAGCAGACATTGCTAAAAAAGCTATCAGACAAACAAAAGAAATAGTTTTGGAACTTTTGTCTGACAACTATTCTGAGGATGTTGCTCAAAAAATAGCAAATGAGCTTGTTGAGGGTAAATACACACATGATTTTCCAATAACATACGAAAAGGCAAGAGAACTTGGCTTGAAGGTAAACTGTTGTATAGACAAAGAAATAAAACAGCTGATGTGCCTTTATCCTCAGCCTGTTGCAAAAAAATCTTCGGTTGACTACTTATGGATACCAAGGAAATAATCAATATGGAAAGCTTTAGATGCAAAACTATGAATCTGCCATAAAATATTCCCTTATGGTTACCGGGCTGCCTGCAAAAACTGCAGACAGCCTATAGTTAGTCTCCATTTACAACATCTACAAAAGCATCCCATATTCTTCTCATTTCTTCTATGTTTTCATTCTTTATGATGTCGATATACTTTTTAATTTCCTTCTCTCTTATCTTTGGATATCTTTTCTTCCAGTTTTCTTCAAGTTTTTCGACAATTCTTTTAACCTTGTTTATGTTAACCTCACCGATGACAATAAGAGAACCAAATTCTTCAACAAACCATTTTATGCCGTTGTATTCAATTATTTCTGTTGGTTGATTTATGTCAACTGGAAGTTCTGGATTTTTTGCTGTTGAGAGAATTGAGAATCTGTAGACAAGGCACAGACCTTTTTTTGAAGGAATTATTCTAAAGTATCTTTTGCATGCCATCAAAGCTTTGAACACAAGCCTTGCGCTTTTTATTGATTTGATCAGCTCAAATAGTGTAGTGTAATCATCTTCAATTGGCATTCTAAAATCCCACCAGGAGTTTAAACCTTCTTCTTGCAAAACGTATTGGCGAAATCTTATTGATGAGAGCTTTTCAAGAAGTGATTTTTGCTGCATGCTTATCATCTCCCTTTAAATTTTTTGCTGCAAGCAGCAGCAAAGTTATTTTAACTGAGTTTTATTCTCTTTGAAAAGACAAATTTTTATGCGAAGTTGGTTTTTGATTAGAGTTAAAACTGTGATTTTCTCAGTTGTGCAGTTATTTTCTGAGAATAAAGTATTTGAGATTATGTTGTTTATGGCAAAAATTTATGGTGAAATAAATTTTTAATCTCACCTGATAAATTTGATCATTAAACTTCGCATAAATTTTGGAGTTGATCAAAAATGTGGCTGGTTGTAAACTGTATAAGAGGAATAAAGTGTGATGAGGGTGTAAGAAAAATAGAGTTATTAAAGCTTAGATGAAAAATGTTTTACTTTAAGAGGTGGCAAAATATGGGATAGTGTTTGCCGTCATTATCTTGATTATCCTTGCTCCAATCCTCCTGCCGCTAATACTCATTTCGCTTGGAATTTTATATTTAATGTTTAAATTTATCTTAGGAATTATTAAAGGCTTTTTTAGAATATAAAGAATCAAGGTGGTGATAGGGTTGAGTTATTTTTATATCGATGAAGATGGTGTGGTAAAACTTCATGAATCTTATTATGAACAAACTTTGATTGATTATGTTGGAGAAAGTTTGAGAACATTTGCAAGTTTGAGAGAACTATTAAAAGATGAAATTGGCAATTTCAAAAGGCCAAAAGAGTATTTGCAGGCAAAAAAGTGTCCTGGGTGGGTTGGACTTTGCCCTAATAACAAAGAAGAAAAAGACTCAAGCTGCAATCCTGACCAGTGCTGGAATACAAAAATAAAAACTATAAAAGACAAAATAGATAAGAAAGATCACTTTAAGTATGATAACATTCTAATTAAAGTTTTGTCCCCTTCAATATGTTCTGAATGCGGAAGTAGTGAGATGAAAATTGAATGGGGCAAAAGAGTCAATGTCAAAGTGGCAGGATACACCCTGAATTTTGAAAATGTTGCATATATGGTTTGCAAAAAATGTGGCATTTTCTACATGTCAACAGTAGATAAAAAAGCAATTGAAGTAATAAAGGAAAAGATAAGAGATTATAATCCTTATGAAGAAGCTATTGAGCAAGCTGGAATTGATAATGAAGCTGGTCTTGACGCTGATTGTTCAGTATCAGAATTTGAAATTCCCCCAGTTAAAACAATTATTCTTGATAAAGACAAAATAGGACTCGAAATGCTAATAGAAGATTTGAAAAAAGGTTGCATTTCTCTTACAATGGCACTTTTTCCGATTAGCTCACCAGTATCATCAGTTGATGTTACAACATTTAACATATGCCACTATGCAGATCCTGAGGATATGTATCCAGAAGGATTAGAAGATGAAGGAGAGGATATAATAGAGGAATGATGTCAATTTAAAACTGCATATAAAAGATGCCGGGGAGTTGTTTCTTTATCCCTGGCATCTTTTTATTCTCCCAGAAGTTAAAAAATTTTAACATACAATCCATTTCAACTATTTAAGAAGAGTCTTCATTTTCTACCTCTCAAATCCCAAAGGAAACCTTTCCCACACCTCAAACACCAAAGGTAAGGCTTCCTCTCAATCCCCAACGGGGAGGCTACAAACCTGGAAATCCACCAATACCTAGCTGTTTGTTCAGAATAAGTGATTGAGTTGGAATTACCGGAATAGATTTTGGTGCTATCTTACCAAAAAACCTATCACATTTCCACCTTTAGCTTTATTAATAGCTTTCATGAGCTCAATTATTTTTGCCTTGTCACCCATAAAAAAGTTTACCTACCTATAACCTTTATTTGTACACCTATAAAGTCAAGATAGTTTGTAAAAATATCAAGTAAAACATCATATGGAAGAGAGGTAAGAGGAAGACCAGAATACTCAGTGTAAAACAGTTCAATATAGTCACGCAAATCTCTAAGCTTATCTAAAGCCTCTAAAATCTTGAAATAATTAATTTCTTTTCCTTCAAACACAAGTCTTGAATTGTTATAAGTAACTTCATATACCATCAAAATGGTGCCGCCTCATCAAGTTCAAAATTGTCAAGTATATTTGTATCAAGTTCTTGCTCTAAAGTGTCAAAATCTTCATAATAACGTTTCAATCCCCAAAGGGGAGGCTACAAACTTTGCGCAGACAAACACGCAGAAGATTAAATTATGAGTTTCAATCCCCAAAGGGGAGGCTACAAACTGGTAAAATCACTTTGCCTGTAGCGAATACAAGGAAGTTTCAATCCCCAAAGGGGAGGCTACAAACTTTCACAAGCTCACCAACTTTCAATCCCTCATTATCGTTTCAATCCCCAAAGGGGAGGCTACAAACAAACTACTGAAGGAAGAAAGATTATTCTCGATATTGATTTCAATCCCCAAAGGGGAGGCTACAAACGATGTGTAGGTGGGGTAAAAGAATCTTTGATTATTTTGTTTCAATCCCCAAAGGGGAGGCTACAAACTTTTGACATTATTTCATCTCTTTCCATCCCACTGGAGTTTCAATCCCCAAAGGGGAGGCTACAAACTACAAGGCGACAAATTTAGCTACATTAATTTGTTTAGTTTCAATCCCCAAAGGGGAGGCTACAAACAATAGATTCTTTTGATTGTTTCATCGTTGTGAGGGACGTTTCAATCCCCAAAGGGGAGGCTACAAACTTATATTCTCAATTTAAAGACAAAGCGCTAAATATTTGTTTCAATCCCCAAAGGGGAGGCTACAAACAAACAAATAAAACGCAAGAAGAAATAGATAAACTTTGTTTCAATCCCCAAAGGGGAGGCTACAAACAATGTATAGAGTTTCCTATGCGAGCAACTATTATAGTTTCAATCCCCAAAGGGGAGGCTACAAACGTTTATATATTGCAAAAATCCTACAATCCTTCATCGGTTTCAATCCCCAAAGGGGAGGCTACAAACCCGTGGATAGCTTGCAGAATGCAACAAGGAACAAATGGTTAAGTTTTCAAGCTGCAGTATGTTGTTTCTATTATACACCTCAAAAGCCCACAAGTCAATACATGCCAAAATTTGTCTTTTGCTGTCGACCCCCGGGGGTTTTTGGGGGGATTGCAGGTCGACAGGAATTGGTAAATACAAAAGCTAATTTAAGTCTTATTTTTCTAAACACATGGAGCCATATAGAAGAATATAAACAAACATAAAAGTAAATCTAAGGACAAAATGAATGTAAAAGTATTATTTTGTTTTATTAAATTTTTGACACATATCTTTTTATTTTGAACGATAATATAATGACTATACAGGTTGCACACTGACTAAATAATTGCTATCATTATTAAAAGTTCGCATATTTTTTGAACTTTTCAACTGCCAAAAAAAGTTATAAAATAAACTTTGAGATGATTAAACTTACAACAGAAACTAAAAAATTGCCAGCTCAAAAAATAGAAGAGAAGAAGGGGAGTATAAAATGGGAACAGTTACCTGTTCTGTACTTGTTGGCGTCTGACACATGAACCATGGCGGGATTATTCCAGACTATATGTTAAATCTCTGGGGGAATGACAAGCCTGCATGGGTGCTAAGAAAAATTTTATATGATAACCACATAGAAAATGGCAGAAAGAATGCCACAGATAACCCAATTGTTTGGATTCCCAACCTATGATGACATAGAAGAAGAAAACCTTAAACAACTTTATGAGACTTGCAGAATGATAAAAGCAAATTACAAGATCATTGTAAGTATTCTGGAAGATTCATCAATTACAAAGGAAAAATTGAGATGTTTACAAAGTTATTCTATGAGTTTTGAGATTTTAAAGACAGTTTATAAAAGAGAATTCAGTGTGTGGACTAATAGCAAAGAAAAAATGGGAAGCCTTGATGATTTGTAATGTCAAATTTCAACAGAAAGGAGTAAAAACATGATTTTAGACCCACATTTAGCAAAATATCTATCGCAAGCCTCAGTGGTTGAGGAGATTGAAATCACTGACCAAATTGAAGGAGTATTTTTGCAAGCCAATGAATGTAACCTTCCGCTTATAAACTATCCTTTCAGACTTATAGGCAGAGATAAAACAACGGGTGAGATATTGTTTTCTGTCAACTTTGAAAAATCCTTCACTGGTTTTAACTTTATAGGGGCTCATGTTAAAAACGGGCATATTAATTTTGGTTTAGTAGATGAAATATACAGCTACAATGATTTCAAGGAAAAAGCTCTTGATTTTGCAAAGATAATTATTGAAAACAACTTGTTTGAGCTAAAGTAAATTTTTTATAAGTAAATCTTTCCTTTAAAGAGATTTTGTTTTATAATGGAATAAAGTGTATTTTAACGGACTTTTCGCAAGAAGTCTTCATCTTCTATAAAACGGAGATGAATTGCAGTTGATAAATATTCAGTTTCGGTATATAATAAAACTGGTGATGATTATGAAATTTGACTCAAATAAACATTCAGTATTTCTTCTCTACTACCATTTGATTTTAGTGACAAAATACAGAAGAGATGTGATAGATGAGAAAATTTCAAAAAGATTAAAAGAAATTTTTGAGTACATTCAACCCAATTACAACATAACCATAGTTGAGTGGAATCATGATAAAGACCACATTCATGTTTTGTTCAAGGCAACTCCTACAACACCACTTTCTAAGTTTATAAATGCTTATAAAAGTGCCTCTTCAAGACTCATAAAAAAAGAATTTCCTGAAATTAAGCAAAAACTATGGCAGGAATATTTTTGGTCAAGAAGTTATTGTTTGCTGACAAGTGGTGGTGCTCCAGTTGAGTTAATTAGAAGATATATCGAGAGTCAAGGTGAGAAAAGAAAATGCTAAAAGCATATAGGTATCGGATATACCCTGATAAAGCACAGGAAGAAGTTTTTGAAAAGACTTTTGGCTGTTGTAGATTTGTGTGGAACAAGATGTTAGAAGAAAAGTTAGAAGCACTGAGACAGGGTGGAAAGGCTCCAAGAATAACCCCAGCAAGATATAAAAAAGAATACCCTTTCGTGAGAGAAGTAGACAGTCTTGCTCTTGCAAATGTTTAACTTGAGCAGGAAAAGGCGTTCAGAGACCATTTCAAAAACCCGAAACATTTTAGAATGCCGAAGTTTAAGAAAAAGAAATATAAGCAGTCATACACAACAAACAACCAGCAACCTTTGCACAAGCTTTCTAAGGCCATCATAGACGAGAACCAAGTCATGATGGTCGAAAGTCTGAACGTAAAGGGACTATCAAAAACAAGATTATCGAAACACATTCTTGATAGTTCATGGTCAAAGTTTTTATAATATCTTAGATACAAGGCAGATTGGTATGGCAGGAGAGTTATATAGGTAGATAGGACATTTCCATCCTCGAAAATGTGTAGTAGATGTGGATATATCAACAATGAGTTAAAATTGAAGGATAGGGTATGGAAATGTGCTGAATGTAGAACAATCCATGATAGAGATGAAAATGCAGCGAAAAACTTGAGAAACTATGGGATTGTATATATAAGCGACAAGTAGGGTGGGAACCACCCGAATTTACGCCTGTGGAGATCTGTCGAACTACACAATAAAAGAAGAAGGTGGGCAGTAAAGATGATTTTTTACAATGCTTATCAAACAGAAGATAAAATTTTGGATTACAACATTTTTCTTGGCGCTATTTTACATGACATTGGCAAGTTTTATATGAGAACCGAAAATTCTGAGGCTAAAATAACAATATCGAGAGAATACGATGTATTTTTTAAAGAAGCTGGAAAGCATGCTCCTCGGCATGAGGATTGGGGGGCATATTATGTGCAGCAAATATTGCCAGAAAGATTTAAAAAAGAAATTTTGAAAGATGTAACAAATCTTATTCTTTATCATCACAAACCGTCATCATACGGTCAATATCTAATAAGCGTTGCGGACAAGATTTCAGCAAGTGTTGACAGAAAAGACATCGAAGAAGATGATACATCTGCTGACAAATCAAAGTATCTTATTTCAATTCTTTCTCAGATATGTCTTGACCAAAATGAAAAAAGTAGTCGAAAAACTTATTACAAAAATTTAACAAAAAGGTATGAAATTAAGTATCCCACTGACAGTTTTTATTCAAACGCAAGAAATGACTATCAAAATCTCTGGGAAGACTTTTCTAAAAAAGCCTTAATACTAAAAGATAAGTTTGAAAAATCCTTGAATGAAATACATTTTGATTTAGAAGAATATGCATCAGCAATTTACAACTTAATCAGAATTTACACATACAATATTCCATCAGCTTTTTATTATTCCAAACCGGACATATCACTGTGGGCGCACAGCAAATCAACTGCTGCTATTGCATTTTGTCTTGACAGGCAGCTTAAAAAAGAGTTTTCACAGGAAAATGAAAGAGTTAGAGTTTTAGAGTCAATCAATACAAAAATCTTATCCGGTAGAGGTTCTTCAATTAAAAAAGGAGAGTTTCCGTACTTTTGTCTTGTTAAGGGTGATATTTCTGGAATTCAAGATTTTGTTTTTGACACAAAGATGGATGGGGCGCTGAAAGCTCTTAAGGCAAAGTCGTTTTACATCTCATTTTTGCTTGATACAGTTGCAAGGTTCATTCTGAAAAAAGAAAATATGCCTATTTGCAACCTAATATTTAACGGTGGTGGACATTTTTATCTTCTGATGCCTGCATATTTTGCAGAAAAAGTGGAAGATTATCAGAAAGAAATTGACAAGCTTTTGTTTAAAGCACACAGAGGCTCAATCAGTATACTTCTTGAGACAGATATAGTTGATCTTTATGATTTTTCAGGCAATTTTGGGAATTGTTTTGATAGAGTTTCGTCAAAAATCTACAGGAAAAAGATTTCGAAATTTAGAAACGTTATTGAAAATCAAAAGTTGAAATTCTTTGAACCATACGAGGACTATGAACAAAAATGTCCTCACTGCCACAGAGCGCTGAGACCCAGAGAAGATGACCCTGATTTTTGTCCGTTTTGCGAGAGTTTTGTCGAATTTGGTGAAAAACTTATGAAAAGTGATTTTATCAAAGAATCATGGGGAGAACAAATCGAGTATTCAGATTTTAAAAACATAGAAGATATTTTTGAAGCCTTTGGAAGAAAGATTGAATTTTCAAACTACTCTGAAAAGGTTATAAACCCAGTGACAAATACAATTGTTATTGACAGAAATCGATTGGAGAAATTGTTAGAAAAAAATAATAATCTTGAAAACAGAAAAAAATCAGACGATAAATTTGAGATTGATTTTTATGAAGCGCTGGATATTTCAACCCATGCACCATTTAAAGATGAAATCAATCTTAAGACAATAGATGAGATATCAAACTCATCAAAAGGAATCAAAACATGGGGTATTGTTCGTGGCGATGTTGACAATCTGGGCAGGATTTTCAAAGAAGGGCTTGGAGATGATAATTCTATTTCGAGGGTCATGACTCTTTCTGAAGAGTTTTCGCTGTTTTTTGGATATTATTTTAACAAGCTTGTAAGCCAGCAGAATGGCAATATTGTTGTTATTTATGCAGGTGGGGATGACTTTTGCATACTTGGTCAGTGGGATGTGCTACCTCATACAGCACACAAAATTTATACAGAGTTTAGAAGCTTTTCATGCCACAATCCAGACATTACACTTTCAATGGGCTTTGAAATAGCACCAGATAAAAAGTATCCAATTTACAGGGTTGCTATTGTGTGTGGAGATCATTTAGACAAAGCCAAAGAATACCAAAGAGAAGATGGGCGAAAAAAAGACTGTTTTGCGTTTGGCGGCAATTTTGTTGGCTGGGAAGATTATGAGGATGTGGAAAAGCTAAAAGAGGTGATTGCAGATTTAATTGGTAGCAAAAACGTTTCAAAAGCGCTTATAAACGGCATCTATGCCGTTTGCAATCTTAAAAAGATGACTCAGACTCAAGAAGAACTTTTTAAGTCGTGGCGGTTTGTGTATTTCATGGCAAGGCTGAAAGAGAGGTATAAGAAGTATTCAAAAGAGCTTGAAGATATTTTGCCAAAAATTATTGATAAAAAATCAAATTCTTTGTACAAACACTCTTACTTGGCAGCACGCTGGGCTGAGCTTGAGCTGAGAAGGTAAAAATAAATTGCGGAGAGGTGAATTTGTTATGCCAGCGCAACAGAATGTAAATCCGATTGTTAGCTTGAAAAATGATATTTTGAGCAAGATCCAGACTGCGATTGACCCTTCAAAGGACAAAGATGGTACTGTTTTGGCTGAAGTTTCAGAAAAGACAGGTCAGCTTTTGAAAGATTGTGGTGTTACTGTTACTCAGCTTAGAAAAGTGTTCACAGAGGTAAAAAGACTTTCTCCTGATGATGAAAATTACAAATACAAATTGAATCTTTTGAAAGCAAAGCTTGCATACACAGCAGGAAGGTTTCCAAAAATAAAAGATTTCCAGGAGATAGTTAACAAAGCAATTCCTGTGGCTTTGCAAAGCCCTGATGCTTTGAGCAGGTTTAAAGACTTTTTTGAAGGCGCTGTTGCATATCACAAGTATTTTGGTGGAAGAGAATAATAATCACAAAAGGGGGAGACTATTGCCATGGATGTAATCTTGAAAGGAAAATACATCATAAAGTGCAAGATAGAAGCTCAAACAGGTCTTCACATTGGTGAGGGCAACAACAGCCTTGAGATAGGTGGAATTGACAATGCAGTTGTAAAAGATGCAAAAGGCAGGCCTTACATTCCCGGTTCATCTCTCAAAGGCAAGATGAGGGCTTTAATGGAGTTTGCTGAAGGGAAGGTAAGAGATAATTTGCTTGTTGTGTCGGTCAAAAGGGAAGGCAGACCGGAGATATGCCTTCACATGTGCGATGATTTGAATTGTCCTGTATGCGGACTTTTTGGCAGAAACCATGGTTCTCATGATTTAAAAAGTGGTGGGAAAATAGATCTTACAGATGCAGTTATTCCCACAAGGCTCATTGTTCGCGATGCAAAGCTGATAGAAACTTCTATCACAGAAGAGATGAAGGAGAACCTTGACCTTGAGTGGACAGAAGTGAAATTTGAGAATAATATAGATAGAATAACATCAAAGGCAAATCCAAGACAGAGTGAAAGAGTTCCTGCAGGCGCACAGTTTTCAGCAGAGTTTGTCATAAACAGATTTGAAGTTGACAGCAAAGATGACCAGAAATACTACCTTGAAAAGTTTATCAAAGCAATGAAGCTATTAGAAGATGATTACCTTGGCGGGCAGGGTTCAAGAGGAAATGGCAAAGTGAGGTTTGTTGATATAGAGATATTCTACAAAGATTCAAGCGATTATGAAAAAGACTCAAGTGAACTTCAGCCAATAGCGACGGCAAAAAGCCTTGATGAGCTAAAGCTTTCTTAACAAATCTGTTTTTTAAAAGGTGATTGAAATGGTCAAAAACAAAATTTGCAGAGTTGTGATGAGATTTAAAGCACCTGTGCACATTGGCGAAAAAGAAAAAATATACAACATCACCAGAACGTTTGCGCATTCCGATACGCTTATGTCTGGCATAATAAATGCATATTCGCTACTTTACGGCAAAGATGAAACTGAAAAGTTGATTAGTGAATTCGTAAACGGCACACCACCGTTTGAAGTTTCCTCTACAATGCCGTATGTTAACTTTCAGTATTTTGTGCCCATTCCTCTTGGCATGGACATGGAGGAGTATAAGAATAAAGGAGTAATAAATGCCGAACATCAGAAGGAGCTCAAGAAAATAAAGTTTGTAAAAGAAAGGGATTTGTTTGAAGGCTTTCCATTCAAATACAAGCCGGCAGGAAGCTTTCTAATACCTCAAAATGAATTTGAAAAGGATAAAGAAAGGGTCTCTCTTGGCAGAATAAAAGAAAGGGCAAGAGTTTCTATCGACAGGCAAACATCATCTTCTAACATATATTACTTTTCTCATTTTGAGTTTGAAAAAGAATCAGGTTTGTGGTTCTATCTTAAGATTAACATCGAAAAGCTGGAAAATAAAATCAAAGCAGCAATAAGGCTTTTGGGCGATGAAGGGCTTGGTGGCGATAGAACCTGCGGGCTTGGAAGTTTTGAAGTTGATTTTAAAGATGATGTACCGCAGTTTAAAAACGATAAATCAAGATATTACATGAGTTTGTCCTTAGTTAATCCGAAAGATGAAGATGAGATAAAAAGCGTTGTGTTTTATGAGATTTTGACGCGAAGCGGATATGTCTACTCCAAAGCAGGGCTTGGGATAAAGAAAAAAACTGTCAGTGTGTTTGGCGAGGGTGCGGTGTTTTCCAGTAAAATATATGGCAGAGTGGTAGATGTCACACCTGATAAGTTTACAGAGCATAGGGTATACTGTTTTGGACTTGCCTTTTTGCTTCCTCTGCCGGAAGGGGTGATGCTGTTTGGCAGCAGATAGTTTTGAAAGCAAAACATACGAGATTGAAGTTCTGACTCCCACAATCATAGGCGGACAGGATAAAATTCAGAGTTTTGAGTTTGTAAGAGAAGGAGAGTACTTGTACTTTTTGAACTTTGATAAGCTCTTTGAGCAAAACCTTTTTAAAGATAGCTTCATTGAAGAGCTTTCTCGAGAGCTTTCGTCAGGTGCAAGGGATTTTAATATAAAAGATATTCTGAAAAAATATAGCATAGATTTTAAAAAGGCGGTAAAGTACACTCTTAGACTTGAAGGTGTTACAAGCCCTTACAGAGAAGTAGTTGCATTTGTAAAAAGTGCAGGCAGGTTTTACATTCCGGGTTCATCCTTAAAAGGGGCAATGAGGTCTTCTATGACAAAAGCTCTTTCGAAAAACCTTTTGCAGTTTTATGAGAGTGCGCTCTCAAATGCTTATCAGAAAGTTCTGAATCGAAACAGAGTTGACCCCAAGTTTGTAAGCCGTGATGCAGATGAGAAGATTTTTGGAACTCCTTATGAATCGCCGTTCAAATACCTAAGGGTAAGCGACAGCAGCTTTGTAGGTCAAGAGAGCGCAGGGATTTTTGAAATAAAAGTTTTGAACATATGTTCAAATCAGCCAAAATGGTTTTCGAGAAATGGCAATATTGATGATCCAAAGCAGGCAACTGCCATTGTTGCTGAAGGATTGAAACCTGGTGTAAAGCTTTATGGAAGTATCAAGGTTGAAAAAGATTTAATCGAAGGAAATGCTGCAGTTAAAGGGTTAAAGGAGAAGCTTTTGGCAAGCGGATTATCATCTTCACCATATGAATTTGTTGCCCAAATTTTAAATTCTGTTGCAAAGGATTATATCCAGAAAGAAATGACCTTTTACTCTAAATACAATCAAAAGCAGATTGTTTCTGAGTATCAAAGACTTTTGAATATTTTAAATTCTCTTGACAAAAATAAATTTTTGCTCCAGATAGGATTTTCAACAGGATATCTTTCAAAAACTGTGGGAATATTTTTCAATAAGAGCCATTTTGAAAAACTTTCAAGGGTAGATACTCAGTCAAAAATCTATCCTGATATTTTTCCAAAGTCACGACGTCTTTTGTTTAAGGATGGACAGGTTTGGACAGTACCCGGCTGGATAAAAGTAACCATTAGATGATGGGCTGTGATGAAAAAGTGGCAAAATACTTTACATTTCATTTTTGGGCAAGGGAGGATGGTATATTTTTGCCATCCTCTTATTACTCTAAGGTATATGAAGCTTTGAAAAGTCTTTTTTCTACTGAGCTATTTACCATCTCACCTATAAGAACAAAAAACAAAAAAGAGGTTGAAGATGGCATATGGGTGTTCGAAGACTTTAGAATATACCTTGCAACACCTTTTTTAGAGCTTGTTACACAGAACGTATTAAAGGTTTATGAAAATTTAAATTACTTATTTGATGGCATTTACTTGAAGAGAATTTCATGCAGGACCCAGCAGCCAAAGACAAGTGGAATTTTGCTCAGCGGTGTGTTTGTTCAAAAAGATGGTGTTTGCTTAGAATATGACAGGCAGCCAGAGATTTTTTCAGAAATGCTAAGAAGACAGCTTCTGAGCATATACTACCAAAGGTTTGGAACATATCCAGAAGACCAGAGGTTTTTCTTTGTCATAAAAGATGGCTTGAAAAAACAGTATGTGGTTCCTTCAAGAATTGAGTATTTTGGTAGATACGAAGTATTTGCCTCAACAGAGCTTCTTGACATGTTTTGTCAGATGTTCTGTGTAAGGTAGATTATGCAAAACTCTGCTATTTAGTTTGTAAAGGCAGCAAAACAATTTTCTTCACAGAAAATTGACTTTCGTAAACTTTTCATTGAAAGTAAATTATAGGTATTAGAAAAGTTCAACGATGTGAGAAACGATGTCGCTAAGTTCTCTTCTTGGCGAATCAATAATGCTCAATAGGCTTGCCGAAGGGTTAAAAGTTTTTAAAATTGTTGTTCAGGGTTTTGTTATAAAACTGTTTTGGCAGGGCTCTACAAATCTTCACTCCACCTCAGTCCTCAGTAGAAAGGCAACAGACCCTGCCTTGCAAATTTTCCACCACCGCCCAAACTGCTTTCGAATCTCCACAGGGTATAATACGAACTCCCTTCTCCCTCAATTCCCAAAGGGTAGGGTACAAACAAATCCTCTAAAAAACCGTTTGACTACATCAGCTAATTTCAATCCCCAAAGGGCAGGCTACAACCACAACAATTTTTTTCCTTTCTTTGCCATCAATATTTATTTCAATCCCCAAAGGGCAGGCTACAAATTGATTGAAAGGTTTAATTTTATTATATCAACATTATGCACCACTGTCAATGTTTTTATTTTAGAACATACCTTAAAAACAAACTCAAAGCCAGCAATATTAAGTTTTAAAGCCTAATCAAAGGTTTCCGTCTATCCAGCTGCTGCCAGCAATTCATTAAAACCCATGTCCCGCATACATTAAATCTTATATAAATCAGTCAACAAAAATTTTGCATCTGAGGATGACAGATATGACTTATAGTCAAAGTTAATATATATTTATAGAATAAACATACCATATGCATAATCATAAAATAAACTCGCGTTGTTTCTTCAGCTAAAAGATAATTGGAACTGATAAATCAGCATGGTCAATTGTATTTTAAAAATAAAATTGGTATAATTTAATATAAAATGAAGACAAAATTTTGTTGACAGGAAAAGGTGTTATTTAAAGCTATAGTTTGCCAAATGTAAGTAGTCAAGCACAAAACACAAGGAAGGGATTAATTATGGATGAAAAAACAGTAATAGAGAGCTGGTGGGATAAAGAAAATATACAAGATGCTACTGTAAGAGAGGCAGATATTCTAAATGAAAGAGAAAAATCAACTATGACAACATTTAGAAATTACAATATAGTAGAGGAATTACCAGCCAAAGGTGGAGAATGCGATGCTTACATTATAGAAAATAATGGTAAGAAGATGTTTTTAAAGCTATACAGAAAGGGTATTACTCCCAAAATTGAAGTATTAGAAAGATTAAAAAAGATTTCTTTTGAACTAAAAGAACATGTTGTAACAATTTTTGAAGTGGGTAAAGATGAGCAGACCGGCAGGTATTTTGAGATAATGGAGTATATTCAATATGGTAGTTTAAAAGATAACTTAGAAAAGGTAAAAGACAGAGTTGATATTGTAGTAAAAGAAATTGCAGAAGCTATTGAAGCACTGCATAAAAAGGGAATTGTTCACAGAGATTTAAAACCCTCTAATATTCTTATAAGAGATTTAAAATCATTGGACCTTGTGCTGATTGATTTTGGGATATCTTCTGCTATGTCTGAAGAGATGTCTAAGGTTATCACTACATTGAAGGGAACATATTCTTATATGGCTCCAGAAGAAATTTCGGGTTATTTTGGCAAAGAAATTGATTGGTGGCATTTAGGAATAGTAATATACGAAGTGTTAAAAGGTAAGAATCCCTTCTCTAATTTATCAGAAGCTGTTATTATAAATACTCTTGCCACCCAGGGAGTACAAATTCCAGAAGATATTCCTGAAAGATACAAAATTTTATTGAAAGGACTTCTTACGAGGAATAACAGAAAAAGATGGGGATATGAACAGGTCAAGCAGTGGTTAAATAATGTGAAAAACATACCTGTATTCTATGAAGAATATGATGAAAGAACTAAAAAATACGATATTAAAGAATGGAACAGACTTGGATTTTCTTCTGACTCTGAGTGGGTAAAAGTAGGCATTGAAATAAATCTCAGTCCGCAAGAAGCAAAAACTTTTTGGGAAGCTGGATTTTCTGCAAAAGACATGAAAGAATGGGTCTTAGCTGGTTTTAGAAAGGGCAATATTGCATTGGAATGGTATAATTATGGTTTTAGCCCAAAAGAATCTGCTATATTTGACAACCTTGGACTCAGTCCTAAAAATGCTTACGAGTGGCAAAGAAAGTGCATTACTGCTTTTGATATTCTTGAATTGTTAGAAAAAGGAATAGATAAGAATAAAATATTTGATTTTGTTGAAAAGGGTATTTTTCATTATATTATGAATGGTCTTTCAGAGATAGATGCTCAAAAATGGAAGAAATACGGATTTGATATTAATGAAGCAAAGAACTGGGCTGAAAAAGGATTTAGTGCTGAGGAAGCCGAAGAATGGAAAAAAAATAATGTTAGTGTGATTGAGGCTGTCAGGTGGAAAACGATAAAAGTAAAGCCAATATTAGCATTAAAATTTATAAATTTGGGATTCAGCATTGATGAAGTTGAAGAAATGGTTTTTAAAGGGGCAAAAGATAGTAAGATTTTAGAAAGAATAGCAGATGAAATAGTTGAATGGTGTAAGGCAGAATTTTCAGTGTCTGAAGCAGTCGATTGGATAATAAAAGGTTACAAATTACATCAAGCAGTTCGTAGAAAAAAGCTTTTAAGAGATATTAAAAAAACATTAAAAGGTATATATAAAGTGGCTGTATTTTACCTTATGGGTTTGATAGCAACAAGGTTGATATTATATTTTACCACAGAAAAGTATTTTTACGGTGTCATAGCTAAAAAATATTTTGATAACAGTAGAAATTATTATATGTTTGTATTGATTGTTATATCATTATTATCATATTATTTATATAAAAAATATTTTCATTTTACCAAGATTAAAATTGCAGGATTATCAATTTTGTATGTTTGTGTTATTATGTTCTATTTTTCTTACATTTCATCCTATGAATATTTCATTAATGGCACAGCAAACAAGATTTTAATTAACTCAGTGTATTTTTATTTTGTCTTATCTGTTATTTCAGTATTATCCAAAATTTTAAGACGTTATGATAATTAAACATAAATTTAAAAATTAAGAGGATGATAGCATGAGTAGCTTTACTTATTGTTGGACCTTTGTCGGCAATAAGAATTTGACTGAAACTCTCAGAGAAAATAAAGAGTTTTTTAAAAACCAAATAGATAATTCTATTGGCCATGTAAAAGACATGCTAAAAAATATTGATTCATACTTTTTAGGTGAGGATTTAATAGAAAATCTTGAGAAATGCAAGAAAGATTTTTTGGAAAAATACACAATGGAAATTTTATTAAGTGAAAACCATACTCAGTGGGTTGACGCGCAAATTGCAAAACTGCAGGATATTGTTCGAAAAACGAAGGAGTATATTATTTTAGTTAAAACAGAGCTGACAGATAATTTAGATATTCAAACACTAAAAGCTTTTATAGATGTATTACCGGATGGTGCTCTGGAGACCAAAAAAAAGATACAAAAAATTATAGAATTGTTTGAAAATTTAGAGAAAGAATTTAAAAATCCCAATGCAAATGTAAAGGTTATAAAGCAGTATCTGAACAATTTCCCAAAAGATTTATGCAATATAAAATATTACAAAAAGATGCAACAATATGCCGAAATTCTAAACACTATAGAAAAGTGTACATTTGATAATCCTTCAGATATTGAAATACTAAAGAAGTATTTAAAAGAAGTACCAAGTGAGTATCATGGTATTATAAGAAAGATAAAACAAAAATTGCTTGAGCAAAAAACTTTTGAAGTAAAAAAGCAAATTGAAGTAGAACAAATTTTTAAAGAAGAGAACCTCAAGGTTACAAAAAAGGAAGAGATGTTAGAAAAGATTGAAGCTATATTTGGTAAGCTAAAAAATATAAATCTCAAGTTGGCTGAAGAAAAGAAACAGTTAATACAAGAGGCAAAAGAAACAGATGATATACTGAGAGTAGAACTTATTTTTGAAGACCTCAAGTTCAGTTACATAAAGGCGAGGACAATATATATTCAAACTGAAGTTTTAAAAAATGATTTAAAAATGTACGAAACATTTGCAGAAGAGGTAGGAATGAAAAGTGAATTTAATGATTTAATGCAAATGGACATATTGCATAAAGAAGCAGTTGATGACTTTATAAAAATGTTACTTGACAGGAAAAGGCAAATTATGGAACAGGAAATCAGAAAGGTTTCAGTGGATAAGTTTATTAGAAAAATAAGAGAGTTAGGTTATTCTGTTGTAGAAGAAGGATTAATGGAAAGATTATCAAAGGGTGAAATAGTAGAAATTAGAACACCTTTTGGAGAGGATTATATTTTGAGGATAAAATATGAAAATGACGGAATAAAAATTATGTTTGTAAGGTATGTTGAAGATGAAGGGAGTTTAAGTGAATATGAAAAACATAAGGATATATCTATAGCAAAAAAGTGGTGTTCTGACTATGATAAAATTAAACAACTTTTAAGTCAGGAAGGGATAGTGATTGAAGACAAACAGAGGATTGAGCCTGAAATGAGATTTTATTACCTGAAAAAAGAAAAAATGGAATACGCAAAAAGACATCAAAATATTAAAAGCAATGATATACAACATAGACAAAGGAGTGTGTAAAGTATGGCAAACGAAATAATACCTGAAAAAATCAAAGGCATACCAAAGTTTGCAAAAGAGCTTCTAAGGTTTTGTTCTATAACATCTCAGTTTATTCTTTTTGGGAATATTTATGACCTATTTCCATTTCCACAGGGTGAAAAATATATACCCATGAATATAACTCAATTTATTGCTCATTTGCTTACTACATATGACAACTACAAAATTGTAATAGAGTATGTTCCTCTTGAAGGATTTAGACTATTAAAGGGAGATGAAGGAATATTTGCAAACCTTACTCGAAGAAAAATTGGTGATAAAGTTGTGTCTTTGCTTGATGTGTATGAAACTATAGAAAAATTTATTACAGGAGATGAAAAGACAGCTGTTGTTATTAACTTTTCATCGAGATTGCCAGAGATTTCTTGCAGCAAAGATTTACCAGATTTTCTTTACCACACATTCAAGCTCTCTATTAACATAAACCAAAAAGGTAATCCACCTTCTTTTAATCCAATAATTTTCCTTGTAGAAAAAGAAAATGATTTACCGCCATGGTATACTGTAGAAAATCCAAGAATAAGAACAATTCCTATTCCAAAACCTGATTTTGAGATAAGAAGATGGATAGCACAGGCTCTTTTACCGCGAATGGATGAGTGGACAAGTTTACCTGACAGCAAAAAAGAAGAATTGATAAAAGATTTTGTAAATCTGACATCTGGCATGTTTGCAAGGGAAATGCTTTCTATAGTAGTTTTGTCAAAGAGAGAAAATCTGAGTGCAAGAGAAATTGGTGAAGCAACAAGGAGATACAAAGTTGGTGTCAGCGAAAATCCATGGGCAAAAGTAGATAAAGACAGGTTGAATAACGCAGAGGAATTTTTAAAAAGAAGAGTTATGGGGCAAGAAAAAGCTATAAAACAAGCAGCTACTATATTGAGAAGAGCTTTTTTCAATCTTTCGGGTTCACAATTTTCGAGATATTCAAACAGACCTAAAGGCGTTTTGTTTTTTGCAGGGCCAACCGGTGTGGGGAAAACTGAACTTGCAAAAGCTATAACAGAATTAATATTTGGAAGTGAGCATCATTATATACGATTTGATATGTCAGAGTTTTCACACGAACATTCTGACCAAAGACTCATTGGTGCGCCGCCCGGATATGTGGGATATGATGTTGGTGGAGAATTGACAAATGCTGTAAAACAAAATCCTTTTTCAGTAATCCTCTTTGATGAGATAGAAAAAGCTCATCCCAAAATACTTGATATTTTCTTACAAATACTTGACGATGGTAGACTTACCTCTGGCAGAGGAGAAACTGTATACTTTTCTGAAAGTCTAATAATATTTACATCTAATCTTGGTGTTTTTGAAGTGACGTCGGATGGCAAAAAAATACAGCGTATCTCACCAGAAATGAGTTATGATGAAATTGAGAAGATTTTGACTGAAGCCATAAAAGAATATTTTACATTCAAGATTGCAAGACCTGAAATTTTGAATCGTATAGGAGAAAACATTATTGTATTTGATTTTATACGCAATGAAAATGTAAAAAGAATATTGGATAAAATGTTGAATAATGTTAAGATAAAACTTGAAGAAGATAAGGGGGTAAAGCTTGAAATATCAGATAATGTGCAGCAAAAGATATATGAAGAAATTGTAAAAGACCTGTCCATGGGTGGAAGAGGAATAGGCAATAAACTTGAACTATTATTTATAAATCCTCTCTCAGAGCTTCTGTTTAAGTTGTTTCCTCAAGCAGAAAGTACTGTGGTGATTAATGAATTACTTAAAAAAGATGACAGGTGGGAACTTAATGGAAGAGTTATTAGTTAATATTATACATTATCCTGTTTACACACTTGGACCTGGTAAAAGAGTTGGTATTTGGCTGCAGGGATGTTCAATAAGATGTAAAGGATGCATGTCTTCGCATACATGGGAATTTGATAAAAACAGAGCAATTAAAATAGAACAGGTTACTAATATCCTGAAGAGTTTTGGTTGCAAAAGACTAACAATAAGTGGTGGAGAGCCATTTGACCAGCATGTACCACTGCAGATTCTTTTAAGTTCTATAAGAGACTTTTTTGATGACATTCTTGTTTATACTGGATACACATATGAATACCTTTTGAATAAACATAAAAATATCTTGAAACTAATAGATGCAATAGTAGATTCCCCTTTTATAAAAGGGCTTGAAAGTGAATTGATTTGGAAAGGCTCAGAAAATCAGCGATTTTTCCTTTTTAATAAGTCTTTGAGTAATGATTATTCACTCTGGATAAAAAAGAAAAAAGAAAGAGTTCTTCAGATTATTAATCAAAAAGATAAAATAGTTATAATAGGCATACCATACCAAAAAGATGCTGAGGTGTTCATAAATGGAGAGATATAAGATATGTCCGAATTGTAATTGGCAAAATCCTCCTGACGAAATAATCTGCGTCAAATGCATGGCAGATATAATAAATGTGCCTGTAACTGAGAACAATGCAGTCAGAGAAGCTAAGAAGGCTGAAGGGATAGAAAGAAAAGAATCTTTTAAAAAAGAGTCTTTCGATGATAGAACAATGGTTGAAGTTTCCAAAATTATTTTGAGAGGGAAAGATTTTGTGTTAGAAGTTTTTAGTGGCGATGTGGTAGGCAGACATGAAAAAGGGAAAGAATATTTGGGGGAATATAAAACTGTTTCAAGAAGACATGCAAAATTTTTCAAACAGGCAGGTATCTGGTATGTTGAGGATTTAAATAGCACAAATGGAGTTTATATAAATGGAATGAAGATAAAGGGCAAAGATGTAATCAAAAAGGGCGACAGAATATCTCTTTCGTTATCCTTAGAACTTACAGTAGATGAATTACAATAATAAACATAGATAGGAGTTGAAAATATGTTTAAAGTTTTTTATTTTACAAATAAAGGAAATTCGAGAGATACAAACGAAGACGCCTTGTTAGTTTTCGAAAAAATTATAAGTAGTACAAATATGGAAAAATGTGAGAGTATAGATATTGATGGTAAAAATATTTTTCTTGCTGTTGCAGATGGTATAGGAGGACACACCAAAGGTGAGTTGGCATCAAAGATGGTTTTAGAAATTTTGAAAAGTTATAAAGATGATATCATTGAAAAAAAGCTTTCTGTTGAAGATGCAATTAAAATTGCAAGAGATGAATTAGAAAATTACGCGCGGACAAATCCAAACAGTTTTGGAATGGGATGCACAGTAGCAGGAGTCTTGATTGTTGGCAGCAAAGTTCAGGTTTTCAATGTAGGCGATTGCAGAGTGTATAGATTACTTGGACAAAGAGCAATTAGATTAACAAAAGACCATACTGTGGTTGAAGATCTTATCTCAAGTGGCTACATAACTGTGGATGAGGCAAAGACTCATTCTAAAAAGCATGCTCTAACTTCTGCAATAATAGCAGATAATTATCGTACAGAGGTCCAAATTTATAGAAATGAGACAGAAATTATTGATGAAGATAGATTCATCATCTGCAGCGATGGATTCTGGGATAAATTTGAGAAAGAAATACCAGAAATTTTTTCTTCTGATGAATTTTGTATGGAATTTCAGAAAAGATTTCACCTTGGAAATTTCAATGACAATATTTCTTTTATTTTGCTATCATAACTTTTGAGAAGGATTAAGATGAGTTTGTTGAAAAAAGAAGAGACTATATTGAGCTTCAATATTAAGCTCAGTATGTCTTTCACTTGAAAAATGCTTTCTACTTGGTTTAAGTCAATCCAATATATACTCAAGATCAATTACGCAATTAATGTAAAAGATAATCTCTTTCTCTTTTAAATTTACTTTATAAAGGATGTCACTTTCCAGTTCAGAGAAGTCTGGCAAAACATAACTTTTGTCAATTCTTTCAAGCTGGTCTTTTGTAAGATTTTTAAATACCCCAATTTCATCAAGTCTTTTTTAAAATCTAATAATACTTCGTTTAAAAAATATGTACTATGTTGTTGAATAAAAGAGATTAACATAAAAGATAATAAATAGATATATAAAAAGCCATCCTCCTTGAGGTAAAATTATAGGAAGAGAAGACAAAAACCACATAACAAAGGAGGATGGCAATGACCAATTTTATTAAAACACAAAAACAAAAATTATTAAAGATACTTATGACAGTTGAGAAAGTAATAAAAGCCATGGGATTAAAGATAAAAAGCAGCAGAAGTAAAAGACCAAAGAAGTTTAAGTTAAGCCATATAATAGCTTGTTTTGTTTACAAAGTCAAAAACAAGATAAACAGCTTCAGGGAATTAGAATACAAGATAAACGAAGATGAAGAATTTAAAAAAGCTATAGGGAGATAGAGAAGAGCTTTTGACATTTCATATTTTTCGAAATGGGCAAAGGTAATTGAAGAAGAATATATAGAAGAAATAGCAAGAATTTTAGCAAGAAGAATAGAACCGCAGACAAAAGTTTGTGCTATAGATTCTACCCCTTTGAGAAGCTCGAGGGGTGACAAAGAGGCAGAAGTAGGAGTATGTATTAGTTTAGGTTTTTTCAATGGGTATAAATTACATGTAATAGCAACAGTTGAAGATGAGGTTATACCAATAGCATGGTGGTTGACACGTGCAAATGTCCATGACAGTAGAGTAGTAGAACTTTTGTATTGATCTAAGATATTTGGCTTGATGTGATATTAGCGGATGCAGGTTATGATTGTGTAAAGTGGTTTGAGGTGGCAGATAAACTTGAGATAAAGTTTGTAGCGGCGGTAAATAAGAGAAATAGTAAGGGTTTCGGTAATGTAAAAAATATTTTGAGGATAAAAAATATGGAATTTTTAAGAAGTGAAGAAGGGCAAAGGTTGTATAAGCAAAGGACAAAAATTGAAAGATTATTTGGGAAATTAGAAGGAGAATACAATTTAGAACAAGTAAGGTTAAGAGGTTTTAGAACATATAAGAGGCATGTAGAGGGGAATAATGATTACTTATTTGATAGAGGTCTATACTCAAAAAATTGGAAACTGTAAATTTTCTTTTAAATATACGTGGAATAATTTGTAGTTCTATATAGTAACATTAATGGTATAATTATTTATTAGACAACTTATTACATTAATAAAAAATTATTGAATTAAAAAAGTGGAAGTTACTAATAAATATGAACTGGGTATATAAATATAAAAATGTTAAAAAATAAAATCAATTGTTTGAAAGGGGACTTAAAACTATGAACGAGTATGTTGGCAGAGAAAAAAATATGATTGTGCAGGGAAGAGAGACTAAAAATGGAAATTATGAAAAGCCAAATTACAGGTTGTTTTTGAGAAATGAACTTAAAAATGTGCTGGAATTTGAAAAATTTCAATTTGAGCTTGAAGTGCTTACAATTGCAGGTGCCAGCAAGTGCTTGAAAGAAAATAGCAAATTTATCAGCTTATCAAAGTTTATAAAAGAGAAGCTTGGTAAGTACCAGTTTGATTTTAAAAAAATTCAACTGATAGAGGATTATATATATTCAGAGAACTTTGCATTCAGACTTATTGTAAATGATGGCTTAGAAAATGTAAAAAAGGATAGATTTATAATTGAAGCTTTTGTAAGAAGTTTTATAGTAAGATATTTTGCAAATGAAATGAATGAAAAGACAGAAGATGTTTTTAGTAATATTAAAAGAAGCCTTTATGAAATCTGTGGCGAAAGAGACCCTCAGTTTTTCGGAGAATTAAACAGAAGATTGATTATGATTGACCCAAGATCAAAAACAGCTTTTAAGCAATATATGGAGATGGCATCATCATACAAAAATGAAATAGAATATATTTATAACAAACTATTAAAGGAAGCCGAAAAAAGAGGTTTGTTTGTATACAAAAGAAATGCGATAGAGAATAAAAATTTAGAATCTGTAGAAGAAAAAAATATAAAACAATCTTTAGAAAATACAAACAATTTAGAGAACCGTGAATTAGAAAAGTTCAAAGAAAAGATTAAAAATTATGAGCTAATGCTTAATATGTATCAAGAGCAGATAGAAGAACTAAAAGCAATCAACTCAGAACTTCAAAGAGAAAAAGAGGCTCTTTTGCAGGATAGACAGCAGCTGCCAGAAAAAATTCTCATAAAACTTTTCAACGATTTGAATTCACCACAGTTTGGAAATTTATTGGACAGAATTTACATATATGCAAATGGGTTTGAGCAGGCAGACGTCGGCACGGCGCATGAAATATTTACAAACTTTCTTGCAGTGTTAAGTCTGTACAATATCATAGGACATTTGGATAAAGAAGAGTACAATTCTGAAATAAATGTCAAAAAAGAAGAGATAGGTTCAATATACAGGAGCGACAAACCTGTGCAATCTGCCAAACAGACTTTTGTTGCGAAAGTGCTCTATCCCAGATGGACTTTGAATCAAAAAACAATTGCACACAAGTTTGTAAAGATAATATCTTGAGGGGGATGATAAAAATGCACATTGGCATTGACCTTGGCACAACAAATACAGTTGTATCCTATGCTAAGCGAAAGGCAAGAGGCGGAGTTGAACCGCATGTTATGAAGATAACACAGCTTAATGAATACAACAGTTCGGTTCAGGAAGAAATATTGCCTTCAGTTTTGTTTTTGGACTTTGACAAAAATATTGTTGTGGGCAAAAAGGCAAAACAGATGAAACAGTATCATCCAAAAAGGACAATATCAAATAGCAAGCGATATATGGGCACCTCTGCAATGTTTGAAATAGATGATATGAAATTTACCCCTGTTGATGTTGCTGCTCATATTTTGAAGATGTGCAAAAGGACAATTGAGTTAAATTCGGGCGAAAAACCTGTTCAGCAGGTGACAATTACAGTCCCAGCATCGTTTAACACAGATCAGATAAGAGATACACGCAATGCAGCCATAAAAGCAGGTTTTGACCCTGAAAAGATAAGAATAATTCCAGAACCAACAGCAGCTTTCATTGACTTTATAAACGACCAGTTTGAACTTGTTGAAGAGGATAGAAAAATTGATATTTCTACTCCCAAAAGAGTGCTTGTTTTTGACCTTGGGGGTGGGACGTGCGATATTGTTGTGATGGACGTTGTCCAGAGTGAAAACTGTCTTAAAGTTGAAGAAAAGGCTGTTGGCAGGTATAGCGAACTTGGCGGAATTGACTTTGACAAAGCAGCTGCGCTGTATTTGCTTAGCAAATTTTTTGATGAAAACAGAATAAAAGAAGGTGATATTGAATCTGAAGAGCAAACACAAATGGCAAACAAACTCATGGTATTTTGCGAGAAGGCAAAAGAGTTTTTTTCAAACCAGGTTATGCTAAATCCTGAAATTGAAAAGACAAATCCATCGTTCAAGATTAACATTCCAGAGTTCTGGCGTGGCAAATCCTGGCTTTTTAGCATTACACTAAAAGAATACAATGATGCAACCAGAGATTTGTATTATTCATCAGGAACAAAATTAAAGACAATTGAAGAGTTTGAAAAGTGCAAAAACATAATTGATCCTATTTTTGAAACACTTGAAAGATACGAAATTGATAAAAATTCAATAGATTATGTTTTTGCAACAGGAGGAATGAGTTTTTATTACAGGATAATTCAGAGATTAAAAGAACTTTTTCCAAAAAGTCAGGTTATAAGAGCCCCAAATCCAATTGAAGCTGTGGCAAGAGGTGCGTCAATTTTTTCATTCTATGAGGTAGAAATAAAAAGACAGACAGAAAAACCCTCTGTTTTAGACATAGCTGTAAGAAAGGAAGCTTCTGCCGAAATGGAAATTGTAACCCGAACTGTTTTGGCAGAGGCTATAATGATAGACGTTGAGGAAGGGCTGCCAAGGGAGATAATTACCAAAAACCAGCCTGTTCCTTACAAAGGTGTGATTAAAAATTCTTTCAGAGTTTCAAGCCCAAGTGGCATAAAAATTGATATATATGCAGGGGAAGATCCTTATGACTGTAAAATGAGAATTCAAAAGTCGTTTATAGGCAGCTTCAGATCCCCTGTTACACCAGGCACTCCTATTGACATAGAATACGAAATAGACGAAAACAAATATTTAAAACTCAGAGTTATTGTTAATGACAGTATGAATCCTCCAATAGACCTTGATGTTGACTCTGACGTGAAGACTGCAAAACAAAAGATATAAAGAGGAGTGATTTTAAGATGGAAAAGGTGATAAAAGACTTTGGAGAACTTGATATTAATCTTTTTGAACCTTTTTATCGTCCAGATGATAAAATTTTTGAAGGTGCCATTATTGGGACAAATAAGATTAATTATGTTTCAAACAGACTTTTTATGTGGATGTTTTCAAGAGAGGATGTTGAGGAGTTTGAACTAATCTTTGGGCTTTTACGCCAGCCAAAGTATGGTTATGTTCGCTCAGAATTTAAAAGAAAACTTATATTTCAATGCAACAAATTGCTCAGGGAAGGAATTTGTCCTATTGAGCCGATGCTGTATGCATCGAAAACTGTCAATAGAATAATTTCTAATGACGTAGAGGATCATGAAGACATTTCAGATGTCATCTGTGAAGTTGCCAAGTATGATAGAAATGTGGCGGTAAAAACTTTGGAGCACATAATATCAAGATGGAGCTGGTATCCACAGATAAAGATTGCGCTTTTAGCAATTGGCAAAATTTCTGACAGCGAACTTATTCAAATGGCATACAGCAGATTTTCAGATATCAAACATTTGAACTATATAAAGTTTGAACTTTTAAAAATGCTTGTATATTCAAAAAATACAAATTTTATTAATCAAATGATTTTTCTGCTTACCACGCTTGAAAGAGATAATACAACAGATAGAGCAATTGCAAACTTTTTTAAAGAAAAATTTGACGTATACATGGGAAAAGAAGGTGTAATTGAACTTAAAAATTATTTTGAAATAAACTACAATTTTCTTAAAAATTTTGCAAAAAGCATTATTCAGGCAGTTATAAAAGATTATATAGCGGAAGAGTCAGCAGAAAGCCAGAATAATCATGCTGAAAATATCAAAAACGGGTCAGAAAAAAACTTTACTTATTTTAAACAGCTTTGCATTGCTTATTCTAAGCAGAAAAAGAATGAAGATTTTAAAAAAGAGATATTAAATTATCTATTTGACAGCAACTATTCAGCTTTTTCTTCTATGGTTTATTGTTTGAGATATACAAAAGATAAAGATTTGGCTCCGTATTTGGAAGATGCTGTTTTGAAAAGAAAAGATGCAAAACTGGGAGATTATAAAAACGCAATTTTAACGCTTGGCTTTTTAGGTGCAGACAGTCTTAACTTTGTAAAGGAGCTTGCTCAAAAAGAAAAAGACCTGAAATATGCAGAGTATGCGTTTTTTATAGTACAGGGTTCAGAAACATACTGCACACTTATGGCCGATGAACTGCTTTTATGCAAAGATTTATCAGCTCTTTCGTCAATTCATCGCGTTTTGAAAGAGGTAATAACAGTAAGTCCAAAGCTGAGGGAAATTATTAAAGAAAAGTTGAAAAACATTTTGCTTACTGACAACAAAAATATAAGAAGAATAGCTCTGCTGAACATACAGCCATACTGGAAAAACATAGTTGACAAGGATATTCTAAAGTTTTTATATGAACAAATGGGCTATCCAGACAAGCCTGTAAAACTTACAAGCGAAGAGCAGGCAATTGTTCTGCAGATAACAAAAGATGTGCTGAACAACTTTAGCAAATCTGATATATACAAATATTTGGATTATATCCGAAAAAGAAGCGATTTTGATACAAATATAAAACAGGCAGCAACACGTATACTGCTGAATGACTTTGAACCTGCACCGCCTCAATAAAAGCAATAGCAAGCAGGTGATAAAATGACTTCAGAGGTACATGAAAGTTTCAAAGCTCTTGCAAGAAATGATGTTGCTGAACAAAAAAGACTGTGCAGAGAACTTTATAAATCCGAATATTACATTCCCTGTTTTCTTTTTTCGTCAAAACTAATCGATATGGGTGAAGAGAGCGAAAAGATTATTTATATTGCTTCACTTGCTAAAATGGGCTATACAGATTTAGCATTTCATATTTTTGAGTCAGAAAGGGAAAAAATAGAGAGATATTTACTGATATGCAATGAGGAAGATTTAAATATTGCTTCAGATTTGCTGTTTTTGGTTGAGGAATTTGAAAAAGTTCCAAAAGAGATTTCAAGAAGGATAGATAAGGTTTCTGGGAATCTGCAAAGCTGTTTTATCTGGAATGAAATTAGAAAGCTAAAAGAAAATTTAGGAACATTTAAACTCTGTTTAAGTGGCAAAAACGATATTGTGAAGATAGTAGAAGATACAGACGATGCTTTTGTCAAAACACGTGCAGGTTATTGTCTTTACAATTTGGGAATTGTGGAGTGCAGGAAGCATTTGACTGAAAAATATTTGAGGCATGAAGAAAAAGTAAAATTGGGGCTTGATGCTTCTGATGACATCTATTATTTTGAGAATTTAGAGGATATTTCAAAAAAGGTGTGGTATTTTAATTATCAAGATGAGCACATGCATTTTTTCACATATCCTGAATATAACATACATTTTTTGAGATTTGAAAATGAAATTTTAGTTATCGACTGCGGAAGTCAACCAAGAGAATTTTGCATTGTTGACATAGAAGGATTTTTAGCACAAAAAGGTTATTCAACAAATATGATAAAAGCTGTTTTAATTTCTCATGCGCATTACGACCATTACAGTTTTGTCCAGTATCTGCCTCATCAAATACCAGTTTATGCCACCAAAGAGACAATTGATCTTATATTCATCATGAACAGGGAATGTCTGAGAGGGAAGAAAATTAACTTTATCCAATATGCAGAAGAGTTTGAGATTGGCAAATTCAAAGTATCAGCGTTTCCAAACGGACATATTTTGGGTTCTGCAGGGTTTGACATTTATTTTGGCAACAGAAGACTCATATACACAGGCGATTTTTCTCTGCACAGTCAGATGATATTGGAAGGCATGTCATTGCAAGAAATTTTGAAAAAAGGAAAGGTAACCTATCTTGTCTGCGAACACACATATGGAATAAAAGATTTTGCTATCAAGTATGAGGATGCTGCAAGGTGTTTGGCGCATGCGGTGGATTTTCTGGTAAAATTAAAACTGAAGGTTTTTATACCTGCGTTTTCTATCGGCAGAGCTCAGGAAGTTTTAGCAATTATAAATGCCTATTGCAGAACAAGGCCGAAGGTGATTGTTGACGGGCTGGCAAAAGAGATAAGTCTTTATTACTTAGAAAAAAGAGAGAAAAATTTCTTCTACAATGTTAGTCTTGGTAATTCAAATAATGTTGAAAATAATATTAAAAAAGCAGAAGTTGTGGTTGCAAGCTCTGGTATGCTTCAGCCAAACAGCATTGCAGTAAAGTATGTTCAACTTTTGAACGGCAGTGCATTTGGGTTTATCAAAAGCGGATATATAGAAGAACAGCAGTATATTCATGAGATGATAAAGGTAATAAAGAATTTTGAGGTTCACTATTTTGATATTCCTCTTTCTGCTCATTCTAACTACTTTGAAATTTTACGCACATTAAGAATTTTAGAACCTGAAAAGATTATACTTGTTCACGGACAAGGATTAAAGGGGCTATGAAAAGCCCCTTTTTTTATAAAATTGGTGAGAAACTTTCCTTAACACAGTTTTCTAAAAGAAGACACTTCTTTTTATTCAATTCTTAAAGCAAAAACTCTTTTATTTCCCTAATTTCCAAAGTAAAAGCATACAAACCATGCACTTGCACTACCATATTACCACCCTGTTGGTAGCAATTTAAATCCCCAACAGAAGGTCTCCTTTTCTCTTCTACTTCCAACACTCAGACTCCTTATTAATCCCCAACGGGGAGGCTACAAACTATGCTACTGAGGCATTTTGATATGCTTTAATTGTCAGTTTCAATCCCCAAAGGGGAGGCTACAAACATTGTGTTTTTTTGTTTTATATAATCTTCAAGCTCTTATTTCAATCCCCAAAGGGGAGGCTACAAACCTTTTTGTTCTACTTAGTTTTACCGTTTTTACTTATGTGTTTCAATCCCCAAAGGGGAGGCTACAAACCAGGAAATTGAAAAGCAGTTAAAAGAAGGTGAGGTGTGGTTTCAATCCCCAAAGGGGAGGCTACAAACATGATTATGAGAAGTTGCAGTCCGCATTACTCGATGGTTTCAATCCCCAAAGGGGAGGCTACAAACTATATTTGAAGAAGAAACAAAACAGAATATTTCACAATTTCAATCCCCAAAGGGGAGGCTACAAACAATCTTGAATTACAAAATCTTTTCCAGATACCGCACATTTCAATCCCCAAAGGGGAGGCTACAAACGAACAAGTGTTATAAGGGTAACAGGAGAGCCGGTTAATTTCAATCCCCAAAGGGGAGGCTACAAACTAAGAGGGTGATTGAGGTGGTAAGAAGGTCAAATATATTTCAATCCCCAAAGGGGAGGCTACAAACTTTGTTGTTCTTCTTTTCTTTTTCTCTCTATTTCTTATTTCAATCCCCAAAGGGGAGGCTACAAACAAAAGCAATATTCCCTGACAGATTAATGTACATTGTGTTTCAATCCCCAAAGGGGAGGCTACAAACACTGTTGAAAAGTTGATGGACATCATAGATGAAAAGTTTCAATCCCCAAAGGGGAGGCTACAAACTGAAGAAACACTACAAAGTATAGCTCTGCTATATTAGTTTCAATCCCCAAAGGGGAGGCTACAAACTCTCCTTTCGTCTTCTGCATTATCTCATTCAAAAAATATTTCAATCCCCAAAGGGGAGGCTACAAACCGGCTATGTTAGCTGAAACAGAAAAAGAATTAATGCATTTCAATCCCCAAAGGGGAGGCTACAAACCATTGAGGACGTTATGGACAGTTTACCTGATTTCTCCAATTTCAATCCCCAAAGGGGAGGCTACAAACAACACGTTCACCTTCAGCCATCCTTTTTAAAACGTTATTTCAATCCCCAAAGGGGAGGCTACAAACAATCTTGAATTACAAAATCTTTTCCAGATACCGCACATTTCAATCCCCAAAGGGGAGGCTACAAACGAACAAGTGTTATAAGGGTAACAGGAGAGCCGGTTAATTTCAATCCCCAAAGGGGAGGCTACAAACAAAATAAAAATTTCGAGTATAATAGTAATTGTAAAAATTTCAATCCCCAAAGGGGAGGCTACAAACAAGACGTTGACAAACCATTAGCAACTACTGAAATAGATTTCAATCCCCAAAGGGGAGGCTACAAACTAGTAAGCAGCAAAGCTAAAGGGATAAGCAAAGCAAAATTTCAATCCCCAAAGGGGAGGCTACAAACTTTGTTGTTCTTCTTTTCTTTTTCTCTCTATTTCTTATTTCAATCCCCAAAGGGGAGGCTACAAACTCTCCTTTCGTCTTCTGCATTATCTCATTCAAAAAATATTTCAATCCCCAAAGGGGAGGCTACAAACCGGCTATGTTAGCTGAAACAGAAAAAGAATTAATGCATTTCAATCCCCAAAGGGGAGGCTACAAACTTTAAAAAATAAAAAAAGTACTTGATTTTTTGCATTTCAATCCCCAAAGGGGAGGCTACAAACGGGCGACACTGAAAAAAACTAACAGAACCCAGCCAGCATTTCAATCCCCAAAGGGGAGGCTACAAACTATTGTAAGAACGCCTAACTGCATCATCTGTGAAATATTTCAATCCCCAAAGGGGAGGCTACAAACTAGTCATCGAAAATTGGGCAGGTAAAAACATCCCCGATTTCAATCCCCAAAGGGGAGGCTACAAACTCTTGCTCCAGTTCCTGATGGAGACAAGAGGTTAAATTTCAATCCCCAAAGGGGAGGCTACAAACTGTTAAACTTGTTAAAACAAAAAGTGGTCTTAAGAATTTCAATCCCCAAAGGGGAGGCTACAAACCTACTCCCTACACGACCCATGAGGTTAAAAGGATTATTTCAATCCCCAAAGGGGAGGCTACAAACTTGCTTCAACACCATTTATGTACAAATGAAAATTATATTTCAATCCCCAAAGGGGAGGCTACAAACTGAAAATTATGTGTATGAAAGCTATGAAAATATTGATTTCAATCCCCAAAGGGGAGGCTACAAACCATCACAGCTGGTATTTTCCTTCTTTACAATTCCCTATTTCAATCCCCAAAGGGGAGGCTACAAACTTTAAATCTATCATAGATAATTCATCAATAAGGCAATTTCAATCCCCAAAGGGGAGGCTACAAACCAGCTGGTATAACGGTTTTTGCGACATTTTTAGCAAATTTCAATCCCCAAAGGGGAGGCTACAAACTCGTCCTGATAGAAAATCACTTTCCTCAGCTTTTTATTTCAATCCCCAAAGGGGAGGCTACAAACCAAGCAAAAAAGACGTTGAAGAAATTTTAGAAAGCCTATTTCAATCCCCAAAGGGGAGGCTACAAACCCGTGGATAGCTTGCAGAATGCAACAAGGAACAAATGGTTAAGTTTTCAAGCTGCAGTATGTTGTTTCTATTATACACCACAAGCTCTTGAAAGTCAACACATACCAGAAATTACCTTTTGCTGTCGACCCCCGGGGGTTTTTGGGGGTACTGCAGGTCGACAGCAATTGGTAAATACAAAAGTCATAATTTATTTCATAAAACTAAATACAGAAGCTGAAAAGGAATAAAATGTAATAACAATAATGCAAAATAATCACAATTATTATTTAAAAATCAAAGATAAAACTAATAAAAAATCAATTTTTCTGAAAATTGCATTAAAATAGAGGATTATGTCAATATATGTCGAAAGGTATTATATAAAAGTATTTTATGTAAATAACTATCACACTCAATGGGGGTATAAACTATTTTAAAGATAAATCAAAATTGAAAGGTATGATTGCCCATGTCCAAGCTCTCTCAGATATATGGATACTGGAAAGATTCTATAAAAACCTCAATGAAAAGATATGATGAGAACTTGGAGAAAAGTTTAAAGTATCTGCAAGACTTTTGCAATACAGTATTAAAATAATACATAATTGACTGGAATAAATATTTTTAAAACTAAACTTTTCATCACAGCCTCACGCAGAAGATAGAAAGCTTTTTGGGAAAAGAGAGATAAACTTTGTTGCAATAGACGGAACATGCATTAAAGATGAAGGCAGCAACTTTATAACCTTCTTTGCAGGCGCTTATAGAGCAAGAGGAAAAATAATAATGAAGCATGAGGATGAAAAAATCAAATATGAGCGATGGGATTTTGCTCGGGATGTAACTATGATGGCGCAGATTCCAGTTTACCGCGACTGGGAAGAGCAAGAAGAAGAACCTTTGGACGATGCAACAAAGATAAGATGCCTTGCAATTCCGACAAATTTTGAGATTATAATCGACAGCGACCAAAGTATTTCGATAGGGATAGAGTCAAATCTTCCCATGGTTGGTGCAGAGGCGTTCTTGCTTGATGAGGAGTTGACAAATCGTATGAGGTATGAAGAACTTAAAGAGTTTGGATTTTCAAATGAAAATGTTATTGACCAAAATTGCTCATTGACATTCTCAACAGACCAGACGAAAAAGCGCTTGTGATATTTCAATCGCATGATCCTGATGAGCTGCGAAATATTGCATATCAGATTGGCATGGCGATTTTTGAAGACAGGCGCAGAAGCGGCAAGATTGACCCTGTTGTAAGTTTCATATTTGACGAGGCTGATGAGTTCATTCCACAGGATGCAAAGGATTCTTACGAGCGTTCAAGCGAGGTTGTAATGCACTTGGCAAGGCGAGGAAGAAAATTTGGCTTGGGGATAGGTATTGCAACCCAGAGGATTACTTACCTTAACACCAATATTATGGCACAGCCGCATACATACTTTGTCAGCAAGCTCCCGAGAAAATCTGACCAGGAGAGAATAACAGATGCTTTTGGTATAAGTGAAGATATGTTCAAGCAGACATTCAAGTTCAAAAAAGGATGCTGGCTACTTGTAAGCTATGATGCAATTGGCTTAGAAGCTGTGTTGTTACCTATCTATGTCCAAAATGCAAACGATGCTGTGCTTGAATTTCTGAGAACTCTTTAATATAACTAATCAAGGCAAGGAAAATACATTTTATTCAATTCTAAACAGACTCAAAAACTATCAGCATTTACATCAAACATCTCTAAAAAATATTTTTGACAAGTAAAGAGAAAAGAGCAAAATTGTTTAAAAAGAAAAAAATAAAGATGATATGATATTGAAGATATTCTTCACGCTGACACACAAAATATACTTTAAAGTATAATAAAATAGAGTATAATAAACATGAGGTGATTTTTATGAAAAAGTTTATAAACCGCAGCAAAGAACTTGATTTTTTAGAGAAACAGTATCGAGAGCAAAATTCATCGCTTGTTGTTATTTATGGAAGAAGGAGAATTGGCAAGACTGCACTTATTAAAAAATTTATTCAACACAAGCCTGCTATTTATTTTTTGGCTTCTGAAGAGGCGGAGAATCAAAACATAGAGTATTTTAAAAAAGCTGTAGGCAATTTTTTAAAAAATCCTTTGATTGAAAGATTATCTGGTGTAGGTTGGGATGATATTTTTGATGTTATAGTAAATTCAAAAATTGATAAAAAAGTAGTGATAGTATTTGATGAATTTCAAAATTTGTGCAAAACAAACCCAGCTTTTGCTTCGGTTGTTCAAAGAATCTGGGATGAAAAGCTAAAAAACCACAGTTTTATGCTTATTTTGAGTGGTTCTTTGGTGGGAATGATGCAAGAACATGCTCTTTCTTATTCAAGTCCTTTGTACGGTAGAAGAACAGGACAAATAAAGCTAAAGCAGTTTTCTTTCAAAGATGCAAAAGAATTTTTTTCTGAAGTGTCAGACGACCAATTTATATGGATATATTCCATCGTTGGCGGTGTTCCAAAATATTTAGAGATGTTTAAGTTTGAAGGCGATATTTACAAGGCAATTGAAGAAAATATTCTAAGCAGACAGAGCTTCTTATATGAAGAGCCTGTATTTTTGCTTGAAAAGGAAGTTCATGAGGTAGGAAGCTATTTTTCGATAATTAAAAGCATTGCGCTTGGAAACCATAAACTCAGCCAGATTGCCCAGAGCCTTTCTGTAGCGCAAACAAAACTTACAAAGTATTTGAATACTTTGATGGACCTTGATATTGTAAGAAGAGAAGTTCCAATAACAGAGGAGTATCCAGAAAAAAGCAAAAGAGGGTTATATTTTATAAACGATAATTTCATAGATTTCTGGTTTAAGTTTGTATATCCCTA
Organism: Caldicellulosiruptor bescii DSM 6725; assembly: GCF_000022325.1. Lineage (NCBI taxonomy): Bacteria > Bacillati > Bacillota > Caldicellulosiruptorales > Caldicellulosiruptoraceae > Caldicellulosiruptor > Caldicellulosiruptor bescii. The sequence continues at coordinate 2,825,581 of NC_012034.1, read as the reverse complement.
CAGAGAACAATTAGAACTTGACAATACTAAATATGTAGTTGAAAATATCAAGTCAAAAATTGTGACAAATCACATAAGTTTTGTTTATGAAGAAATTTGCAGGCAAATTTTAATGGATTTAATAAAAACAAAAGAGATTGATATTCAGTTAGACAGAGTAGGCAAGTGGTGGGATTCAAAGTCAGAGATTGATATAGTAGGAATTGGTAAAAATACAGGTCATGTTGTTTTTGGTGAATGCAAATATTCGCAAAGTGTGGTTGATATTGATGTATTTTTTAATTTGAAGAAAAAAGCAGAAAATGTAAAGGTATTTCCTGATCAAAAAGAGCTTTATATTCTCTTTAGCAGAATGGGATTTTCAGAAAGGCTTTTGGAGTTTGCAAAAGAGACAAAGAATTTGATACTGATAAAGTTTCCTTAGTTATAGCACGGATATCAAAAATAAAATATAATACCAAAACAAAGTGATAATATAGATTTTGTCAGCAGTTGGAAAAACTTTCAAAAAAACAAAAAACACAATAGAAATCTAACTGAAAATATACTATAATATTTATCAACTTCAATGTAATTAACTTTAAAGTAAATAACTCAGAAGTTAGTAACTTTAAAGTAGTTGATTTTATGTTTGATGGAAGAAAGTATGAACTTGAAACATTAAACAGACTGTATAACGAAGACAAATTTCACTTTGTTGTTGTGTATGGAAGAAGACGTGTTGAAAAACTACTTTGCTTATGGAGTTTTGTAAAAACAAACCCTCAATATTCTTTGTTGCTGAAGAGTACAATGATAAAATTAACCTTGAATCTTTTTCAGATAATGTACTCTCTTATTTTAACCTTGGAGAGTTGATAAGTCGATTTGAATCATGGGAGAAAGCATTTGTGTTTTTGGCACAGCAAGCAAAGGATAAGAGATTGATTGTTGTAATTGACGAATTTCCTTATATAGTAAATACAAACAAAAGTATACCATCACTTTTGCAAAATTTGATTGTTCATCATTTAAAGAATACCAAACTTTTTTTGATTGTTTGTGGTTCTTCTGAAAGTTTCATTGAAAAGGAAGTTTTAAGCTATAAAAGTTCTTTGTATGGCCGAAGAACAGCGTACTACCCGTTATTTACATTGGAAATATCTCTTTGAAATCTTTTGCCTGTTCAAGAGTTAATTGTTCAACCAGTCTTAGAACTTGCCTTTCAATCCCTAAAGGGAGGCTGCAAACTAACATACAATACACCTGTTAAGATTGCAGGTGCAATCTTTCAATCCCTAAAGGGAGGCTGCAAACTGGATGAAAAGCTTGATTTTATTATATCAATTTTATGCACCTCTGTTAATGTTTTTATTTTAATACATCCCCTCAAAATCAACACAAACTAAGGTGCATCAAATGGAAGGATCCTTTCAACCCTTTCCGTCTATCCAGCGGCTGCCAGCAATCCATTAAAACCTATGTCCCGCATGGATGAAACCGAATATAAACCAATCAATAAAAATTTTGAACCTGAATTCGACGGATATGACTTATAGTCAAAATGAAGATATATTTGTAAAATTAACGTATTATGTGAATAATCATAAAATAAGCGCAGGTTGTTTTTTCAGCAGGAAGAAATTTATTTAAATTACACCTGTAGAAGATATTTGGATGTTATATTGTTAACAATAATAACCAATTATAACTATATTATTAAAAAACAAAATTTAATTTTTTGCAGGTATTATCAAAACGAAAAGCAAAAGCTTTTAAAAAAGGAAAAATTGGTTTATAATTTTGTTTAAATGAATAGCTAAAACAAGGGGGTTTTTTAAAGGTGAATGTACACAAAGCCTCGAATATTCTAATTTCCGTAATAGGCAAAGGTCGGCTTAAAAAGGACCAAACAGTAGGTTATGAACAAACTGAATACGTTTTTAATCCTGACAAAGAAAAGAATAATAGATATACAGCCTCAAAGACAGCTTTTTTTGGTATTGCATTATATGAATATCTTACGAATGTTGAATGTATTCAAATTGACAAGTTTATCATAATTGGAACTGATAAATCTGCATGGTCAGAACTTTACCAAATTCTCCCCCATTATATACAAAACTCAGAAGACATAGCAGAAATGTGCTTGAAAGTGTATGAAGAAGAAAAGGAAGGTATTTCAGAGCAAACGCTTATAGAGTGGCAAAGTACTTTAACAAAATACGTACCAGGCCTTAAGTTTTATAAAATAGAGCCAGTTGAGCTTGGTAAAGGCGTTGACATACTTTTAGAAGAGCTTGAGAAAGATGTTGATAACAATGTGATCTTTGATATGACACATGCCTTTAGGAACATTCCTATTGTTTTTTCCTATGGTATAATGCTTTTGAAATATTTGAGAAAAATAAACAAGATAAGAATATTCTATGGTGCACATGAGATGAGAGAATACTTTTCAGGGCTTGTGGATGGACAATCTCCTGTAATTGAAATTTCTTTTATAGACAAACTGGTCAAAATGATTGAGGCGATGGCTACCTTTGAAAATTCTGGCTACTTTGTGCCCATTTTGAATCAACTTGGTTTTGGCAACAGAGAGAAGACATATTTCAAGCTGGAGATGAACCGCCAGCCACGAAGAGAGATTGAAGAGATAATAAAAGGGCTTGAGGATAAACTAAATACAGCTGAGCATGTTTATGAAAGAGAAATAGTTGAGATAATGTACGAAGAATTTTCTGAAATGAACAGGCAAGAAAAACTCTTTCAGAGAATGTACAAAAGATCTCAGTTTTTCTATGAAAGAAAACAGTACCTCAAGGCTTTGATTCTTCTTTATGAAGCAATGATTGTTCTTTGTGCAGATGTATACAACAAAAATAATATGAATTATGAGGGACGAGAAGAAGCAAGAAAAATATTAAAAGAAATAGAATGCAAAAATGTTAACTTCTACCCAGAAAACAATAAGCTCATAAAAGACCCAAACGAAGTAGAGATAATAAAAGAGTTAGAATATGTAAGAAATGCCGCAGTACATGGTTCATCATCAAAAGGTAATCAAAACTATTTAGAAGATATAGAGTCGTTCAAAGTTCTATTTAACTCTGCGTTAAATGTATTTGAAAAGATGTTGCAAAGAAGAAACCAGATTAAAAAAGGTTAGAGATTTCTGAATATTCCTTTTAGTATTCCTATAATAAAACGTCATATGTAGTATGTTAAAAGCAGTGCAGTATACAAAAGAGGAATTAAAATTGGTGCAAGAAGAACATGAATGATAATTTTCCAAATATTACCTCATGCCAAACACCATCTTTTATGTGTCAGTATTCTACCTTCTGTATTATTCTTACACTTTAAAAGCCCTGTAAATTAGAAGCGGTGGGAGAAAGCAGAAAGTTAAAAACTCAGGTAGCTTTCTCCCTATGTTCTAAAACCCGTAATCAGGTTATAAAAGTCGTTGAGCTGGCTGTGCGGCACATAGAGTATAAGATTTTCAAAATTAACAGGGATATTATCTATCAGTGGCACAGAGATGACGTAGTGGTAAAAACTCTTGCGAATTTCCAAAAACCTCAATAAAATATTACTTCCAATACAATGATGACCTAAATCTTAAATTTGGTGCTGCACATTCAGATTTCAGAATTGACTTTTCTGATTTATCTGTTGACTTGAGAAACTATTTTGAGATATGGGACGAATACAAAAGTGCTCAACTTGTTTTATTTAAAAATGATTAAGTAGGAGATGACGCAGTTGATTATAAGTGCAAGCAGAAGAACAGATATCCCAGCATTTTTTGGTGACTGGTTTATAAACAGAATAAAAGAAGGTTTTGCGATGTACTGAAACCCGATGCGACCATCTCAGGTTTTTGCAGTATCGCTATTGCCTGAGGATGTTGATGCTATAGTCTTCTGGACAAAAAATCCCAAAAACTTTTTGGACAAGCTAAAATATCTTGAACATTATATATATTTTTTTCAATTTACAATCACATCCTATGGCAAAGATATAGAACATAACATTCCTCAAAAGGATGAGGTTGTTCAAACTTTCATAGAGCTTTCAAATTTGATAGGGAAAAAGAGAGTTATCTGGCGATATAACCATAGTTGAGTGGAATCATGATAAAGACCACATTCATGTTTTGTTCAAGGCAACTCCTACAACACCACTTTCTAAGTTTATAAATGCTTATAAAAGTGCCTCTTCAAGACTCATAAAAAAAGAATTTCCTGAAATTAAGCAAAAACTATGGCAGGAATATTTTTGGCAAGAAGTTATTATTTGCTGACAAGTGGTGGTGCTCCAGTTGAGGTAATTAGAAAATACATTGAAAGTCAAGGTGAAAAAAAAGAAAATGCTGAAAGCATATAAGTATCGAATATATCCTGAAAAAAGTCAGGAAGAATTTTTTGAAAAGACTTTTGGCTGTTGTAGATTTGTGTGGAACAAGATGTTAGAAGAAAAGTTAGAAGCACTGAGACAGGGTAGAAAGGTTCCAAGAATAACCCCAGCAAGATATAAAAAAGAATACCCTTTCGTGAGAGAAGTAGACAGTCTTGCTCTGGCAAATGTTCAACTTGAGCAGGAAAAGTCGTTCAGAGATCATTTCAAAAACCCGAAACATTTTAGAATGCCTAATCAAAAAATTCATCAGTGGTGTTTCAGAAAGATGGTGGAGATGATAACCTACAAAGCACAGCTACTGGGGATTGAAGTGGAACTTGTTCCAGAAGAATATACGAGTCAGGTCTGTCCTGTATGTGGTAGCAAAAATCGTCCAATAGGTCGCAACTATGAATGCAGGAGTTGTGGATTTAGATATCACAGGGACGGAGTGGGAGCGATAAACATTTGGCAAAGGTATCTTGGGAGAGAATCCCAAGTAGTGGCGGGATTGGCACCCGTCAGAGGAGTGAGATTTAAACCACACCTCTGTGGTCATGGAGTATCAAATGCTCCATGGAAGGCAGCCTGAAAAGAGCTGCTAAGAATCCCATCCCCTTCAGGGGATTGGGAGTGTCAAAGCATGTTTGAAGACCTATAAGAAAACAGTGACAAGGAGGTGGAAAATTATGATAAAACTTAATGAGTTTGGGAGCATTGTCTGCTCAAGAAAAAATGGGGAAATAGTAAGAGAAAAAATATTAGAAGAAATAAAAAACGGTAACACAGTTGTAATTAACTTCGAAGGTGTTGAAATGATTAATCATTCTTTTGCAGATGAAGCATTTGGGAAACTACTCTATGATCTGCCAGTAGATGTATTTAAAAACCAAATAAAATTCATCAAAGCTAATGATGATGTAAAAGGGATTATAAAAATGGCCGTTGCAGAAAGGTATAGACTTATTGAAGAAGAGAAAAAGATAGCAATCTGAGAAAAAACAAAAAATGTAGTAAACACAAAAGTCTTCCTTAAACAACCCCTGTTCGCCGGGAGCCAGACCTATTCAAAAAGCCAGTTAAAGACTTTCCTTAGCAACTGAAACCGTTGATAATTAGTTTTGCTTTTATTCACCCCAACAAATGTTCGCTATTCTAAAATGAAAATGAAGCAATTGAACTTTCTGAAACTCCAGCAGGCGCAGGGTAGCTCGAAAGCCCAAAGTGGACTTTGGTACATGACTCAAAGCAAGAATACAACTGGCTTTGCGAGAAGCAGACAAGTCCGAAAAGGGCTTTTGAGCCGGGGTTTGGGTGGTAGAGCAAGCAATAAAATGGGGAAGAGAGATTGTAAACGATTGCATAAGGACAAGGTGGGTAAAAAATCATATCAGTTGCAAATTCAGCCATCTCAAAAGCCCAAACAGGACTTTCGCCAGTAGTCAAAACTCTTGAAAAACCTGCATTCAAATTGTGTTGAAAAAACTGAAACTCGGATGTATAATAAAAACAGTTGAGGAAACCATATTCAAAACCTGTCTACAAAAATGTAAAAATAGAAACTGCCGCAGCAAAAGTTGTGGTTTTTGTTTTTAGTAGCATAACTGATTGGTTTTGTGGTATAATCTAAATATAAGGCAATATGCCCCCTGGAAGTTTGCCGTAAAAAGGGGGTTTGCAGATTGTGAAGTTATCAAGAAGTTATGATGTGGGATTCAAAAAGCTCTTTTCAGACAAGATAAATGTTTGCTGGTTTATAACTGAAATAATACCGGAACCAAGACTCAAAAACTATACACAATCGGATATTGAGATTGTTGCAACAGAGTCTATAAACGCTCAGTGGAAAGCACGACGCTCTGACATGGTGTACAGACTCCCCTATTCGTCATCGTGGATATACTTGCTGGTGGAGTTTCAAAGCAGGCCAAATAAACAAATGCATTGCAGAATCTATGAGTACGTATTTCTTATTCAAAGGAAGTATCAGATAGACAAAAGACTTCCTGTGGTTGTGCCAGTAGTTTTGTATAACGGGGTAGAGAAATGGCAACCTGTAACGCAATTTGCTGATAACGTTGAATATGCAGAAGATTTTCCTGAGTATGTCCAGAGATTGAATTATATTTTTATCGACGTAAGAGATATACCGGAGGATAAACTGCTAAACGGCAACAACGTGCTTGCTGCTGCCCTGTATGTAGACCAGGTTGCAACAAACCCGGACAGTGTTGTAGAAAGACTTCTGGAACTGGGCAAAAACATCAGAATTCCGGACGAGCAAAGAGAAGAGCTGGCAGAATGGCTTTATCATGCAGTACTGAAAAGTTATAAGATACCCCGGGAAGAAATAAACGAGTTGTTTGCAAAATCAAAAATTTTGGGGGTGGAAGAGATGTTTCAAAGTACTGCGATGAAAATTAAAAAAGGACTTGCAGAAGAAAAGAAAAAAATAAGACTGGAAAGCAAAATTGAAGGAAAGATTGAAGGTAAGATTGAAGGTAAGATTGAAGGAAAGATTGAAGGAAAGATTGAAGGAAAGATTGAAGGCAGAATGGAAGCACAACTTGAGATAGCAAGGAATCTGATACTTGAAGGAGCAGAAGATAGTTTTATAGCTAAAGTGACAGGACTTGATATTGAGAAAGTAAAAGAGCTTAGAAATCAGCAACAGAAATAATAGATTTCGAGGCAGGGGTTAAACCCTGCCTTTTGTTTTCAGGGACAGGGGGAAAGTGTAGCTAACAGGTGTTCGCTATTAGATAGTGATAAAATCCAATTGCGAAGGATCTCTCAATTGTGTCTGCAAAAAAGCTGAGTCCAAAGCTCAAACAGGACACAGGAGTGCGGCAAAAACACAGATATACTCAGGGGTTGCAGACAGTAGCCAAATCCAAGAAGGGCTTTCGAGCCGGGCTTTGAGTGTTGGAACAGGCAACAGGGTGGAGAAGGTGATTGTAAACGATTACATAGAGATGCGACAGAAAAAACATGTCAGCTACAAAACAGCTGGCTCAAAAGCCCAAACAAGGTTTGTGCCAGTATCTAAAACTCTTGAGAATCCTGGCATCAAACTGTGCTTAGTGTAAAATATTTATAGGACATTGGATGGAAAAAAGCTCCCTCCTCTTGGTAGAAGAGAAAAAATGAAGTAGAATATAATGATGAAAAAATAAAAAAAGAAAAAGGAAAAACAAACCAAAGGAGGGAGCAAAATGACTGAAAATATTGTATCAAAAATAGAAGAACTTTTAAAGACTTTTGAGGAAGGATTAGAGAAGATAGTGAAAAGGGAGAAGGATTTAGCGGAATATTCAATTGAACTTAAGAAGCAGTTAGACCTGATAGGCAAGGAGATGATAAAGGAAGCATGTGAACTTATAGATGAATCGAGACTTGTCAAGAATTTTGTGTTTCCAATTTATAACGCAAATTATAGAGTTGGGTTATGTTGTTAATGCATTTTCTAATGCTGGGAACTCCATTTTTCCATTTTGTACGGCGTAAGTTCTCCCGCTGTAAGTAAATATTAATTTCTAAGACTTCAACAGACTGAAAGTATCCACCTGAATTTACTCTAATCTTTTCAATCATGCTATTTACACTTTCAACGGCGTTTGTGGTGTAGATATGCTTCCTTAATTCCTCAGGGTATTTCATATGAACAGAATAAAACTCTGCTTTTTCTGATATTGCAGCAATAAAATCGAGGATATTTTGAAAGGTATCCATCGCAAAGTTCTTTAAATTTCAGTACAGCTTCGTCAAAATCGGAGGAAGAAATTCTAAGTCTGTCTAAACTCTTGTTAAAAGCTGAAGCATCCTCTTTTGTCATATGTTTTCTGCTATTTCATTGGAGGTGGACAAAAGCAAGCTCAAGGTCAGCAAGAGGATAAGCAAGTTTGACAGCATCTATAATACCAGGGAAGTCATCACTTATGACAATTAGAATCTCTTTTAGCCCTCTTGTAATTAAGTCTTCAAAAACTTTCATCCAATCAGCCTTATTTTCTTTGCCGAAGAAAGTGTAGACACCGAAAATGTCTTTTTTACCTTTCTTGAGTCGATACCGAGGCTGGTATTACAAGTAGCTTGTTTAACCTTAGAATTATCCTTAACTTCACAATGATAACCATCGATGATGAGAGCAAAAGCACTTGTTGGTAGTTCTCTTTGTTTGAATAACTGAAGCTCATTTTTAAGGTCTTCTTTGATTTTTAGTATTTCATTTTCGGAATATGGAAGATTCAAAGCTTTCAAAGTCTGGACAAGGGAACGCTCAAGAATGACCATTGATGTACTTGCGACATAAGCAGGTCAGTGTATGAACTATCAACTCTTTTGTAGCGGAAAGAAGAGAATAGAAGGTCGAAAGTTATCAGAACGTGTACGAGGGACAGAGATTTCAAGACACAAGGCAGGTGTTGCAAGTTTTCTTTCATAGAAGCCATTGCCTTTGTCGTTTTCGTTTTTAGCAAGGTAAACAGTTCTTTCTGATAACATAAAGCAATCGAGCAAGTTTTACTTTTAGCTGTTTTAGAGCTGGGCGAGTAGGATCATCACAGGAAGCAATACATATTTAGCACTTGTTCGATAGCCATATTTTTAGCGGTCTCAAAAATTTCATTTTTCTCCATAATCGTGAACCCCCTTTGGTGATTATTTCAATACTAATTATACAGTGGACACAATTTTATTTTAACTCCCCACTGGGATAATATAGTATTAGAAGCAGCGAATGTTAATATAAAGGGATGTAGTGCAGAAGGGCATGTAAGTCATGTATTAGCAGAGAGGATGAGTTCAAGACCAAGAGGATGGAGCGAAGATATAGCGGAGACCATGGTAAAGTTATTGAGTTTAAAATACAATGGTTTTGAACTTATGAATGTATATTTAGAGAAGATAAAAGCCAAGAAAGCAGAAAGGCAAGAAGTTAAAGAAATAGCAAAAGGAATTATAAAGAACGGGAAAAGAGTACGAAAAGGTACGGAAAAGTGGAATAATATACCAGTTATAGCAAATGGTAAAGTTAACCAGTTATGAAGAGCATTAAAGTCTTTGATTAGTTGTAGCTTCTATAATGCAGGTATATTCTGATAAAAATTTTTTCCTACAAACTCTTGACACTATCCACTATCTCAAACTGTGTTGCAAATTTTAAAGTTAGAGTATATAATAAAAACTGTCAGGGAAAGTGTATGAAAAATACGTCTACAAAAATGTAAAAATAAAAAATACGTTTTCAAATTAAGCTAAGAAGGGTATAATAAAAGTAGAGGATTTTTAGAATACTCATCGAAGAGAGCAAGTAAGGTGTGGTATGCACCTTAAAAGCATACCGGGCTGTGGCAGCGAGCCTCTCCCTAGCTTCGGGACGTAAAATATAGAAGCGCATTGGGGCTTTTCCTTCGTGTTGGCGCCCTGCTGCCTAGGGATGAGAAATTCATCCCGAAAACAAAACACGAAGGCATAGTGTTTATAGGTGAACAGGAATGTAATAAAAACAACCAGGAACAATATATTCAAAATGCGTCTACAAAAATGTAAAAAATAAAAATCAAACCGCAGATTCTCTGCGGTTTTTGTTTTTTCGGGGTGTTCAAAATGCCAAAAAGACCATCAAGGCTTTGTATTCGGGAAGAAATTCAAACTCTAAAACTGCTCCTGCAGAAGTTATCCTATTCCTCTTAATGCTTGCAATGCTTGTAATTCGAATTCTTGTTGCTTTGCTGTATTGAGCTCTTGAAAATAAGCTGCAGATGTGATACAATATACTAAAATATATTGCCAGAAATACAACTTTTAGGTGTTTATACAGAGTGTCAAATTTTCAAACAAGGTGTGGTATAATAAAAGTGAAAGGAGTTCCTCTCCCCCGCAAAGTCTGAGTAGAAACTAAAAAAGGGGGAGTAGACAGATGAATAGCAATCTACCATCAAAGGAACACGATTCAACTTTCAAGCTTTTGTTTGAAAACCCAAAAGATATCCTCTTTCTTGTCAGGGATGTAATAGGCTACAGTTGGGCAAAAGATATTCAAGAAGACTCAATAGAACTTGCCGACAAAGAGTTTGTAGATGAAAATTTCCAGCAAAGAAGAGCAGACATCATAGCAAAGGCAAGACTAAAAGAAAGGGAAGTATATTTTTACATTATAATTGAGAACCAGTCAACAGTAGCTGAAGACATGCCAGAAAGACTACTGAGATACATAATCCTTCTATGGGCAAAGAAGATTAGAGAAGGTGTAAAGAAACTTCCAGCAATAATCCCAATAGTCACATACAACGGTCTGAAAGAGAAATGGGATGTGACAAAGGATATTATTGAAGCTTTTGAAATCTTCAAGGATAACATATTCAGATATGAGCTGGTAGACCTATCAAAGATAGATGCAGAAGGACTTTTTGACAAGGAAGAGGATAGTCTTGTTCCAGTAGTGTTCTATCTTGAACAGGCAAGGAACGACACAAAAGAACTTGTAATAAGGTTAAACAAGATAAAATCTGTACTTGAGAAAATGGGCAAATACAACAGAGAGAGATTTGCAATTCTTGTAAAGAACATAGTAGAACCGAGGCTAAACGAAAGACAAAGGATAGAGATTGAGAAGATAACCAGAACTCTTTTGCAGGGGGGAGAGAAAATGGGTGAGTTTGTGTCAAACATTGCAAGAGTTTTAGATGAGTCACTGGAAAGGAAGTTTAACGAGGGAATTCAACAAGGAATTCAACAGGGAATTCAACAGGGAGAGTACAGGACAAAAGTTGAGATAGCTAAAAAGTTGATATTAAAAGGAACAAGTGATGAGGACATAGCAGAAGTAACAGAACTTGCTATTGAAGAAATAAGAAAACTGAGGAAAGAGCTTGCAAATTGAAATTTCTCAGCCACAGGCAGCTAAAAACAGCCTGTGGGTTTGTTTTTTAGCAGGTTAGCATTGAAATAGAACAAACAATGAGATACAATATACTTAAAAATATCTGCCAGAAGTGTAGCTTTTAGGTGTTTATATAAAGTGTCAAATTTTTTGTTGTTGCAATTTCAGGCTACAATGGTATAATATATTCAGAACCAATTGCCAGAAATGCAACTTTTAGGTGTTTATATAGAGTGTCAAAAATTTTAGATGAGTAAAACGAAGGTAAGTAAAATCAAAAGGAAGTTAGCCACGGCAAAAATTAGGAAGTAAATTGCCGTGGTTTTTTGTTTTTCTTAGCAGAAAAAACTGTTTACTATGATAACAAATGTGGTATAATTGAGTAAGGAAGAAGTGTATTTATAACAAAAAGTTATATGGAGTGATGACCGTGAAGGAAGAGGTATACAAGAAAATAGGTAAACGTCTGCAAGAGCTGCGAAAACAGAGAGGTTTTACCCAAGAACAGGTTGCAAAATATCTGGGTATTACTCAGGAACAACTTTCACATTATGAAAATGGTAAACGTGAAGTTAGTGTTGATATTCTCCTGCAACTTGCCAGATTATATGGCTGTGACTATAACTATCTACTGGGTGAAGAACAAAATACAGACGAGCAGATTACGATGAACTTTAGAGCAGATGAGATTTCCGACGAAGATTTAGAAGTTATTGCCTTTGCCAATCAGTTTGTAGCAAACCTTGACATGATGTACAAAAAATTGGAGGAGATAAAAAATGAATAATTTGGCTGAGATAAAGGCTACAGAAGCAAGGAAAACTCTTGGTCTTGCATCACACGAGGCAGTTGACATTTTCAAAGTTCTCCATGAGATAGAAGGGGTTTCTCTTGCTTTTATGGAAATGAGCGAAAAAATGTCAGGTCTGTTTGTAAGAAAAGGCAGAGCTGCTTTAATAGTTGTCAATTCAAAGAAAACACTTGGGCACCAAAGATTTACAGCAGCTCATGAGTATTACCATTACAAATACAGCAAAGGTGCTGTGAGCAGAGTATGTCCTATCAGAAAATTTGTCGAAGATAATCCGGAAGAAAGGGAAGCAAATATTTTTGCCATTAATTTTCTACTGCCAGAAGAAGGTGTCAAGTACATGTTTTTTAAAAGGACAGAAGGGAAAACTCCCGACATAAGTGATATTATTTTTCTGGAACAATACTTTGGAGTAAGTCATCAGTTCATGCTTATCAGATTAAAGGAATTAAATTTGATTACAGAAAAACAGGAAAAAGATTTTAGCAAAGATGTAATCAAAAAAGCAAGAGAATACGGTTATTCAACACAATTGTATAAAGACACGTCTGACAAAGACATACAGGTTTATTCTCCGTACGCAGAACTTGCCAAAAAACTTTTAGACGCCGGTAGGATATCTTATGGCAAATATGAGGAACTGCTCATAGAAGGTGGATACGCACATCTGATATTTGAACCTGAAGAAGACACAGAAGGTGAAATTAATGAACTTGAAGATGCCTATAGTCTTTGATAACGATTGTGTCTGTTCATTTTCATGGATAAATCGGCTTGATATAATAGACAAACTTTTTGCTGGCAATATCGTTATTCCCAGAGTCGTTCTGGATGAAATAAAGGAATTACAAAAATACCGCTTCTACAGATTTGTTTTTCTAAACATAGACCAGAGAATAAAGAAGCGGCAATATGAAATCAAAGAGATTCCTGAATTAAGCCCTTACAAGGATGAGTTTTCAAGGTTAACAGAACGAAAAAGTGCAGATTCCATAGGCAAAGGAGAAGCTGCTGCTATAGTAATAGCAAAAATGTTAAACGGCACTCTTGCAAGTAACAATCTCAAAGATGTATTGCCGCATATTCAACAAGACCAACCACCGCTGATAACCACAGAAACCATTCTATACCTTGCATATCAGAGAAAACTCATAAGCTTTCAAGAAGGACAGCAAATATTAGATGAGATGAAACTGAGAAAAAGGAAACTCTCAACTTATAGCTTTTTTGAGCTTATTGAAAAGTACAAAGAAACAGAATAAATAACTGTTGCAATTTCAAACTACAGTGGTATAATATATACAGAATCAATTGCCACAAATGTATCTTTTAGGTGTTTATATAGAGTGTCAAAAATTTTAGATGAGTAAAACGAAGGTAAGTAAAATCAAAAGGAAGTTAGCCACGGCAAAAGTTAGGAAGTAAATTGCCGTGGTTTTTTGTTTTTTAGCAGGCAAAATTTCTGTGCAGTAAATTTCAAAATCATGGTATAACTATAATGAGAAAAAACTTTAGCAAAAGGAGTTGATATAGCCATGAGAAAACTTTTGAGTTTTGCAGTCATCCTGAGTCTGCTTTTGAGCTTTGCCTTCCCAGTAGCACAGGCTGGAACAATCACACAGAAGGTACAGGCAGCAATAAACAAAATAGACTACATCACAGCAGGCGAGTTTGTAACATCGCTCTTAATAGGTGCAAAGGTAAAACCAGACAAGCCTCTGGACTACTGGGGAAAGGCAGTTTCTATGGGCTTGATACCGGGTGAGGTCAAACAAGACAAGCCACTTACAAGAGCACAGGCAAGTTACATTGTGTGGAAGCTCATAAATGCTGTGCCTGAACTGAGAAAGAAGAATATACCTGTCAAAACCGAAATACTCACACCATGGGATTTAACACTGAGAGGTAGAGGTTACCTGTATGACTATATGACAAACCTTGACTTTGTGCTGTACTGGTCTGACCTGCTCATAATTGACTATTACTACGCAGATGGGAGGGTCAAGACAAAGTATGTCTGGGACGTACTAAAAGGTTATGTCATGAGAGATGATTATGCCAAGTTCCTGCAGGACTTTGCAAAGAAATGTCCTGATAAGCTGAAAATTGCTCCTAAAACTGAGTACTTAAAGTATGACGAAAAATACAAGGGGTATTACTACCAGTTACCTTTTGAACCAAAAGGTCGTTACTTTGTAACTTACCCAGGGATAACTCGTACCAAGGATTCTGGTGACAGAGAATGGAATTCGGCTTACGACCCACGTGCAAACAAGTATCTTGAAGAATATATCAAGAACCATCCACGCAAGTATGCACTTGACCATACAAGGTTTGCACAGATGGCAGATGATTACACAAAAATACCGCAGGCGTACAGAGAACCAATGTTAAAACTTGCCGACCTTGGTATCATAACTCCTGAAATGTCACCACTGTACGTGTCAAAGATAAGATTCAATCCTGCAAAGATGCTCACAAGAGCAGAAGCAGTTGCAATGATTTCAAGAGTGTTCGATGAGTCAAAACGAGAAGTATATGACGAGTTTAAATGGCAACTGAGAAGTTATGTGGATATGAAAACAGGTATTGTGTACTTGTGGAACAGCTATAAACGAACTTATGAACCAATAACAAATGATTACAAACAGGTAATAGATATTGTATACTCGTGGGACAGCGATAAACAAACTTTTGTACCAATAATAATTGATAATAGGTACAGGAAACTTAGAAGTAGCGATACTCCTGAATTTGGTGAACCAGTATTAACCTTCAGAATGGACGAAATGAAGTTGCTGGCTTTCATTAAGGATTCTATCAATTATGCTTCAAAATATTCAATTGGAAATTCCTTTGTTAGATATTCCTTTGCGGGTCTAGAATTTTTTATACCCGGGGTTTATGGTTCTATTCTTCCTTGGGAAGACAAACCATTTTACCGTTTTCCATGGTATCATGGAGCTAATTTTAACTATCTGCTGGTTCCTCTTGCATACAAGAAAGAGGCAATAGCTGACGCAAAGTATTACACCAACCCAAAAACCAAACTCCCGGCGGATGGTATTGTAAAGTGGTACGGTGATATATGTATATGGTATGTCAACCTCAATGGAGAAGACAATGTGGGTTACTGGTGCACAACGAACCCCACATACAAAGGTTATTTCGAGAAAGCAAAAGTTCTGTATGCAAAACCTGACCCGAATATCAAGTGAGATGAGAGGTGAGAAACTTGAAAGGACGTAAAAAGAGCTTATTCAAAGCTCTTTCTTTTTTAGTTGTTGTCTCACTTTTGCTTAGCTTGTTTCCCGCTTTTCCACCAGTAGTTAAAACAATGGCTGATAATTTTTCAGACAAGAGAGATGGGGTTTATGAAGGTGGTTCAAACTTCAGTGAGTACAAAGGTGTAACACGTGATAAGTGCGCAGAAAGTTATGGGGTTTCTAAGGAAATCAAAATATCGTCAACCAGTTCAGCATTCGACGACCTTTCTTCATATGCCAAGCAAAAGTGCCAATCCGGTGTGTACGGTTATGGAATAAGAATAGAAGACAATAAAACATACTACATCATTCCTCTCAACGTAGAAGCGACGATAGACAGGGGTTATGCAATATACGGTATTCCAGAAGATGTGGCGGACAACTTCACAAAAGCACAACCGGGATTCAAGCAGGTGTCTAATGGATACTTCTACGCCACACTCGGTGCAGATGGGTACTATCATCTTTCTTCACCTGGCAATGGAGTTAGAGGATACTTCAGATACTGGGGATTTTCCCAGACCGGCGCAGTGCAGTCTGATAAGGATTTCCCACCTGACAGAGATTATGTACCTGTTACATCCAGTACAAAGATTTTGTACAAGCCATGGCAGAACTCAATAGCAAGACAGATTTGTGCAGTGGCGGATTCATATAACCCTTCTAATGTCAGTCCAAACGCAATCACGCAGGTCTGGAGCGCACTTTCTAGGTTCAAAGATATGAAGGGACAGACTCTGGCAGATGCCATAAACATAGCACAAACACAATATGGTTCAAAGATAAGCTCAGCGTCCATGCTTGCAGATTATGCAATGATTTCGAACGCAACACCATACGCAGGTGCTCAGGTAGTCCTCGTCCTGCAGGAAGCTGATGGCTGGATACACTACAGGACATATGATGGTATCCCACCAAGAGCAAAACCTCAGGTTACAACCGACAGTATGAGCTATAAAGTTACATCCCAGAGTTACCTTGTTAAGAATAGCGATGGTACACTTAAATATGACCCGGCTGTTAACAGGCTTTTCGCAAGAAGTCTTCATCTTCTATAAGACGGAGATGAATTGCGGTTGATAAATATTCAGTTTCGGTATATAATAAAACTGGTGATGATTATGAAATTTGACTCAAATAAACATTCAGTATTTCTTCTTTACTACCATTTGATTTTAGTGACAAAATACAGAAGAGATGTGATAGATGAGAAAATTTCAAAAAGACTAAAAGAAATTTTTGAGTACATTCAACCCAATTACAACATAACCATAGTTGAGTGGAATCATGATAAAGACCACATTCATGTTTTGTTCAAGGCAGCTTTTACAACACCACTTTCTAAGTTTATAAATGCTTATAAAAGTGCCTCTTCAAGACTCATAAAAAAAGAATTTCCTGAAATTAAGCAAAAACTATGGCAGGAATATTTTTGGTCAAGAAGTTATTGTTTGCTGACAAGTGGTGGTGCTCCAGTTGAGGTAATTAGAAGATATATCGAGAGTCAAGGTGAAAAAAGAAAATGCTAAAAGCATATAGGTATCGGATATACCCTGATAAAGCACAGGAAGAATTTTTTGAAAAGACTTTTGGCTGTTGTAGATTTGTGTGGAACAAGATGTTAGAAGAAAAGTTAGAAGCACTGAGACAGGGTAGAAAGGTTCCAAGAATAACCCCAGCAAGATATAAAAAAGAATACCCTTTCGTGAGAGAAGTAGACAGTCTTGCTCTGGCAAATGTTCAACTTGAGCAGGAAAAGGCGTTCAGAGACCATTTCAAAAATCCGAAACATTTTAGAATGCCGAAGTTTAAGAAAAAGAAATATAAGCAGTCATACACAACAAACAACCAGCAACCCAAAAATGGTAATGAGACAATTAGAGTAGATTTTGAAAAAGGGTTTACTTACTTGCCAAAGATAAAAGGTGGAATAAAAACAGTATTTCACAGAAAGTTTGAAGGGAAAATAAAATCTGCAACAGTTGCGAAAACAAAAGCAGGCAAGTACTATGTAAGTATACTTGTAGATGTACAGGACCCAAGAAATGATGTAAAAGAGCCAAAGAAGCCTCCACCTCTTCAGGTGGATGGCAGTTCACTTCTGCACGGAATGTATTTGAAATTATGATGCAGAGAATAACTTTCTTTATCTGCCTCAACAAATCATATCTACTTTGTAATGTTCATCCTCTAAAAGTTTAAAATTTCCGATTGCAGCTGTGTCCGAGTCAGATGGGATGCAAAGAAGTATGTATATTGTTTCGATAAATTTTTGTAATGTTTCCTTGTCGTCACTGTTTGTTTCAAAAACAGCACGTCATGCAAGCTTTCTGTAATGCTCAAGAATTAGCTCCTCAAACTTGCTTTCATCAACCAAATTGGAATTGACTTAAAATTTTTTGGTTACATCAATCAGTCGATACACTATCATAAACCTTTTTTATAAAAATTCTTCCCCTATATTTAGATACAACTTCAACAACTGTTACTTTGTTCTTTCATTATTTACCTTTTCTGCTTGTCCTTCCTGCTGTTTGAATGATTGATTAAGGGGGCTCAATGCATCTTACAAAATGGTTAAAATCATTGGCACCCCCTGCTTCAACAGGCTAAGTTGACAATAATTTTATTCTTCTTATCCCATATTTACCCAATTCATCTTAATCTTTCTTTGGAGGATATATAAGCTACCAAAATTGTAACTTAATTTAGTATTTTTGAAAATTCTTTACTTATCGTTCCCAAGAAGAGAGCTACAAATAAACCCGTTCTAAAAGAAAATCAACAAATTTCAAGATATTATTTCAATTCCAAAAAGGCAGTAAACAAGCCCACTTCATCCTCAATCCCCAAAGGGGAGGCTACAAACAATCTTTTTGACAAGTATTCAACAGTCAGGTTACCAGGTTTCAATCCCCAAAGGGAAGGCTACAAATAAAGAATAACAGAGAAGTTTGGTAGAGAAAATGTAAGTTTCAATCCCCAAAGGGAAGGCTACAAACATTCTGCATTAAAAACCTCACAGCCTCGCTTTTCTTGTTTCAATCCCCAAAGGGAAGGCTACAAACTATTCACCAGCTAGTGGAGTTTACAATGCTGGAACAAAGTTTCAATCCCCAAAGGGAAGGCTACAAACTAAATCCTGCGATACACCAAGCAGACATATTCTATGTTTCAATCCCCAAAGGGGAGGCTACAAACACACGAAAAGTATTAGGTATACTACCACTATAATTGTTTCAATCCCCAAAGGGGAGGCTACAAACATATTAAGTATTCCATTTATTGTATCTCCATTTTTACGTTTCAATCCCCAAAGGGGAGGCTACAAACTTGTAGAAGGATTGAGAGGTTACAATTTAAAGGCATGTTTCAATCCCCAAAGGGGAGGCTACAAACCAATTTCTTCTTTTGTTTGAAGAACTTTAATAATTTGTTTCAATCCCCAAAGGGGAGGCTACAAACAATTTACACTTCCTGTTACTGCTTGTGTCAAATTCAAAGTTTCAATCCCCAAAGGGGAGGCTACAAACTTTATATTGGCGCTGGTGATAAGGCTTGTGATAGCCTGTTTCAATCCCCAAAGGGGAGGCTACAAACATTTGCCATATAAAGAGGATTTTTTGCTGTTGTACCGTTTCAATCCCCAAAGGGGAGGCTACAAACCCACTTTATTACCATTCTAATAGCGTTACTCTCATATTTCAATCCCCAAAGGGAAGGCTACAAACGAATAATTTTATAACGGCAAGAATAAGCTTGTATATCTGTTTCAATCCCCAAAGGGAAGGCTACAAACCTGAATCAGGTGATGTATTATACAAACCTGAGCTATGTTTCAATCCCCAAAGGGAAGGCTACAAACGGGCTGAAGAATTGGAACAAAGAGTAATAGAGTTTGGTTTCAATCCCCAAAGGGAAGGCTACAAACAATTATGATGATTGTAAGTCTATGATAAGAGATATGTTTCAATCCCCAAAGGGAAGGCTACAAACAATGATTTTATAACAGCAAAAGTAAATCTTTATATCTGTTTCAATCCCCAAAGGGAAGGCTACAAACGGGAATATTGGACAGAGATATGGAAAAATGAAAAAAGTTTCAATCCCCAAAGGGAAGGCTACAAACTAAGACTATTATTAAGAATCATAGGAGGTTTTATGAAAGTTTCAATCCCCAAAGGGAAGGCTACAAACAGTTTTAAGTAGTACGTTTAGAATCAGTGGTTACATGTTTCAATCCCCAAAGGGAAGGCTACAAACACGGCTATTGTGACTTACTACGATAAGATAGTGGGGTTTCAATCCCCAAAGGGAAGGCTACAAACCTTTAGGTGTTTACACAAATGTAGCTATGATACAATGTTTCAATCCCCAAAGGGAAGGCTACAAACCTTTAGGTGTTTACACAAATGTAGCTATGATACAATGTTTCAATCCCCAAAGGGAAGGCTACAAACTGTGCCACAGGATGGGACGGTGGATTTGGAAAAGAGTTTCAATCCCCAAAGGGAAGGCTACAAACCAAAAAGTCTAAAAATAACAAATATCAAAGTTATATATAGTTTCAATCCCCAAAGGGAAGGCTACAAACATTTCATTGAAACTGCGCACAACATGTTGCAGATGAGTTTCAATCCCCAAAGGGAAGGCTACAAACTCAAATCACTTTCACTAAAGATTTCACTCAAAATTTGTTTCAATCCCCAAAGGGAAGGCTACAAACACTTCCTAAAGAACTAAATGCATCAGCAATAAATTTGTTTCAATCCCCAAAGGGAAGGCTACAAACACCATACCAAACTAACACAGCTGATAGCCAAACACTGTTTCAATCCCCAAAGGGAAGGCTACAAACTGGAAACCATCCGTAAGCAAAACGAACTCATTAAGGTTTCAATCCCCAAAGGGAAGGCTACAAACCGTTCTGCGTGGTCTGTGGAGCTTCTTCAAAGTTGTGTTTCAATCCCCAAAGGGAAGGCTACAAACCCATTTAGGGATTAAAATTTAGAAAGGAGGAAATTAGTTTCAATCCCCAAAGGGAAGGCTACAAACCAGCACAATATTTGCTTACGTCATTTTTCTTATCGTGGTTTCAATCCCCAAAGGGAAGGCTACAAACGTGATGATGCAAGAGAGAGAAAGAGAAGAGAAAGAGTGTTTCAATCCCCAAAGGGAAGGCTACAAACTGGTTGGATAAGGAAGTGATAGAATGAATGAGACACAAGTTTCAATCCCCAAAGGGAAGGCTACAAACTCATATTTGAAAGGTTCACCTTCTACATCTATTAATTTGTTTCAATCCCCAAAGGGAAGGCTACAAACTAAAATTTCAAAACAATCAACAAAACCTAAAAAGAAGTTTCAATCCCCAAAGGGAAGGCTACAAACTTGTATCCTTTACCGATGCAAACAAAGTCGAAAAATGTTTCAATCCCCAAAGGGAAGGCTACAAACATTTATGTTTTTTAGTTGTAAGAATGCTAGGTTCATGTTTCAATCCCCAAAGGGAAGGCTACAAACATACAGGAAAAGTTATTTTCAAAAATAATCGAGAAGTGTTTCAATCCCCAAAGGGAAGGCTACAAACAGTATATAATCTGAAAAAAGGTAAAGATGTGTACACGTTTCAATCCCCAAAGGGAAGGCTACAAACCGAGCAAATCTATCTACCTTGTGAACGATAATAAAGTGTTTCAATCCCCAAAGGGAAGGCTACAAACACGAACCAAAAGAAGGCAATTGTTACTAAGGCAAGATAGTTTCAATCCCCAAAGGGAAGGCTACAAACCAACAGACAAGGCAAGTGAGAAGATACGAGATATTGGTTTCAATCCCCAAAGGGAAGGCTACAAACCCTTCGTTATCTAAATTTCTGTCATAAATAATGCATAGTTTCAATCCCCAAAGGGAAGGCTACAAACGAGCTCAAAGTTTTAGAGCTTGAAGCAACCAAGCAGGTTTCAATCCCCAAAGGGAAGGCTACAAACCAATTATGAACAAGACAAACTTGAGATTGAAGCTGGTTTCAATCCCCAAAGGGAAGGCTACAAACTCAAAGATGACCTTAGTTACAAACTAATTGCTTTTATGTTTCAATCCCCAAAGGGAAGGCTACAAACTTCCTCATAGTTCGAAATAAAAACACAAATCATAAAGTTTCAATCCCCAAAGGGAAGGCTACAAACAAACCTGGAAGCGGAAAGTCTTATCATATGGTAAAGAGTTTCAATCCCCAAAGGGAAGGCTACAAACTTTATGATTTTAAGTATATAAAGGTTTTGGAGATTGAGTTTCAATCCCCAAAGGGAAGGCTACAAACCCGTGGATAGCTTGCAGAATGCAACAAGGAACAAATGGTTAAGTTTTCAAGCTGCAGTATGTTGTTTCTATTATACACCACAAGCTCTTGAAAGTCAACACATACCAGAAATTACCTTTTGCTGTCGACCCCCGGGGGTTTTTGGGGGTACTGCAGGTCGACAGCAATTGGTAAATACAAAAGTCATAATACGCCACAAATCACAAAGTACATAATTAAAAATGTCAATTTTTGCACAAGCAAAAATAATATAAAATGAAAAAAATGACATATAAAGCTAATTAACTTCGCATAAAATTTGACCTTAAAAATTAAATGATGGTATGTAAAATTAAAAAGTGTACTAAGTAACGAGGATTGCAAGTTCAAAATTCGGTTGTATCTTGAAAATAAAATTGGTATAATTAACATAAAAGTGAGGTGAGAGGCTATTGATAGAGGAAATAGTTGAGATTGGTGATATTTTAATTGGTGATGCATCTGGAAATGATGCCTATTTATCTGTTCTTACAGAAGATATTGAGGTTCCAACTGGGGATGAAAAGAGATATGTTGCAAAAATTGACTTTTCTACAAATGAGAAAAAGATTAATATAGACTGTGCTGAAGAAATTGATGATGAAACTGCTAAAAAATATGTTTATGTTGGTTCGGCAGAAGGTGCAAATTCGTCACAATGGTTTGCTTCTACGACATCTTTTGCATATTTTCTAACAGAAACCATTCCAAACCTTGTTGAATGTAAAATACCTGTAGTATCTGATATATGTAAAAAAATATTGGATATGTATTTTGTCAAAGTCAAAGAATATCTGAGCAGATCTTCTGAACTTATCGATGAAGAGAAGAGGTATTTGCAGCAGAAGATAGAGAAAAAATACGTTTATTTTTTAGATACTGACAATATAGTGGTAAATGACAACAAGAGATTGACTGAAAAGCAGCTATCACAGATTTACAAGGAACTAATTAACAATACAAAATCAACTGATAAGATTTTTAAGCAATTGAGAGATGTTTTTACAAAGGAATGTACAAATGGATTAAAAAAATTAACAGAGATAAAACCTCAGCAAATAGGCTTATATGTACTTTGTGTTGATGGAAAGCCTTTGACAAGCTATCCAGAGTATATTGACGCTGTTATTGCATACAAACGCCAGGTCAAAAAAGGCTCAAAAAAGGCTAAAAACAAACAGGAAGGTAATATATGTTATATATGTTTGGACACAGATAACTTATCATTCGAAGGATTTAAAAAGACAAGGTTTAAATATTTTACAACAGACAAAAATATATTTGCATCTTATCTTGACCAAAAGAACTATGCCAAGAATATAACTGTATGCGAAAAATGTCTTTTAAAGCTTGTGGCAGGAGACATATTTTTAAGAAATAAACTTAAAACACAGCTTGGAACATTTGATGTATATGTTCTGCCAACTTTTGTTTACACAAGTGCAAAGCTAACAAAAAACTATTTAGAGGAACTTTCCCAAAATATCACGAATTCGATGAACACTGCATGGAACTATAATAGCTTGGAAAAACTGCGAGATGATATATACAACTTTCTTTCATATTTCGACCAAAACCACTATTTTTTACTGAACCTGATTTTTTACAGAGAAGCACAAGCAAGTACAAAGATAATAAGGTTTATAGCTGACATCAATCCTTCAATTTTCGACAAGATTTACAATGCAGCTTCAAAAGTCTTTTCTCAATATACTGACCTCATTGGGAATGACCCTTCTTTTAGGATTTCCCTTGAAAGCATTTATTACAGCGTTCCAATAAGGCTCAAAAACATAAGTGAGAGCAAAGAAGCGCAAAGGCTTTTGAACATCTACGATGCTATTTTTTCTGGCAAGAGAATAGCAAGAGATGTTCTCATCGAAAACTTCATAAAGGCAGTAGGTGTTGTTGTTTACGGGAAAGAAGGGTATAACCTTTCAAAGTTTATAGAAAACGACATTGCTTCAATGGTTATCAGAATGGTTTTTGTCATAAGATTTTTGGAAATTTTGGATTGTTTGGAGGTGAAAAGAGGGATGGATATTGCGCAGCTGAATTTGTCCGACGATCTCAAAAGCTATATTCAACAAATGAATTATGATGAGCCAAGGACCGCTCTATTTTTGCTTGGAGTTTTGATTGGCGAGATAGGAGCAAAACAATATCTTACTACCAAAGATAGGCAAGACGACTCTGCTGGGCACAAACCAATTTTGAACAAGATAAATTACAATGGAATTGATAAGCCAAAGCTTATAAGACTGTGCAATGATGTTCACAACAAGCTGAGGCAAGAAAAACTTTTACCGTACACCGAGATGATTTTTGCCGAGATGAAGAGGCTTTTGGACAAGCACATAGATTCATGGAAGCTTGACAAATACGAAACTCTATTTTACATCCTCTCTGGCTATGCATACAAAACTCAAAAGGTTATATTAAATGCTTTGAACTCTCAGGATACATCTAACTAAAATAGGAGGTTTGATGAAAGATGGAAAAGAAGATTATTGATAAGAACAGCGAGATTTTGTTTACCTATGATGCTAAGCTTTGCAATCCAAACGGTGACCCAGATGAAGAAAATCGACCAAGGATGGATTGGGAAAAAGAGATAAACCTTGTGTCAGATGTTCGTGTAAAAAGGTATATCCGTGATTATTTAGAAGATATAGGACAAAAGATTTATGTTCGAAAGATTGAAGGCAAGAGTGAAAAACCAGAAAAAGTTTTAGATGCTACAGCAAAAGAAAAAAATACTGAAGTTGATAAGTTAGATGTGCTTGATACATTCATTGACATAAGACTTTTTGGTGCCACAATTCCTATTAAAGGAAGAACTGAAACTTACATTGGACCAGTACAGTTCAACTGGGGATATTCTTTGAACAAGGTTGAGCTTTTAGAAGCATCTATCACAAGCCATTTTGCAAGCGATGAGAAAAAACAGCAGGGTGCTATAGGCAAAGACTACAGAGTGAAATACTCTTTCATAGCTTTTTCTGGAATAGTGAGCGCAAGAAGAGCAAAAGAGACAAAACTTACAGAAGATGACCTAAAGTTTTTAGATAGGGCAATGAAAGAAGCAATTCCACTTTTAGCAACCAGAAGCAAGATAGGTCAGTATCCAAGGCTTTACATGAGAGTAGAGTATGTAGATGATAAGACCTTGCTTGGAGACCTCAGAGATTACATTAAACTCATTGAGGTTGTCGAAAAACCGCGAAAAATTGAAGATGTTCAGCTTGATATTACAGATTTGGCTGAGTTTTTGCATAAGAACAAAGACATAATTTCAAAGATTTACTATTTCAAACACCCAGAACTTTGCCTTGTTTGCGGTGGCAATGTTGTGGACTTTAAAGATACATTTGGTACTTTTGAGCTTGAAGAAGTTTAGAAAAACAAGGTGAGAAGAAAATGAAATTTTTAGTGTTTGACCTCAAAGGCAAGTTTGCTCACTTTAGAAAATTTTATACAAATTCATCATCGCTTTCGTATCTTGTGCCACCGAGGACTGTGATTGAAGGTATGGTTGCAGCTATCTTGGGTTTTGAGAGGGATAGTTATTATGATATGTTTTCAGCCGAAAACCTTTTAGTTGCAGTGCAGAAATTAGAAAAGACATACAAGATTGTACAGACGGTAAATTATATAAAAGCCCAAACTATAAGTGAACTAAAAAATCCAAATACCCACACACAGGTGCCGCTTGAGATCTTGGCTGGATACAATGGATTTGTAGGTTTTAGAGTTTTTGTTATGCCAAAAGATGAGAAGATATATTCTTTCTTGAGGGCAAGGCTTGAAAGTGGCAAGTCAGAATTTCCAATATACTTTGGCAGTGCTCCGTTTGCTGCAAAAATTGAGTTTTTGGGTGAATTTGAAGCCTGCAGGTGGGAAGACAGCAGGGCAGGTATTTTAACTGTGCTTGATACAGGCTTAATAAAATCTTTGAACTTAAGCTTAGAATTTTCTTCTTCTCTTGCCCTCATGAAAGACAGGATGCCGTGCGATTTTGACAAAGATAGGTTTGCCACAAAGGTCAAGACGTATATTCACGACGAAAATCTCAATCCTATCTGGGTAGATTTGAATAGCAGTGCGCAGGACAAGGTGTATTATATAAAAGAATTTTCAGGTGACAGAAAAGAATGCATTTGTGTGATGTAAAAAATATTTTGCCATTTGGGGGATAGTCCCAAGTGGCGTTTTTCTTGTTTTGGTGTAAAAGTTTTTATTTACAGGAAAAAGGGGGATTTGCATGGAGTATTATTCTCACAAAAATCCTGATAAGCTTCTTTATGATCATCTTCTTGAAGTTTATCACTATGCTATGGAGGCAAATGTGGAGCTAAAAAGCTGGGAAAAAGAAGCACTGCAAATTATATGTCTTTGTCATGACTTTGGGAAATTTACAACATTTTTTCAAAGTCATCTTAGCGGTGTATCAAGCAAGCATTCACAGCATGGTTTTTTATCAGCCATCTTTGGAGTATTTTGCTGGATGCAAAAGAAAGGACTGTGTTTACAAAAGATGAACTCCCCAGCTTCTTTAGATGAAGTCATATCTCTTTTGATTTACGCTTGCATTCTTCACCATCACGGAGATGCCAAGGATATTAGCAAGAACCTGCCAGAAAAATTTGCAGGGGATTTCAAGGCAGATATAAACCTTGTTCAGAAAATAGATGATGCCTATGTTCAGATTGAGGATTTGAGGTGCAATGCTGAGGATATAAAACCTTTGCTTGAAAAAATTGGACTTGGCAATAAATTTGAAAAGTTTTTAGCACAGCAAAGGGGTTTTATAGAGGATATCCTAAGATATCTTAAAAAAATTGAATATGGCATTCGCTTTATTGGTTTGATACCGCAGGCTTTCAAAGATGGAACTGAGCTTTATTTTGTCCAGCAAAAGTTGTATTCTCTTCTCATATGGGCAGACAAGATGTCGGCTGCAAATTACAAGGTACTGTCGCCCTGCTATGCTTCGTTAGATAGACTTATTGTGGCAAGAGACAAAGTTATCAAACCGACTCAAGATAAAAATCTGCATAGAATAAGACAAAGTGTGTTTGAGGCTGTACTTTCAAATATTGAAAAGAATAAGGAAAAAGACATATTTTCGATCACAACTCCAACAGGCACAGGGAAGACTTTGGCAGGAGTGTTTGCAGCAGTAAAACTGAAAGAAATTTTGAAAAAGTCTGGAAGGATAATATATGCTCTTCCATTCACCTCTATAATAGACCAGAACTATGATGTTGTCAAAAATCTATTTGAGACAATAGAAGATTTTGGAAAAAACAGAGACAGGTACTTGTTAAAACACCATCATTTAACTGATGTTGAGTTCAGGGGGAAAGAAGGAGCGCTAAAAGAAATTACAGATGAAATTACTGTATTTGAAAAAGTTGCTTCAGAGTGTTTTATAGAAAACTGGACATCTGGGTTTGTAGTGACAACATTTGTTCAGCTGCTTGAAACTTTAATTTCAAACAGAAACAGGATGCTCAAAAAGTTCCATGCTTTTTACGATTCAGTACTCCTCCTTGATGAGATTCAGGCAATTGATGTTGAGCTTCTGCCGCTTGTTGAAGAGGTCTTGAGAAAACTGACACAGCTTTTCAGGTGCAAGATTATTCTCATGACAGCCACAAAACCGCTTATATTCGAAGATGCTTGTGAGCTTGCAGGGTTTTGTGACTATTCAATTTTTAACAGAACAAAGCTTATGTATCACCACAGCGATTTAAAAGTAGCTGAATTTGTGGATTTCTTCTCAGAAGACATATATGAAGACGAAAAATCGTTTTTGATTGTTGCCAACACCATAAACCAGTCGCATCAAATCTACAATGGCATAAAAAACAACCTCAAAAATAAAGAGGTCATTTACCTTTCAGCAAGCCTTGTACCAAAAGATAGAAAAGATATTATAAAGAAAATAGAAAAAATGTTAGAAAGCGGAGCAAAACCCATTGTTGTTTCAACTCAGGTGATTGAGGCAGGGGTAGACATTGACTTTGATTGTGTAATAAGAGACATAGCTCCTATTGATTCAATAATCCAGTGTGCAGGAAGGTGCAACAGGCACAATGAAAAAAGCCAGGGCAATGTGCTGGTTGTAAACATGAAAGATGAAAGTGGCATAACCTTTGCAAAAAGAGTTTATGGCAACACGGCAATTGAAATATCAAGAGGACTTCTTTTGAAGCATCCCGAAGTGGAAGAAAAAGACTATGGTATGCTGATTGATAATTATTTCAGGATGATAAAAGAAAATAAATCATTTAAAAAATCTGAAGAATTTTTGAAGGCAATAAGGCTTTTAAAGTTTGACAGTATTCTGGAAAAGGAAGAACTCACAATCTCAAGGTTTAGTCTTATCCAGCAGCGGGGTGGGTATGTCAGCGTCATCATAAGAAACAACCAAGAAATAGAAGATACGTATGAGAAGTATATAAACTCTTTTTCCATAAAGGATTATTACAAAAGAAGAGAAATATATCTTGAGCTCAAAAATATCCTTTTTGAATACACAATTTCCGTGCCAGTAAAATACGCCCAGATTTTTGATGAAGAGAAAGGAATATTATCTTTGCCACCCACATCCTGTGAGCGATACTACAGTCCCGAGACAGGATTTGTGTATGACCCAAACGACAATGTCATTTTTGCTTGATTTTAAAAAACAGGATGGTGTTTTGAAAATGGATATTTACATGACAGGTGTTTACATCTGGTATTACAACATCTGCAAAAGACAGGTGTGGCTCATGGCACACAACATCTTGCCAGATGAGAACGACGATAACATAGTGCTTGGCAGATTTCTTCATGAGTATTATTACAAAAAAGATCAGAAGGAGATAAAATTCGGCAATGCAGTGTTTGACATTCTGTATCAGGACAAAGATGAGATAGTGATTGGTGAAACAAAAAAATCTTCAAGGTTCAAAGAAGCATCAAGGTATCAGCTTTTGTTTTATATAAAGCTTCTAAAAGAAGCAGGAATTTCAGCAAAAGGAGTGCTTTTTTATCCAGAGGAGAGAAAAAAGGAAGAGGTTGTTCTGACAGCTGAGGAAGAAGAAAAACTGGAAAAGATGATAGCTGAGATTGAAACGATAATTGACAAAGAGAGCCCGCCTCCTTCAGCCTACTGTAGGTATTGTCCAAAGTGTGCTTACAGGGAATATTGTTTTGCTTGAAAAGAAAAGGTTTTGTCCACAAAAAAGATTTTCGGGGTGATTTTAAGTGAAAAAAGACCTTTATGTTTTCAATTCTGGGTTTTTAAGAAGGAAAGATAACACCATCATGTTTGAAACAGATGAAGGCAAAAAGTATTTTCCGGTAGAAGAGATAGAATCAGTTTTTATATTTGGAGAGGTTGACATAAATAAAAGATTTTTGGAGTTCATGACAGAAAAGAATATATGTGTCCATTTTTTTAACAGGTATGAGTACTACGTTGGCACATACTACCCGCGCGAACATTACAACTCAGGCATTGTGATACTCAAGCAGGTAGAATTTTACAACGACTACAACAAAAGAATGACCATTGCAAGGTCAATTGTTGAAGGAGCTGTTCTAAATATGCTTGTGGTTCTGAGGTACTACAATTCCCGTGGAAATATGCTAAAAGATGAGATAGAGACAATCGAAAGAATGCGCCATAACATAAACTCCTGTGATGATGTAAATACGCTTATGGCTTTGGAGGGGAATATAAGAGAAATCTACTACAGGTGTTTTAACAAGATACTGGATAATGAAAATTTTACATTTGTCCGCAGGAGCAAAAATCCGCCTCTTGACAGGATAAATGCTCTGATTAGCTTTGGGAATTCTCTTTTGTATGCTACAACTCTTGGAGAGATTTACCAAACACAGCTTGACCCGCGCATAGGATATCTGCATTCCACAAACCAGCGCAAGTTTTCATTGAACTTAGATATTTCCGAAATCTTCAAACCCATAATTGTTGACAGGGTAATTTTTTCTCTTGTTAACAAGAAAGTGCTGAGCGAAAAACATTTTGAAAAAGAACTAAACGGCATTATATTGAACGACCAGGGCAAAAAATTGTTTGTCTCTGAGTATAACCAGAAGCTCTACTCTACTATAATGCACCCGAAACTGAATACTCAAGTAAGTTACAAAAGGCTCATCCGAATGGAAGCATACAAGCTCCAAAAATTGTTTTTGGAAAATATAGAATACAAACCTTTTGTTGCAAGGTGGTAGGAGCTATGTTTGTGATTCTTGTTTATGATGTCAATGAAAAACGGGTGGCAAAAGCTTTAAAAAAATGCAGGCAGTATCTCACATGGGTGCAAAATTCGGTATTCGAAGGAAACATATCAGAAGGAACCTTGAGAAGACTTATTCTTGAACTTGAAAGAATACTGGACTTGTCTGAAGATTCAGTTATTATCTACAAATTCCAAAATACCTGGTACTCAGAAAGGCAAATAATTGGCATTGAAAAAAATCCAGTGGATTTTATGACATGAAAAATTTATGTATATGTTTGAAATTACAATCTTCTCAATCTCCAAAAAACATATTAAAGCACCCAGCATCTGCACTGAGGTGCTTTTTTGTTGTTTCAGCTACAAAGTGAAGTTTTACTATCTTCTTAAATTTTTTGCCATTATTAGCACCTACCTTTTTCTGATAATGTTATTATTTTACTTTTTCCTGCCTCGGGTTATCCGCCAATAATGACTATTTTAGGATAATCAACTGGACTTTTGTTTTTAAAAGTGTTTTCCCTAATTTCACACAAGATTTCATCATGATCTTTGCTATTTAGTTTATAAAGATTTTCATTAATCATTTGTGTTTTCCCCTTCTTGATATAAAAGACTTCAGCATTTATAACTTCTTCTTCGTCAATTAACCTATAGAGGAGAGCATAAGTAGTTAGTGCCCTTTCAATCGCATCCTTATCACCACGATAGATGAGATCTCTTTCTTTACACAGTGTTTCTCTGATTTTTTCTATTTTTTGAAGCTTTTGTTCTTTTATTTCTTTATCAAGATCTAAATGTACAATTTTTAATTTTATATTGGTTAGACTGCCAAGAAGTCCCGCAATTATGTCAATGGCAACTTCGTGTTTAATATCCTCTTGAATAATTTTTATATCGCTCATCTTCATCATCCTCCTTCAATTAAATAATAGTATAGCCTTTTGCAAAAACGCTCAAGATGAGCGTTATCAAGCTTTACATAGAATCAAAAAAGTCTGGTCACCTTCCTCAATTGTAGGTAGTAAAATATGATTATATAAAACAAATCTTCTACTATGAGGAGGGTTCCAAAATGTTCAACACCAAACCTAAACAACTTTCTTTCATAGCCCTATTCTCCCACCTAAAGGCTTTGGCTCTCTACAAGCCTGAAAGCCTCTTGGGCTTGTTCAATAAATTCATTGACTTGTCACATTATATACCTTCTTCTTTCTACAATGCTTACTATAAACATTTTGCAAGCATAGATACTTCTCCTTAGAATCTATGCTTCTGTGCTTCCTTGTCCAAAAATTACTCAAACTAAATACCCTAACACAGCTTCGCGCTGTTGTTCTTAACTCTTATGAACTCCGTTTATTTTGTAACTTAAATGGCAATGTCCCCTCTATTTCTACTTTCTCTCGCTTCAGAAAACTATTTAACGGTGAAATCCACAAACTCTTTCAAAATATCTCTATCCACGCACACAATATTTCTCTCCAACAATGCCCTCAAGATTCTTCAATCTTAATCTTTGATACACAACAGGTATTGTCCCTCAGGTCCGTGAAAATAACCCTAAGTTCATTCATCTACTGCTGAAAAATACATCAAAAGCTAATCCTGAGCTGTCTTCTGATAAAATCTACTTCTGCTGTTTATTCTTCTTTGCCTAAAAGTGCTAACGCTAATCCTAACATCCGCCTTATGTTCACAAATGGTCATTTCCGCTGGGCTTTGAAATTTGCTGTCATTACCACTGCTTCTGGTATCCCTTTAGCTTTAGTTCCTCTGTTTAACTCTGATTCTACTTCTTCTGACCCACATCAAGAAAAAGCTATCTCCGACTTCTGCCGCTTTAATTCCTTCGCTCGAAACTTTATTCTCTTATATTCCCAAAAATTTTTCTACTTTCATCGCTGATAGCGCCTTGGATTCACATAACATCTACTCCACTTTAATAAATTCTTTCAACTTCTCTAAAATAGTTATTCCTCTAAATACAAGAGCCTCTAAAAATACTATACCTACTTCAGATCCTAATATCGTTATATCTGAAGATATGGTATCCCTATCTGCAAAAAGTTCAATCTACCTTTTAAACCCAAAGGCAAATGTCAGGGTAAAAATCGCTCTTTGCGCCTTAAATGGACTTGCCCTATGTCACAATACAAAGATGGCAAACGTGTCTGCTCTTGCCCTCAACCTTGTACTACCTCTAAATCGGGGGCAATAGTTTATATATCCTGACGATTTTCGCTCTTTCCCAGGTCTGAGCAGAAATTCTCAAGAGTTTTTAGAGCTCTACAAAAAAGTGTCGCTGTAGAGCAGACTATTTTCCACTTAAAATCCTACATGGGCTCTGATACTATTCTGTCCTTATGACCATATTTCTATTTTCTCTGATTTCTTGCTATCTGCCATTACTTTTTCTCTTTTATTTATCCTCGCTCACAACATTAAGCTTTATTGTTCTAAATTGACTATTAAAAAACTGATTATTAAATCATATATTGACTGGAAATTTCACTATTTACATATTCCTTACCTGATAATTTTTTGTATAAATAATACGATGTCACTGATATATAGGGTGTAACATATATAAATAATATACCTAAAGTTAGCATACCTAAAATGTACCATTCGATAAAACTAAGGTAAAACATTAATAATTTGAGCTTGGCTTTCTTTGTAATCCTAAAGCACTCTTTTATTATCTCAATTATAGAAACATCACTATTTTCATACAATATATAATTTGCTGGAAATAATGCTAATATAAATATAATTCCTGGTATAATAAATGCTATCAGACCTATAGGATTTATCAGTTGAGTTAATAAATATAGCAACACCACCTTATATATCAACTTGTCACTAAATCCTATAAAAAATGTACTAAAAGGTGGTTTACCACCTTTTGCTATCTCTACATAAAATGCTACAGCTCCAAATAACAATATTGAATATAGTTTCAATCCCCAAAGGGTAGGCTACAAACCTATACTTTTCCATAATTATTTTACCTATATTGGAATTAACGTCAACCTGTGTTACGTAATTGAATTTTAACTCCTTATTATCTTTTTCCCCTCCATTATTATCTTTTTCTCCTCTATTATTATCTTTTCTAACCCAAAAACTGCTGTTAAATAAAATATTTGAAGCAACCTCATTGTAACTATCAAGTAAATTTAAATTTCCATTCTTATCAAATCTATAAATCATGAACATTCTGTATCTAGAATTTGGATTAAACGCTTCTTGTGCATAAAATAACATCTTTTCATGATCTCTTGCTGTTGTTGCATTTACTAATCTGCCATCGCTGTCTATTACTTTAAACCATGGCCAGTCGAATACGTAAGAGTTTAATCTTCCATACAGAGTATCATTCTCTACATTACCTTTATCCTCTATTATTTCCTTTAAAATTCTCTCTATACTTACTGTTGCATCTGGTACTATTCCATCAGGAAGTTTTACATCGTTTTTTACCGATTCTAAAAATGGATATTTTATCGCTGTAGCATCTTTTAATTTAACAGCAACATCTTTTAAACCTGTGTTAATTTGCTCTCTGGTTAAATCTAAACCACTATATACCTTTGTTTCGTTTAATTTAGATTGAATGAAAAAATTGCCACTTGGTTGTAAAATATTTAAAAAAGGAATACCTTTAGTAAAAAATTTCTCTGCTATTAAATATATAAAATTATTACTATTAGACTCATTCGATATTACTGGTTGTATCAAATCACTTGTATAACCTTTTCTTTCTAACAAATCAAACAATCCCATTATATTTAAACTATACAAACCATGTTTTATCTTATAAAGCTTATCTTCTATATTGATCAATGGCTCGTATATAAATGATACTCTGTTGTTATTTTCCTCTGCTTTAACTGCATAAGGTTTAAATAAACTAAAAATAGTAATCATCATAATCACTAACACAACAAATCTCACAATAACTTTTATCTTTTCCCTAAAATTAATCCCTAAAATTTGACTCATCCAACTATACACCTCCAAATTTAATATTAGTTGCTTATGCTAAGTATATAAACATGGACACACAGGGTTACTAATATTAGTAACCCTGTGTGTTATATTATTTCTCAAATGCACTGCCTAAAATTGAACCGAAATATTTGGCTTTCTTTAAAATTACATCTTGTGTGATTGCATACTTCTTTGCTATTTCTATATCATTTTTTGTATAATTATAAGATGGACCAAAGTGTATACCAATAGTTTCTAAATCCTTACCTTGCTCTATATCTGACTTAACTGCCAGATTAGACCACCACCATCTCAATGGTATCTCTGCCCAATCTTTTGCTATCTTACCATCTGATAGTGGTATTGTTGGTTTATTATTAAATTTTACTCCTTCAAATATTATAGACTCTACTGCAAAATATGGATATGTTGTTTTGTCTTTGTTTACAAACTCTGGGAAAAATCTAAAGACTATTGGAAATGTATAACATGTTCTGCCACTAACTTGATTCCTATACTTAAACGGCTTACCGTTATTATCAAGCTCTGGATATCTGCTAGAAATAACCATTACATTGTATAAATGTGGCATTGCTGCTGGTACTAAATTCTTATAATCTTTTGTGGAATTTGCTTCAACAGAAATCGGTATTGCAAAATATTCTATATTATAATATTTGCTTAATATTGACTTGTTAGCAATCTTTTTATTCATTGCTTCTATTAATGTATAGTATTCTGGTGCATAGAAACAATCTTTTCCTATAGGCTTACCTACTCGATCCTCAAGATTGTATCCTG
The DNA here is from genome assembly GCF_000022325.1 of Caldicellulosiruptor bescii DSM 6725. NCBI lineage: Bacteria > Bacillati > Bacillota > Caldicellulosiruptorales > Caldicellulosiruptoraceae > Caldicellulosiruptor > Caldicellulosiruptor bescii. The sequence continues at coordinate 2,790,843 of NC_012034.1, read as the reverse complement.
TAAATCCTACCTTCCCTATAGGCACTTTTCCTGCTACAAATACTGGATAAAGATCCTGTGATGTTTCAAAATCAAATAAATTTACTGGATCCAATGTTTTTTGGTCTGGTGTATTATAAACTGCACTAGCATATTTAGCTCCTAAATTCCATGCAGACTTAAAATCATCTAAATAGTCCATCTTGCTTAAAATATCGTAGAATATATCTACAATATACTTTCTCTTATAGTTTAAACAAGCTGCCCTGAATGTCGAAGTTGATGTTGTAACTACATATAATGGCTGCTTTGATTTGCCTAAATTTAAATAGGTGTCTCCTAACTTGGATGCATTTTTAAAATATTCATTAGACTTCCCACTTGTTAGCTTTGCTTTCTTTAAAAATTCAAAATACCCTTTTGCGCTTATCTTGCCGCTTCCTATTGCTTTATAAATTTTACCTAACTCAGTTAGTAATGGTCTCAAATCTTGCTCAGAATATAGTTCTGTTATATTGTATACTTTTTCAAATGAAATTGTATATGGGTCAAGCTGGATTACATATGCTAACTGATTTTTACCTATTTTTGGTACTTTTGTTTTAACTGGTTTTATATCAAGCGTAGGTTTAATATACATAAACTTTAAACTTATTGTGAATCGCTGTCCAGAATAATATTTTCCATACTTGAGAGGCTTACTTGACATTTTTACAGACACAAATGCATCTTTACCCAGCGACATTTTATATTTTTTAATTATAGAAGCCAATTTATTATAAACTTTTGTATCAAAATCCTTAAGAAATCTTACAGAAAGATAAGTGTATGCTCTTATCATGTCAAAATACTCCCAATTTATTAATTCAGCCTTAACATTGCTTCCACTATGTGATCCTATTTCCGATAGCTGTAAATAATCAGGGAATCTATCTTTTGCTCCATTTAAATCTGGCTCTAACTCCAAAACCAAATCGCAATTCATATAAAATTCTCTTCTATTTTTGCTTATATATTGATTGTCATACATATAAGTTGTATTTAACGTGTTACGATTAAGCTTAATAGGTGTAATTGCTGAAAACCAATTATAATAATAATTATACCACGATGCTACCATTCTCTCCATAAAAGACACTTGAGGATAATAATCTTCGCCTGAATCACAACTTGCTTTATAAAATGGCTGTCCTATTCTTTTATAAAGCAATCCCCATCCTACTCTGTCATTACCCTCAACAACATACTTTTCTTTTACATCTTTTACCTCTAACTCATACAATATCCTGCAATACCTAGCTAAAGTTTCTGGAGAAACATCATTTAACCTATACAATTTTCCGTTCTTCTGGTATATTACTGGGTTAATCTCCCCTGGCTGCCATACTGGAACTAAATATGGTGCATCATTAACTATCTCATTATCTATATTGCCATCACTGTCACTGTTTGTATTATCTGCATATGCTTTAAATATGTTCATCCAGTTGAACAATTTATCTGTTATAGTAGTAGATTTTTCTGTTTGGGTATTACTATCTGTAGGTTGCTGGCTGGTAATATCCTGCTTAACGCTTGACTTTTGGCTACAATTATAAAATACAGGACTTAATAAAGTTACTATAATAAATGTCACCACCACTGCCAATGATATTATTGACTTTTTGTTTAATTTAATCTTCATAATGTCAACACCTCCATTTTTTACTTTTATTTGATTTTCATATTTATATTAATTTGTTTCAATCCCCAAAGGGGAGGCTAAAAACTCTGATAAGTGTTAACTATGAAAAATATCAAAATTAGTTTCAATCCCCAAAGGGGAGGCTAAAAACTGCAAAAAACCCCTTACATACTCCTTATTTTTTACGTGTTTCAATCCCCAAAGGGGAGGCTAAAAACCGTGGAGGTTTTTGAAAAACGTCGCAAGGAATAAATGGTTATGTTTTCAAGCAACTATAGATTGTTTCTATTATACCCCACAAGCTCTTGAAAATCAACACATACCAGAAATTACCTTTTGCTGTCGATCCCCGGGGGTTTTTGGGGAAATTGCAGGTCGACAGCAATTGGTAAATACAAAAGTAAAAAAGTATAGGAAAAAGTAAATACAAAATACAAAAATTAAACATAACATCATAACAAAAAAGAAAATATAAACTGAATTACAAACAATATCATTTAACTAATGTAATGAAAATTCTAATTTTCCATGTTCATAAATGAAATTCGCATAATTTTTGACCTTAAAGTTATCAAAATCTCATATTAAAATTTACTATGTCTTTTGTATTTCCAGTCTGTTAAGGAGAGTGAGAAAAAGTGCATTTACTTATGCATGATGTTATGAGAATTGCAAAAGAATTTCACTCACCTGTTTGTCTTCGCTTTTCCAATTCGAATTATCAGAGAGTAAGCACTTGTGAGAAATGCCTTCCAAAAGTTCACTTTAAAAGGAAGAATAATGGCAATATCCGTGATTATGATTGTCAAAATATGATATACTATTACTGCGGAAGATTTTCTCTTAAGCATTTAGGGGAATTGTTTATGCTTCTTCAAAGAATTAGTCACAGGATTCCTAACAATCCCAGAATTTTTTCAATTGGATGTGGACCTTGCACAGATCTTTTTGCGTTTGAAAAATATATTAAACATAACAAATTAAATGAGAAAATAAAATATCATGGCATTGAAAAAAATGTGCTTTGGAAGGAGATTCACAATTTTATAATTAAGCACGGAAAGAGGCATAAACTGTCGAAAATAGAAGTATCATATTTAGATGCAATTAGAGAATTTCAGGAGGTAGTTAGAATTATGAAAGAAGAACAGCCTAATGTTATTTTATTTCAATATGTTTTATCTGATATTGCAAAATATTATCCAGTGGACCTGGTAAAGCGATTTTCAGAGAAATTTGTGGAAAAAGCTTTTGAAATACTTCCAAAGTCAACAATGATAATTTTCAATGACACGAATGTAACACAAGAATATGCAAAGAGAAATCCTGATGAAATAAAAGGTCGCATATTCCTTGAGCATTTATCTGAAAGATTTTGGACAAACCGCAACATATCAGTAATCAAATATTACTTTCCATACAAAGATGACCCAAGTCTTAAATTTGGTGCTGCACATTCTGATTTCAGGGTTGACTTTTCTAATATACCTGAAGACTTAATAAACTATTTTGAGATGTGGGACGAATACAGAAGTGCTCAGCTTGTTCTAATTAAAAATTGAATTGTATTAGAAAATTTGTAATCAGGAGATGATACAGTTGATTATAAGTGCAAGCAGAAGAACAGATATCCCAGCTTTTTTCGGTGATTGGTTTATAAACAGAATAAAAGAAGGTTTTGCAATGTATCGGAACCCGATGCGACCATCTCAGGTTTTTGCAGTATCATTATTGCCAGAAGATGTTGATGCTATAGTCTTCTGGACAAAAAATCCCAAAAATTTTTTAGAAAAACTAAAGTACCTTGAAAATTATATATACTATTTTCAGTTTACAATCACGCCTTACGGTAAAGACATAGAACCTAACATCCCTCCAAAGGATGAGGTTGTTCAAACTTTCATAGAGCTTTCAAACTTAATAGGCAAAAAAAGGGTTATATGGAGATATGACCCTATAATTATTACCGACAAAATGCCACTTAGTTACCACAAAGAAAAGTTTGAGGAGCTCTGCGAAAAGCTTGCACCTTACACTCAAAAGTGCATAATAAGCTATGTTGACTTTTACAGCAAGGCAGTGGATGAGCTAAACAAAATAAATGCAAAGGATTTTTCGGCAGATGAGCTTTACAATGTCTTTGGTGCAATAGGCAGTATAGGGAAAAGATATAATCTGAGCGTTGAGACATGTGCAGAAGATGTGTCCATTGAACAGTTGGGGCTGAAAAAAGCGCACTGTGTGGATGGCGATCTTATAAGGGAACTCAGAAAAGAAAAAGGTTTTTATGAAGTTAAAGAATACAAGAAAGACAACAATCAGAGAAAGGCGTGCGGGTGTGCTCAGAGCATAGACCTTGGAATATTCAATACCTGCAAACACTTTTGTACTTACTGTTATGCAAATTTTAGCAGAAGTTCAATTGTCAAAAATGTGGAAAAGTATGATGAAAAATCTCCTCTTCTGTGCAGCTATCTTGACCTTGAAAAAGACGAGATAAGAATTAAGGAAAAAGATGGTTCAAGGAAGATTGAGAAAGACAATATTCTTCAGAAAAAATTCAATGAATTAAAAACATTAGAGCAAAGGTCTTTTTGTACTATGGAAGAAGTTTTTTCAAAAGAAGGTTCTAACGATTGGCTTGAGAAAAAAGTTTTAGAGTATCTTGAAAAATTAAGATAAGACTATTAGCTGCAGATTTCTTTCCAGCTTTTCTTTTGAATAACAAGTTGTTGAATAAATAATTGTACCATTAATGTTATTGTATAGAACTATAAATTATTCCACGTATATTTAAAAGAAAATTTACAGTTTCCAATTTTTTGAATATAGACCTCTATCAAATAAGTAATCATTATTCACCTCTACATGCCTCTTATATGTTCTAAAACCTCTTAACCTTACTTGTTCTAAATTGTATTCTCCTTCTAATTTCCCAAATAATCTTTCAATTTTTGTCCTTTGCTTATATAACCTTTGCCCTTCTTCACTTCCTAAAAATTCTATATTCTTTATCCTCAAAATATTTTTTACATTACTAAAATCCTTACTATTTCTCTTATTTACCGCCGCTACAAACTTTATCTCAAGTTTATCTGCCACCTCAAAGCACTTTACACAATCATAACCTGCATCTGCTAATATCACATCAAGCCAAATATCTTAGATCAATACAAAAGTTCTACTACTTTACTGTCATGGACATTTGCACGTGTCAACCACCATACTATTGGTATAACCTCATCTTCAACTGTTGCTAACACATGTAATTTATATCCATTGTAAAAACCTAAACTAATACATACTCCTGTTCCTGCTTCTTTGTCACCCCTCAAACTTCTCAAAGGGGTAGAATCTATAGCACAAACTTTTGTCTGCGGTTCTATTCTTCTTGCTAAAATTCTTGCTATTTCTTCTATATATTCTTCTTCAATTACCTTTGCCCATTTCGAAAAATATGAAATGTCAAAAGCTCTTCTCTATCTCCCTATAGCTTTTTTAAATTCTTCATCTTCGTTTATTTTGTATTCTAATTCCCTGAAGCTGTTTATCTTGTTTTTGACTTTGTAAACAAAACAAGCTATTATATGGCTTAACTTAAACTTCTTTGGTCTTTTACTTCTGCTGCTTTTTATCTTTAATCCCATGGCTTTTATTACTTTCTCAACTGTCATAAGTATCTTTAATAATTTTTGATTTTGTGTTTTAATAAAATTAGTCATTGCCATCCTCCTTTGTTATGTGTTTTTTGTCTTCTCTTCCTATAATTTTACCTCAAGGAGGATGGCTTTTTATATATCTATTTATTATCTTTTATGTTAATTTCTTTTATTCAACAACCTATTTAATTAATTTAAAACACATACATCTATGGATAATGATAATATAATTGAAAAGTTAATTCCAATTACAAGGGAAACATAGATTATAGCAGTAGTTGTGATTAGCTTTAAAAAATCAAAAACACAATAGAAATTGAACTAAAACTATGTTATAATATTTATTGATTTCAAAGTTATTAACTTTAAAGTTAGTAACTCTGGAGTTAGTAACTTTAGAGTAGGTGATTTTATGTTTGTTGGCAGAAAGTATGAGCTTGAAACATTAAACAGACTTTATAATGAAGACAAATTCCACTTTGTTGTTGTGTATGGAAGAAGGCGTGTTGGAAAAACTACTCTGCTTACTGAGTTTTGCAAAAATAAACCCTCAATATTCTTTGTTGCTGAAGAATACAATGATAAAATTAACCTTGAATCTTTTTCAGATAAGGTACTCTCTTATTTTAACCTTGAAGGGTTAGTGGGCAGATTTGAATCATGGGAAAAGGCATTTATATTTTTGGCACAGCAAGCAAAGGATAAGAGATTGATTGTTGTAATTGACGAATTTCCTTATATAGCAAATACAAACAAAAGTATACCATCACTTTTGCAAAATTTGATTGATCATCATTTAAAGAATACCAAACTTTTTTTGATTATCTGTGGATCTTCTGTAAGTTTCATCGAAAAGGAAGTTTTAAGTTATAAAAGTCCTTTATATGGACGAAGAACTGCTCAACTAATAGTTGAGCCATTTAGATTTTTTGAGAGTAGAGAATTTTTCCTTAATTATAGTTTTGAAGATCAGGTTATTGCATATGGAGTTTTGGGAGGAATTCCTCAGTACTTGAGTATCTTTGACAGCACAAAAGACATATACGAAAACATCAAGACAAAAATATTGGACAAGTCATCTTATCTTTATGAAGAACCAAAACTGCTTTTAAGGCAAGAAGTAAGAGAACCTGCTTTGTATAATTCGATAATAGAAGCAATAGCAACAGGCAGCAGTAAATTAAGTGAGATATCTGCAAAAGTGGGAACTGACATTGATAAATGTGCAAAATATATTTCTGTACTCATAGATTTAAAAATTCTTGAAAAGGTAACTCCTCTCAAGTTAGAGTCAAAAAGCAGAAAAAGTATTTACAAAATCAAGGATAATTTTTTTAGATTCTGGTATCGATTTGTTTTTACCAACAAGACTTTGATTGAACAGGGATTAATTGATGAAGTTATCGAGAACAAAATCAAACCTTTTATGAATGAGTTTATTGGAGAAGTTTATGAGGAGATTTGCATGGATTATCTTAAGATTTTAAATAAGGCAAAAAAATTACCCTTCATTTTTGAAAATATAGGTAAATGGTGGGGAAATAATCCTTATAAAAAGCGTGAAGAGGAAATTGATATAGTAGCATTTGACAACAATAACATCCTGTTTGGTGAATGCAAATGGAGAAACCAGAAAGTTGATATGTCTGTTTTGAATAACCTAATAGAAAAGAGTATGATTTTTAATAATCGTAAAAAGTTCTATGTGTTATTCTCAAAAAGTGGTTTTGCAGATGAGGTAATAAGTTTTGCTAAACAAAATCCTTATGTCCTATTAATTAATAAATTTGACTATTAACTTGCAAATAAAGCGAATTAAACTTATTTTGTATTGGAACTTCTTATTTGTTTCGTATAAAATTTTCGATTTTCATTTAATAAATAAGTTAAATTTTTCAAAAAGGGATATATTGATATGTATAAGAGATTTTTGGAGTCATAAAAGGTATAACAATCCTAAAATTTTCTCAAAAACAAAAATTAAAAACTACGGATATATTTTTTAAGGTTATTTGATTATCAATTTTTATGATATTTTTATGATAAAACAGCAATTAGCGGGTGTTCATACCCGCTTTTTTGTTTAGTTTCAATCCCAAAGGGGAAGCTTCTCCCTCCTCTCAATCCCCAACGGGGAGGCTACAACAATAGATGGTTTGAGAAATTTCACAAGGAACAAATGGTTAAGTTTTCAAGCTACTGTAGATTATTTCTATTATATTCCACAAGCAATTGAAAGTCGAGGGATGCTAAAAACGACCTTTTGCTGTCGACCCCCAGGGATTTTTGTGGGATTACAGGTCGACAGCAATTGGTAAATACAAAAGTTTTAATTAATAGAATACAAAGTACATGACTTTAATAGGAAATAAATATTATAACAGGTATGGTAATTAAATGATTACAAAAAATTTAATTTATAATTGATTTTTGGATATAGTTTTAAATATCAGAAAATGTGCTCAAATAGTATAACAGCGCATATAAAATGTTCAGAATAATAGACTGAACAAAGATGAAGAAATTAAAAAAAGAGGCTATCTAAAAAGAAAGGTTGATAGCCCCTTTATGTAATAAAGTATTGCTTTGTGTGGCAGAGTTTTGCCTTATTTTGCTCAATGAAAATTTCAAATATTTATTAGCCCCTTATCTCTACTGTGAAGAATAAGTACTTGATTGTGTTGTGTCGCTTTCAAGAGGCAAGTTTTCTTCAACGCTTTGCTGGCTGCCTTGTTCAGCAGAAGAGGGCTGCTGGCTCTGTGAAGAAGACTGCTCCTGCTGCGAGGTAGTGCCTTTCTGCGGCACAATCTCCTCTTGCGGTGCTTTGTGAATATCACAGTAGCTGGTTGGTGCTTGGTACATATAATCATCAGGTGGGACAACCGAAGAACCTGGCCAAATAGGATTATCTCTTTTTATAAACACCTTTTCAATTGTTGTTGGGCAGTACTGTGTTGCAAGCTTGTTAGACTGAGTGCAAACTTTAAGTTTTACATGCTTGTCGCAGTACTCTGTTGGTTCTGTGCCTTCAACAAAAATCTCTTTTATAACCTGACTTCCACGAGGGTCTTGTTTGCAAAGGCTTGTTGCAAGCTTACCTGACTCTTTACACACATACCTTTCCACAATTCCAGCAGGTCTTAAAAACTCTGAGCTTACACCTTTTTGACGTACAACCCTGTCCATTATTGCTTTGAAAATTTTCAGTGACGGATTTGTTCCGGTTATATAATTTAATGCAACAGGTTTGTCTTCGCCAACCCATACGCCAAGCGCATAGTTTGGAGTGTATCCTACAAACCATCTGTCTTTGCTGTCATCGGTTGTACCTGTTTTTCCTGCAACAGGATATGAAAATTTAACTCCTACTGTTATCCTTGCAGTGACAACGCTCTGGAGCATATTTGTAAGTATATATGCATTCTTTTCATCCATTACTCTTCTTTTATAGGGCGTTCTTTCAAATATTGTAATACCGTTTTTGTCTTCAATTTTTGTTATAAAATAGGGTTTTATATACACACCACTGTTAGCAACTGCAGCAAACGCAGCAGTAAGTTCAATTGGTTTTACTCCATAGGTAAATCCACCAATTGCAATTGAGAGACTGTTCATATCCTGTGGTGCAAGAGTTGTAAAACCAAACCCTTTTAGATTCCTGTAAACATTTTGAATCCCCAGATTATATGCAACCTTTACAGCAGGAACGTTTGCCGACCACTGCAAAGCTTCTCTCAAGGTCATTAATCCTTTATACCCTCTTTTGCCAGAAACAACGTTACTTTTATACCAGTTTCGTGGTGTGTACCTGCCAACCGAAAATGGCACATCATCAATCACAGTTGCAGCAGTATAACCATTTTCAAGCGCCAAGCTATAATCCGCAATAGGTTTTATAGCTGACCCAGGCTGGCGAACAGACATTGTAGCGCGGTTCAAGAGCCTAACACCTTTTAAATTTCCTCTTCCGCCCATGATGCCTTTGACAGCACCTGTTTTAAAGTCAATCAAAACAGCTGCTGCCTGAGGTTGTGGTATTCCTGATGCATCGTAGTGTTTTATCTTTGGCATAATTGACAGGTCTGAAAAGACATCTTCCATTGTACTTTGTATGTTTTCGTCCATTGTTGTATAGATTTTAAGTCCGCCACCATAGATTAAGTTTTCTGCTTCATCTTTTGAAATTCTTTTCTTTTCAGATAGAATTTCAATTGCTTCATCTATTACAGAATCGACAAAGTACGCATGTTTGTATGCACTTTCTGCAGAGATGTCTTTTTTTACATAAACAAGTGGCTGATTTATTGCTTCTAAGTACTCTTGTTCGGTTATATATCCAAGTTCAAGCATCTTTTTGAGAACAATTTCCTGCTTTTTCTTTGCATGGTCTGGAAAAACATAAGGATTATAATATGAAGGATTTTGAGTAATTCCGGCAATTAGGGCGCACTCTGCCAGAGTCAGCTGCGATACATCCTTTCCAAAATAGGTGTATGCTGCAGCTCCTACACCGTATGCTCCGCTGCCAAGGTTAATTGTGTTGAGATACTCTTCTAAAATCTGTTCTTTTGTCCATTTTTTTTCGAGCTGAATGGCAAGGTACTGCTCTTGAATCTTTCGTTTGAAGGACTTTTCAAAGGTTAAAAGTTTGTTTCTCACAAGCTGCTGGGTGATTGTACTTGCACCTTCTGAAAGACTGCCGGTTTTTATGTTTTTGAATATTGCGCCGAATATTCTTTTGATGTCAATCCCGTTGTGCTGCCAGAACCTCTCATCCTCAATTGCAACAAAAGCGTTTATGAGATTTTTTGGAATCTTGTTGTATGGCACTCTTATCCTGTTTTCATTGCCATGAAGCCGGGCAATTTCGTTTCCGCTCTGGTCGTAAACAATAGTTGTCTGAGTATCTGAAGAAGAAGTTATTATATCAAGAGCATTTGCTGGTATTGCCTTTATGTATCCTGTGACCATTCCAAAACCAGCACCGATTAAAACTGCCATGCTTGCAATCAAAAGTACTAAAATAGTTCTTACAAAGCTTTTGAGAAAAAGCCTAAACGGCGTTTGTTTTTTTACTTTTTTATTTTTGCTTTGCAACGAATATTCCTCCCCTCTTTCCTTATTCAATTATACCACAAAAATAAATATGTATACCATTCTGGTAAAAAGTGGATTAAGGTAGACTTTTAAACCATTATATAATATGGTATAATAAAATCAAAAGCATTAAAATAGATAGAAATACTCAAATTTTCTGTTTGACAGGAGAGACCAGTAAAATGAAAGTAAAAGATATTTTGGAAAAAGCATGTTATGAGAATATTCTCACAAAAGATGAGATAAAACTTTTGCTGATGGCAGAAGGTGATGATAAAGAACTTCTTTTCAAAACAGCTGATAGTGTAAGAAAAGAACATGTTGGAGATGAGGTCTTTTTAAGAGGGCTTATTGAATTTTCAAGCTACTGCAAAAACGACTGTTTTTACTGTGGTCTGAGACGAAGCAATAGCCAAGCTCAGCGTTACAGAATGCAGGAAGATGAGATTGTAGAGGTTGCGAAAAGGGCGTATCAGATGGGGTACCGCACGGTTGTATTGCAGTCTGGTGAGGATATGTATTACACCAAAGACATGCTGTGTTCAATTATAAAAAAGATAAAAAGTAGCGTGGATGTTGCTATAACACTTTCAATTGGTGAAAGGTCATATGATGAGTACAAGGCATTCAAAGATGCCGGAGCAGACAGGTTTTTGATGAGATTTGAAACTTCAAACAAAAAGCTATATAGAAAATATCATCCCGGAATGAGCTTTGAAAACAGGATAGAATGTCTCAAATGGATAAAAAATCTTGGGTATGAGCTTGGGACAGGTTTTTTGATAGGTCTTCCGGGGCAAACTATTGATGATTTGGCACAGGATATACTTCTTGTAAAAGAGCTGGATGCAGATATGATAGGCATAGGACCTTTTATTCCTCATCCACAGACGCCTCTAAAAGATGCAGAGGAAGGTTCGGTGGATTTAACTTTAAAGAGCATTGCCATTTTGAGGCTTTTGATTCCAGATGCTAATATTCCTGCAACAACTGCGCTTGGCACTTTAGACCCTCTTGGAAGACAAAAAGGTCTCATGTGCGGTGCAAACATTGTGATGCCAAATGTAAATGACCTTGAGTACAAGCTCAAATATGAGTTGTATCCTGGAAAGATTTGCATAAATGAAGATGCGACAAAGTGCAGAGGTTGTATTGAGTCAATTATAGTTTCGCTTGGTAGAAAAGTTGGACAGGGAAAAGGACAAAGCAGGCATTACAAAAGAGCTGCTGCGTCTTAAAATTCCATTGATTTTGATTAGGCTTTGCTGTAGACTTATAAGTATGTAAGAAAATGTGACTTTTCATTTGGCAAAGAAGGAGTCAGGATTTTTTATGAGAATAAAAAAAGGTGCTGCAAAAAGGTTGTGGATTGCAGTTTTGATTGTAGTGGTATGTGTTCTTGGAGGTTTGGCAGGTTATTACATAGCGGGGTATCTCAATCAAAAACCTGCTGTGCAGCAGCCTCATCAAGCAGATGAGAATTCAAATCAGCCAAGGCAAGAACAGAGTCAGCTTGAGCAAGAAAATCCAAGCCAACAGCAAAGCCAAGAGGTTTTGTCTGAAGTGTATAAAGCTGTTGCAAGGTTTGTCGGTGGTGTTGATGCACACACTATACAGCTTTCGCTTATTAACACAAACTTTGACTTCAAAGAATTTGAAGTTGATGAAAATCTCACTCAGGGGCTTAATCTTTCAGAGGGTGAGATTGTTGAAGTTGAATTTGAAAAGCCCAAAGATGGTGGTAACCCACGAATTGTGAGTATAAAAAAGCCTGATAAGGTGACTCTAAAAGGGAAGTTTGTGGGACTTGCAGACAACAACTTTGCAGAGTTTGTGTTTGACCAAAAACACATAGTTTTGCAAATTAGTAATGTTTCCGATAAATTAGCTTACCTTAATGAAAATACCGACGTTGAGGTAACTTTTAAGACAAATCCTCAAAGTCCTAAGTCAAATCCAGTTGTTGAGGATATAAAAGCATTGGAATAAAAGATATAAGAAAAACAGGGGTAGCCAGAGTTTGAGCTGCCCCTTTATTTGCTTTGTTTTACTTCAGAGTAAATATTTCCTCTTTTGTATGACGCAACAATTCCCAGAATAGAGAGAAGTGCAAACACCAAAAAGCTTGTCTTCATGCTCTTTAGAATAAGAAGATAGTTTTCGTGCGAAAGTTTTACGCCTTTCAAAAACATGATTGATACAAACGAAACAATTGCCATTGAGAATGCCTGTCCTATAACTCTCATGACAGATATTGTTGATGATGCTGTGCCATAGAGTGATTTTGGTACACAGCTCATAACAACATTTGTGTTTGGCGATGAGAAAAGTCCAAAACCAATCCCCATGATAAACAGATTTAAGATAACAATAACAAGGTTTGTTTTAGCAGCAAAAGTTGAAAAAATAAAAAGACCAGCTGTGGTCAAAACCATGCCAGATGTTGCAAGCTTTCTTGGTTCTATCTTTTCAGAGGCTCTGCCGGAAATTAATGAAGTAATAACCTGCGACAGTGGTTGAACAATCAAAATAGAGCCTGCAAGCTGGGATGGCAGAGCTTTTACAAGTTGAAGGTACAGCGACATAAGGTAAGACGCAGAAAATGTGCAGCTGTAGTTTATGAGCGCTGCTAAGTTTGAAAATCCAAACTGCGGGATTTTTACAAACAGTTTTACGTCCAAAATGGGATTTTGAAGTTTTGCCTCTGCAACAACAAAAATTACCATCAAAATTAACCCTGCAAAGAACAAAATTTTAGAGGTATTTCCCAGTTCAAATGTGGAGGCTCCGTACATTAAAAGAAAAAGCCCTGTCATCGACAGGATTGTGCCCATTTTGTCAAGCGATTTAAGGCTGTCAAGTAGTTTTGCCTGCCTTGTATTTTTCACTTCTTTTTGGAGTAAAAATAAACTCACAAATGAACCAACAAGTCCTATGGCAAATCCAAACAAAAATATGCTTCTGTATCCCCAAAGTTTTACAAGCAAACCACCCAAAAAAGGTCCTAAGGATGTCCCCAAGTACACAACTGCTGTGTTTATCCCTAAAAGCCTTCCCCTTATTTGTGGTAAGTGTTCTTCAATCAAGATTGGCATAGATGTCACAAATGTGAATGCTGAGAAAAATCCCTGAAGTGCGCGGAAGACAAAAAGAATTTCTACTGTGTTTGAGAGTGCACACATCAGGGTTGAAAGTGTAAACAGCAAAAGCCCTGTTTTGAATATCTTGGTCCTGTCAAATGTGTCAGAGAGCTTTCCCATGGGAAGAATGAAGGCTGCAGAGAATATCAAAAATATGCTTATCACAAGGTTCAGCTCTTCAGCGTTGAGCTTAAAACTTTTTGCTATATCTGGTGCGGCAATATTGACTGCGCTTGACATAAACGGCACTAAAAAAGAAGAAAGTGTTGTTGCGATGAGTATGTTTTTATTTATTTTTCTGTCTTCTTGAGTGTGCATAGTCCCTGTCAATCGCTCCCTTCGAAATTTCATGAACTATCAATCTTTAAAAATTACATATATAATAATATCACTTTATGACAAAAAATAAATACGCCTGGGAAGGACAATTTTGTATATTTTAAGGCTTTTGAGAAGAATTTTGAGGATGGTAAAATAAATTATATAAAGTACTTAAGAAAAATTGTTTGTCCACATATTTGCAAAACTACAGCACACAGGGTGAGAAAGTAGATGAAAGTTGCATGGAGCGCAACTCATCAAGAGTTTCTGCTCACAGATGGTTATTACTTTTCAGGACTTTACAAGGAGCTTTGCAAAAGAAAAATTGAAATTGAAGAGGTAGACGATTTTGACAGGCTTTTTGAGTATGATGTCATAGTTTTCAACTACCCAGAAAATCCTTTCAGCAATGAAGAGAAGGAAAAGATAAGAGAAGCTTTGCAGCAAAAGGGCAAGAAAATCATCTTTACAGCACATTTCAAAAACAAAGATGGTGTCTCTGAGATTTGCAATAGCATCACAAGAGAATATGGAATAAACATATTGCCAGAAGGTATAAAGGATGAGATACACCATTTAGAAGATGACCTTTTTATAATAACAACAGATGAAGTAAAACTTTACCGAAAAGGTGTTAAAGAGGTTGTGTTTCCGTACTCAGCACCACTTGAGGTTGGAAATGGAGCTGAGGTTGTGCTTGAGGCAAGAAAGACTAGCCTCACAGACAGTGGCAAAAAATCGCCTGTGCTTATCGCTCAAAAAAGATTTGAAAGCGGTGGAAAGCTAATTGTGTGTGGAAGCTGCATCTTCTGGGATAACTTTTCCCTCTTTAGGCTTGACAATTTGCAGTTTGTGATAAATATTTTTGAAGGAGCTGAGTAAAAAAATAAAAGTGGCAAGGTATCATTTTTCGTACCTTGCCACTACTTTTGTTGATATTCCTCCACGTTCATGGAACTCTCCAATCACTTCCATAAACTTTGGCTCAAGCAGTTTTACAAGGTCATCAAGGATTCTATTTACTGCATGTTCCTGCAGTATTCCCACGTTTCTGTATGAAGTTAGATAATACTTGAGAGATTTTAGCTCAACAAGTTTTTGGTGAGGGATATATCGAATTGTAAGCTTTGCCGTATCAGGAAGACCTGTCCACGGACAGACTGATGAAAATTCTTCTGTGATATATTCCACTACCGTGTTCTTTTCAGGGTATTCATAGGGGATTGCTTCTAAGACCTCTGTGTCAATCTTTTCATACCCATAGATGTCAAATCTTCTTTGCTGGTATTTGTCAGACATTAAAAACACTCCTTTACCTTGTTTTTTTGACCGGGGTTGCTGCGACCCGTGCAGCGCTATGTAAAAGCTGCAAAAAGATTTTAGCACACTTTAATTTGCATTGTAAATTGGTGTATAATGAAAATTAACACGAGAATTTAAAATTGTTAAGGGGAAATGATAAATGCCAGAAAAAGAGCCTCTTTACATAGAAGAGATTTTTGATTATGTCAGCCAGCGGCCACAGAAGTTTGCCCTGAATTTCTGGGAAGACCCAAGATATTTTAAGCTTCACAGGCACAACTTTGTTGAGTTTATGTATGTTGTAAAAGGTGAGGGGACAGAACACATAAATTCAATCAGCTACAATTTAAAACCTGGCACATTTTCAATTGTCATGCCGTACCAGATTCACAGAATAGATTATTCAGAGCAAACTCCTCTTTCAATCTATGTTGTTGCCATTTCGTTTGAGGAGCTTTTAGCACCATCAAGCATTTTTTACAGAATAGGAGAACTTCTTTTGAGTTATGACGAAAATGTACTTCCCTATTACTACTTTGAAGGCAAGGAAAAAGAGGTGATGGACAGGCTCTTTAAAGAAGCATGGATATATTATAACCAGCAGGATGTGTGGGCAGAGATAATACTCAAAGCCAAGATTTTAGAAATAGTTGCGTATTTTGACAGGTGCAGAAATTTGGCATGTGATAAAAGCTTTCAAAGACCTGCTTCTAACTCTGTCACAAACAGAGCTCAAAAAGAGAGCATTCCTGTTCCGTTCGACTACTGGCAGCTTGTGTACTATGTACATAAGAATTATAACCAGAACATAGACCTGAAAACCTTGTCAAAAGAGTTTCACTTAAGTCCCTCTTACATAAGCCAGCTTTTTAAAAAGCTTGTTGGGAGCAACTTTCACAACTTTTTGAATGAAGTGAGGCTTCAGCACGCATGCAGTTTGCTTCTTTCAACCGACAAGCCTGTAACAGACATCGCGCTTGAGGTTGGATTTGATTCATATTCCACTTTTGCCAGAGTTTTTCATAAACACAAAGGTATGAGTGCTCAAGAGTTCAGGAAAAGAGGAGGAGTTTGAGTAGGTCTGAGTCTAAACAGGGCAAGCAACAGTGTACAAAGTGATGTTATGTAAATTGATGAATAAAAAATTTTTTTTGAAAATTTGGAACAAAAAGCAGGTCTCACAAATAAATTTTTGGTAGCTAAAAGAGTGATAGAAAATTTAATACCGAAAAGTTAAAAGGCGGGTGTGCTGCCCGCCTTTTATTAAATAACTATTCACTTTCCTGCCTCTTTTTTCAAAATTTCTTTTATTTCCTCAACACCTGCAACCCTGCCTGAGAATATGAGCTTTTCATCAACAACAAGAGCAGGTGTTCTCATAACACCGTAAGACATTATCTTTTCGATGTCTTTTACCTCTTCAAAATGAGCCTCAATTCCAAGCTCCTCAGCTGCCTTTTTAGCATTTTCCATTAGCTTTT
Organism: Caldicellulosiruptor bescii DSM 6725; assembly: GCF_000022325.1. Classification (NCBI taxonomy): domain Bacteria; kingdom Bacillati; phylum Bacillota; order Caldicellulosiruptorales; family Caldicellulosiruptoraceae; genus Caldicellulosiruptor; species Caldicellulosiruptor bescii. Next base: position 2,774,180 of record NC_012034.1, on the reverse strand, counting down.
TACAGTTTGCACATCCACCACCAAGAACTTTTATAACCATCTGTCAATCACACCTTCCCTTCTTAAAAGTTTTTATCCAAGAATAAGGTTAAATAGATACCCTGTTATAATTATTCCACAGCCCACAATTGCCACAAATATTCCGAGAAGCTTTGGCTTTAATACCCTGCGAAGAAGTATCATCTCAGGCAAAGAGAGGGCTGTTACACTCATCATGAAAGAGAGTGATGTTCCCATCGAAACCCCAAGGCGCCTGAATTCACTCACAAGTGGAATTATTCCTGCTGCGTTAGAATAAAGAGGTATTCCGAGTGCTGTTGCAAAAATTACAGCAAAAGGATTGTTCTTTCCAGCAATCTTTGTCAGTGCTCCTGTTGGGATATAGCCGTGTAAAAAAGCACCAATACCAATTCCAACAACAACAAATACCCATACCTTTTTTATAAGCTCAATGGTAAATTCCAGTGTTTCTTTGAGACGCTGATTTAAAGTTTTTTTGTCCTCAGCAATCTGAACGTTTCCAACTTTGATTTTAAAAACATAGTCCTCAACATATTTTTCAAGATTAAGCTTTCCAATTAGGATGCCACTTGCAATTGCAATTATCTCACCTGACAGTACATAAATGAGAGCGATTTTAAGACCAAAATTTGCATATAAAAGTCCAAGCGCCACCTCATTTACCATTGGGGCAGCAATCAAGTACGAAAATGTCACACCAAGTGGAATGCCTGCTTCAACAAATCCAATAAAAAGCGGAACTGCTGAGCACGAACAAAATGGTGTCACAATTCCTAAAAGCGCTGCTAAAATGTGGGCAAGGAAGATATTTTGTTTTTTGTGTGAAAGAATTTCTCTTGTCTTTTCTGGTGAGAAAAAGCTTCTTATAAAGGTTATGACAAATACAATCAGAAATAGCAGAATGAAAATCTTGATTGTGTCAAATATAAAAAAGTTCACAGCACTTGCGAGCTTTGAATTCTGAGGGATTTTAAAAATATTGTAAGTTACAAAATCTGCAAATTTTTGAATGGGGAAAAACAAATTCTATCACATCCTTTCAAAATTTTGGTTCTCAATTATGAATTTTTCTGCTATATTCAGCAAAGCCTTGACATATTCATTTTTAATCCTGTAATGCATATTTGCACCCACTTTGCGGTGTTCAAGCAAACCGGCCTCTTTTAAGATTTTTAAATGTTGAGATAAATTTGGTTGAGAAAATTCAACAAACTGTAAAAGTTCACATACGCACTTTTCACCGCTCAAAAGGTTTTGAACTATCTTTATTCTAATTGGGTGAGAAAGCGCTTTGAACACCTTTGCAAGTCTTTCTTCCGTAGACATATTTTTCGCACAATCTTTCTTTTTTCAGCTTTAAAAGAAAGAGTTGTGCTTTTTACACCTCTCTTTCAATAGCTTATAAGCATTTAATTATATAATAAACTAATAATCACAAAAAAGCAAGCATAATTATTTAAGAAATAGAATATTGCAGTGCAAGTTCTGTTTTGAAGTCAAAAATTTTGAGATTATAACCAGCTGAATAAAAGTTCATGATCAAACTAAAGTCTGTAACTAATTTTGTGCAGTATATTAATCCGGTGTAGGACAACGCATAAGTTTTTAGGGTTGAGTCAATTATTTGGTGAAATAACGACGATAATTACAAAATCATCTAATATTGGTTTATGATATCCAATATAAAGCAAAAACCTTTTATGGCAGGGACAAAGTTAAGTCAAAGTAGAAAAGTGAGAAAAAAATTGATTCTAATAATTTTTAGTGTTTCAATTGTACGTTCATATTTTTTAACACAGAATATGCAGGTTTGTGGTATAATTAAATCAGAGGCAGGGAAGAGATGTTAGTGTAAGAAGGGGAGAAAATTTGAAACATTGACCAGGCTACGAGTATATCTTGACACTTCAGTTATAAGTCACTTAGACCAGCAGGATAATCCTGAGTATATGCAGATAACAAAAAAATTTTGGGATGAGCTTAAACAAGGAAAATACAATGTATACATTTCAAGTGCAGTAATAACTGAATTAAATAAGTGCAAGGAACCAAAAAGAAGCAGGCTATTAGAGTATATGTCCCAGATAGAATTCACGAGAATTGAGATTAACCAACAAGTTTTGGAACTTGCGCAGAAGTATGTAAATGAATGTATAATTCCGTCAAAGTATTTCGACGACGCAGTCCATATTGCAGTTGCAAGCATTAACGAATGTGATATTTTGGTATCATGGAATTTTAAGCATATAGTTAAATATAGGACAATTCAAGGCGTAAACGCAATAAACAAACTTATGGGTTATAGAGAAATTCAACTGGTGTCCCCACTTATGATATTAGAGGAAGAGGAGTGACAAATATGTTTGAAACAAGTGCGATGAAAGAACTGCACAGGATACAGGAGGAGATCTACGAAGAAACAAAAGACATGACTCCAGAAGAATTGATTAGATATTTTGAAGAAACGGCAAAAAAAGTAGAGAGAGAATTAGAGGAACTGAAAAAGAAAAAAAAGAAAGAAATTATTCAATAATTTCATAACAGATAGACCACAGATAAATTTTTCTGCAAACCGTCTGTGGCTTTTTTGTTTTTAGAAAGCCAGCTTTTTAAAAAAGCTTGTTGGGAGTAACTTTCACAACTTTTTGATTGAGGTGAGGCTTCAGCACGCATGCAGCTTGCTCCTTTCAACGGACAAGCCGGTGACAGACATTGTTCTTGAGGTTGGGTTTGATAGGTATTCAACATTGTTTGAAAAAGGCATGCAACGACTGTCTTGAATATGCAACACAAACGCATAAACTTGCAAACAAATCTTGAGAAGGTTTGATTTTACTTGCAGCCGGCAAGGATTTGTATAATAGAATTGATATTGATAAGCTTTTAAAAGAAGCAAGAGAGGATAAAAGTTTTTGGATGAATTTTTCAGAACTCTTTTCTACTCATCCTTGCTTAGTAAAAAGAATAGAAGCTGTGAAGGAATTTGTGCGTTATATTAACCCAGCTCAAGACAATTCACAAGTTTATGACTTTGAGTCTATTTAAAAAATTACAAAAGTTGTATATCAAAGGTATTGTGTTTTACATATAAAAAACATGGAACTACCAATAGGTAAGTCTTGGTTTAAATAGTAAGGTGGGCAAGCAGATGAAAAAATATTATCTCAGAACATTAGTAATTTTCATAAGTGTACTTTTACTTATGTTAATTGTTTTCAATTTAAATTTTGTGAAAAATTTGGCTGAAATATTAGTTTCAAACAATCAGGTTTTGCAGGCGATAGTTAATATCATTGCTATTATTTCTGGTATTGGTGGTATAATAATAGGCGTTGCAAGTTTTAGAATATCATCCTTGGAAGCTGTAAAGGAATATTTTTCTCAAGGTGATACTGCAGAAATGAAAGAAAGAAGGAAATACATTTATGATAAAGTGAAAAATGGAGAAAAAATTGGTCCAGATGATTTAAATGCCTCAGTTGTATGTTCATATTTTCATTTTTGGGGTTTAATGGTTAAAAAAAGATACCTTCCTATCTCTGGATTTTTGAAAGTGCTTCGGGAACTCAGGTGTTGAAGTTATATAGAGATTTAGAAGAACATATAAAAGAAAAGAGAAAAGAGAACCCGTTTTATGCCGAATATTTTGAGTGGCTGGCTAAGAAAATAGAAAAGAAGTATGGTAAAAAATGGGGCAAATTTTAAAATTTTTTCTTTAGATTTAGTAAAAAAGTGTACTTTTTAATTTTTTATACGAAGTTTAAAATTTTTGAGGTGTTAAAAAATAGTGTAATATTACTGGAGTAAAGCTAAAAAACCTGAAAAAATAGTTGATATGCTATTGAAATCAGAGTAGAAGTGGTTATTCCTAAAATACATTTTTCAGGTTGTAACACAGAGTGTCAAATTTTTTTACGCATGTAAAACGGAAACGAGTAAATCAGAAGGGAGGTTAGCCACGGTACAGGTTTGCAGGGAAAACCTTGCCGTGGCTTTCTGTTTTTTGGCAGGCAAAATTCTGTGTAGCAAATTTCGAAATCATGGTATAACTATAATGAGAAAAAACTTTAGCAAAAAGGAGTTGATAGAGCTATGAGAAAACTTTTGAGTTTTTTACTCATCCTTGGTTTGCTTTTAACCTTTTCCTACCCAGTAGCACAGGCAGGGTCGCTTACACAGGCAGTCAAAACAGCAGCAGCTAAGATAGACTACATCACAGCAGGTGAGTTTGTAACATCGCTCTTGATGGGAGCAAAGGTAAAGCCGGATAAACCTCTGGACTACTGGGGAAAGGCAGTTTCTATGGGCTTGATACCGGGTGAGGTCAAACAAGACAAGCCACTTACAAGAGCACAGGCAAGCTACATTGTGTGGAAGCTGATAAATGCAGTGCCGGAGCTTAAGGATAAGAACATACCGGTCAAGACTGTTGTACTGTCTCCAGTAGACTACACGTTCTGGTTAGGAGAAGATGTAACTCACAATTTCAGAGGTGCTTATGTTGCATGGACTCCACCAGAATGGGATGATAGCCCTTGGGCGCATTTTAATTCAAAATACGCTGTAATGGCATATGACCTTGTTGTGATTGACAAGTATTACAGGGATGGGACAGTTAAGACAGTGCATGTATGGAACAGACTCAAAGGTTACTTTTTGCCGCTTGATTGGTGGAAGGTTCTGCAGAGATTTATGAAAGAGAACCCTAACAAAGTCAAGTTTGACCTGCCAGCAGAAAGGTTAAAAGCTCAGGTGTGGGTGCTGGGGCATCATAGTCTACTGGGTGGTTTTTCAACAATAACAGATAAAGAGTTTGTCTCAACTGTTCAAAACAGAGAACTTTACAAGTTATATTACGAACCAAAAAGAAATGATAAGCTAGCATATTGGTCTGGTTGCTATACGTTTTTTACTTACAAATTTGATTTTCCACCAGATGGTATATGGTTTACCAAGCCAAGGTACTTTCAAATATTTTTGAGTTATCTTGAATTTGGCAAATACAAGAGCACAAACATAGATGACTGGCAGTGGACAGCAGAACTCAATCCTGTGACAAATGAAGCACTTAACAGATGGCTTATGAAACTGCCAAGAAAGTTCCCACTTGACTGGACAAGGTTTAAATACATTTGCTCTGACTTTAACAAAATACCAGCATTATATCAGGAAGCAGTACTCAGACTTGCTGATTTGGGTATTATCCAGCCAGAAGCTAATGTTGATGTAAACATATTTAAGAACGTTTATAAAAACTTCAAACCGATTGCTGATGTATGGACAGGTATTCCAAAATACCCACCTGTGATGAACATGCCTGATATAAGATTCAATGTAGGCAGGCTTTTAACAAGAGCAGAAGCAGTTGACATGATAACAAAGATATTTGATGAGAGCAAAAGAGTTGTGTTTGATGAACTGACATTTAAAAATGATACTATCGATGATTATGGATATAATTATAAGTTTAAAAAAGCAAGGGGATATGAACCTGACGGTTTATACTGTGTTCTCTACTACCATACAGGCAAGACAATAACGTACCGAATAGATGAACTGTGGCAACTGTTGTATTGCAAATATAGACTTACAACTGAAAAGAGGTTGGTGCTTCTTAGTTCGGAGGACTCTGTTGGAATAGTTTTTAATAGAAGATATGGTGCAATAGGAACAACAGCAGCTCAGATATCTTTATATGATGGGACGTACTGATTCTGCTGAGGAGGTGTTTTCAAGGATGAAAATATTCAAGAGCAAGGGTCAAAATAAACCTTTTGCTTTATTTTTAATCTTGGTATTTGTATTTGAACTTGTAGTTCAGTTTTTACCTTTGGCAAAAGTATATGCAATCGACTATAGTGCAGTATCAAACAATTATTATGAAGGTGGATTCGACAGCTATAATGGAATAACAAGAGATGATGTATTAAGAGATGTATTACCACAAGGAACACGAAAGTACATTATTAAAGATGGTTATGGTACCTTTTACCTCAACACCGAATACGCAATAGACTACAGGAAAGCAGTATATGGGCTGCCGGGAAATGTACCGGGCAACCCTTATGGTGCAACAAAAGTAAGCTACAGTGCAAATCCGTGACAATCCTTATCAATTGGTTACTGGTGGATAAAAGAATATGAACCAAACATTGCAACAAGAGTTATATTCCAGTACACAAGGCACTGTTACAATTTCAAACGGGCAGTACAACATATCTACAATCCAGCACAAATTACAACCTGCAAAGGTCACAGGTCTAACAGTACCAGCAGGCTGGAAGGTTGTCAGGCTTGATTTTGAATTACAACACAACGTACATTCAGCCGCCCAATAAACGTACACGCATACTATGGTACTGAGAATACTTTCTTTGAATTAAATTGCTATACAAGAAAAGTGAGTATATAATAAAAACAACGCAAGTGAGTGTTTTTGAGATAACTTTATAAAAGAGAGAGAATAAAAGCTATCGGTGCAAAGATCTGTGTTTATTGTTTTTTGGTGTGGTATAATAAAGGTGGAAGGAGTTAAGCACTTATGCTTTTAAAGTTTGCCAACGAAGGAGAAGTAAAGAAATGAGTAGCAATTTACCACCGCAGGAACATGATTCAACCTTTAAGTTTTTGTTTGAACACCCAAAAGATATTCTCTTCCTCGTGAAAGATGTAATAGGCTACAGTTGGGCAAAAGAGATTCAAGAAGACTCGATAGAACTTGCCGATAAAGAGTTTGTAGATGAAACTTTTCACCAGAAAAGAGCCGATGTCATAGCAAAGGCAAGGCTAAAAGACAGGGAAGTATATTTCTACATTATCATTGAAAACCAATCAACAGTAGCTGAAGACATGCCAGAAAGACTACTGAGATACATGATATTGCTCTGGGCAAAGAAGATTAGAGAAGGTGTAAAGAAACTTCCAGCAATAATCCCGATAGTCACATACAACGGTCTTGAGAAGGACTGGGATGTTCCACAGGAGATAATCAGCGAATTTGATATTTTCAAGGATGATATTTTCAAGTATGCTCTTGTGAACATTTCAAAATTAGATGCCAAAACTTTACTTCAAGAGGAAGAGGATATCTTGAGTCCAGCAGTGTTTTACTTAGAACAGGTAAGGGATGACACAGAAGAGCTTGTAAAAAGACTGAAAGAGATTGAACCGAAGCTTGAGAAATTAAGCCAAAACAACGCAGAGAGATTCTTAATATGGGCAGGAAATGTAATTCGACCAAGGCTCGCAAAGGAAGACAAAGAAAAATACGACGAACTTGCACAAAGAGTTAAACAAGGGGGGAGTAGGCAAATGGGAGAGTTTGTATCTAATGTTGCAAAACTACTGGACGAAGTACAGATGAGAAAATTCAATGAGGGAAAAATTGAAGGAAAAATTGAAGGGAAAATTGAAGGGAAAATCGAGGTAGCAAAGAAGATGATAAGAAGAGGTTTTAGCGATGAAGACATTGCAGAGCTTACAGAATTAGACATAGAAAAGGTAAAAGAACTGAGAAAAGAGTTGATTAACTGAGGTTCTTTATTTAATACCTACAAATGTTCGCTATTTATAACAAACTCAAGGTAATTTAAACTTTTTCAAAACCATGGCAGGATGCAGAACAGCTCGAAAGCCCATAGCAGACTCCGGTATATAGTGCAGAGCAAGAATGAAGCTTGGTTTGCAGGAAGCAGGCAAGTCTGGGAAGTTGCACAAAAAGGCAGTCATCTCAAACTCAAAAAAAGAAAATCCAACAAGAATCGTAATTGTTCCAGTGCATTAAGAAGTCGCAAGAGGAACATTAAAAAATATCTTGGAACAAGCACGAATAAGTTTAGAAGAGGTTTTAGAACTCCTTTAAGCTTTTTGTCAATTTCCTGAAAAAGAGAAGATTCTTATTAGATACATTTAGATTGTCTTCTGCTGTAACTTTCCTTTAATCATCTCCGATATAGAACTGGAGGTTTGGTAAGTGCTAAAACAGATGATTGCAAAATTGGAGAAATTCCCACCTATAATAAGGGCATCGTTGATTTTTATTGGTTTTGGATTATTATCTCTTTTAGCCTTTAAAATTGGAGAATTTGTTGGCAGATTAATTTACGATATTTTACATTAAAATATTACCACAAGAAAAAACTTTATTTTACACCTTCGAAAGTACATTTTTGGATAACATCTTTACTCTGGCAAACACAAAAAAGTAGGCAAAAACAAAAACTATGGTTATATCGCCAATGAGTTGTTTCAATTTGTTTTTTATGACCACTTATTCACGCATACTTTTAATTAATTAACAAATGCCTATGTCTTACACTTTTGAGATTAAGAAAATTTAGTAAGATAGTATACTGCAATTTGGGTTCTATTTTTAAGATTTAACTTTTGAAGAATGGATGTTATGTAGTTTCTTACTGTACCTTCAGAGATGAATAGCATCCTTGCAATTTCCTTATTTGAGTATCCTTGTGATATGAGCTTTGCAATTTCAAGCTCTCTTTCAGTAAGGTTTTGTGTTTTTTCAAGCAGCTGCTTACTGGTCCTTTTCAATACATCTGAAATGTATAAAGCAATTTCTTTGTCCATAACAACCTTACCGTCAAGCACAGACAAAATAGAATTCACAATATGCTTTGCATCAGAGCTTTTAAGGATGTACCCATCTGCGCCAAAGCTCAGGCTCTTTTTTATGTAATCTTCTTCACAAAATGTTGTTAATATTATCACTTTGACATTTGGAAATTTGGTTTTTATATTAAAAGTTCCCTCAATACCATCCATAACAGGCATTCTAATATCCATAAGAACAACGTCAGCATGCTTCTTTTCGAGAAACTCTATTGCTTCTTTTGCATTGGTGCAAAGACTTACAACCTCAAAATTTTCAAGCTCAAGGATGATTTTAAGACCGTCCAAAACGGCAGGGTTATCATCCACAATTAAGACCTTAGGTTTTTTCAAAGTAATCTTCCCTCCTGCTTTTTAATGGGACAAATACCACTATTGAAAATCCAGCATGGTTGTCAATGTTGACTGTTGCGCCCATAGACTTTGCTCGAAGTTTTATGCTCATGAGCCCAACGCCCTCTTTTATTTCTCCTTTTTTCTTGCCATTGTCATGCACAGCAAGACGTACATATGCTGGTTTTGATTCCAAAGATACAGCTACTTGAGTAGCATTTGAGTGTTTTGCCACGTTTAAAAGAGCTTCTTTGAGGATTGCCATTAGATTTTCAAATACGTGTGATGGAATGTTTTCAATGTCTCCGCTGCGGTTTAATGTTATGTTGCAGAAGTTAAAATTTTCTATCAATTGAGATAAGTACTTTTCTTTGGTTTCAAAAGAGTTTTTCATTGAATAGACAAACTTTCTCAAACTTTCGTAAGATGTTTGAGTCTGCTGCAAGCATGAAGATATGATTTGGCTTATTTGAGCATCTTCAAGTACTCCTTTTTTCTCCAGCAAGCTCTTTATGGCATTGAGCTGGATATTCAGCGCTGCCAAGTTGTGCCCAACTGTGTCGTGCAAAGAAGTTGCTATTTCCATCTTTTGGTTTTGTGCCGCAAGACCTTCTATTGTCTGTTGGGACTCTAAAAGCTGTGTTTTTAGCTTGCTTAGTTGCAGGTTTAAAAGTCTTAAGTGGTCAATTTTTTCTAAGTATTTGTGTTTGCTATCCTTCAGCATCTGTGTGACTAATTTTAGAGAAAAAACAAAAACGCAGACAAAAGCATATTCCCTTACCATCTTTGAAGGGATAAGAAAAAGGCTAATAAAGAGTATAGAGGCAATTGAGTAAATTGATAACTTGTTTCTATGGTGCAAAAATGTACACACAGCAATTGAAATTAAAAAAGAGAATTCCCATCCGCAGAGAAAAATAGCAAGAAATATTATTATCAGCTCTGCAAAGGCTGCCACTGCTGTATGGTATATGGATTTTAGATATTCAGTTTTTAAGAATTCTAATGACAAAAAGAGAAGTAAAAACAAAATGGCTATTTTGGAAAGCTTGCCATCCTCATATAAACTCCAAAGAGCATAGGCGCTTACAATGAATGAAAGCATTTTCTTTTCCCGCAAAGTTGTTATTGCTAAAATTTATTTTATCATATTGTACAGTAAAGCCCAAAATTATTACTGAGATTGATTTGTCAACTTTTGTCTTTCCGGAAGAGTTTGAACTCAGGTGTGGGGAGTACATAATATTCAAAAAAAGTAAAAGCACCTGAAAAAGGTGCCTTTTTACAAATTCACAGCTTTGACATTACATTTTTAGAAAGCTGCTTTATGCCCACAAGTGTAAAAAACAGACAAAATGCTGCTACTTGCGCAATGTCAACCATCATACTTTCTATGGATTTGCCAGTTAGCACATTCTTTGTTAGATTTACTGCGTATGTTGTTGGGAAAAACAATGCAATCTTTTGAAGAAACTTTGGCATAATGCTGAGCGGCCAATAACAACCTCCAAGCATGCACATTATTGTTATTGTTACGACCATTGAATTCAAACTTGCAAGTTTTCTCATGTCATTAACTATGCTTATAAACATTACAGCAAAAGCAACAAACATAAAGCTACAAATGGAGAGAACTGAAATAACAATAAGTATGTTAGTTCCAAAAGTAAGTCTAAATGCATACGAACATAGCAGCACAAAAAAGATTAGCTGTAAAAATGTAATGGAAAATATGCTCAAGATAGATTGCAGAATATAGCTTTGCTTTGAAATTGGTGAGCATAAAATTCGCAGAATAACTCTTTCTTGATAATCTTTTAATATTATATTAGAAGCATTAAGTGCAAGCCAAAACAGAGACATTACAAAAAATCCTGAGGCAAAAGCAATTGAAAGAGATTTTGACTGCTGATGCAAAATTTTATTTAATACAATTGGAGAATGCTCAAAAATATACTTTGAAGGTTCTAAAAAATAAGAGTTGTGTATTCGCTTTTGAGAAATAAATATTTTGAGTACACTGTTTAGATATTCCTTTAAAATAACATGAGTTTCAGACTTTCCAAATGTATATATTTTTATATTTTTCTGTTTTTCATTAATAATATCATCAACTGACTTGTTCTTTAAAACAACAACACAGTCAATACCGCTTTGAACCATCTGGCTTACAATTGATTTGGTAGGGTCAAAGGTTTTAACATCAAAACATTTTTTGAGCTCTTTTTCAATTAGTTTTACAACCTTGCTTTTTTCTTTGTCTGTAATAATTCCAATTTTATAAGAAGATTCAACGCTTAATGTAAAAAAGGTTGAAAGAGCAACTGCAATTGAAGGAAGTATAATCATCAAAAATAGATTGAATTTGTCTTTCAAAAGGCGTTTTATATTTATCTTGAAAACTGCCATAGTTTCACCTTCCTCATTAAAAGTATGCTAGTAAGAACAATAATCAAACAAAGAAGAAAAAGATATACAAAAACATTTTTGACATGTGTTATTTCACTTGGATTGTAGATTATGGTAAAAAATGCAGACTGTACAGCACAGTTTGGTAGAATGTCTCTAAGGAAACTTAAAAATTTTGTGCTGATATCAATTCTTACATATCCTCCTGCCAAAAAGGTAGATATTACAGCAAATGAGCTAACTATAACATTTGAGAGTATATAGTTTTTAGAGATAAGAGCAATAAAAATTCCAAAAAGTATAGCAAAGATGCTGTAGATAAAAAGAAGTAAGAATATAATCCAAAGATTTTCACCCCAGTTTGCTTGGTATATGTATTTTGAAAAAAGCACTATTAAGCAAAGCTGAATATACAAAAATACCATCTGGGCAAAAGCTTTTGAAACAAATATAATTTGCGGATTTTTAGGTGATGCAAAAAGCCTTATGAGAGTATTTTGTTTTCTTTCTTCTTCAATTACTGCAATACCACCAAAACTGCCGTACAGTGCCATCATAACAACCATTGCAACAGCATAGTAATCAAGAGCTCTTGGGAAGCGACCCGAAAATGCAGATTCAAAATTTATTGATTTTGGTATGTCAGAAGGTGAATAAATACTTCTTGCAAATTTGTAGTAGTTTGCAAAAATATTAAAATACACTTTGACAAATCCAGCTTCTTGTGAACCTCCTTTTGAGGTAATTTCAATGTCAAAATTCCCAAAAGGACTATAATTTGAATGGTTATTCCTTTGATGCTCTTTGAATGTCACAACAGCAACGTATTTATTAGAGGATGAAAACTTTTTCAGTGCAGCCGACTTGGAAGCAAAAACTTCTGCATTGAATAACTTAGTAAAAGTTTTATCGTATTTTAAAATAGTATCATAAATGCTTGGCTTGAGATTTACTTCAACAATGATTATATTCATCTTCGGAATATCAACTTGTTTAAAATATCCAGACAGTGCAGTTCCAAGTATGAAAATCAAGATGATTGGGAAGATTAGCATTATAGAAAGCAGGGGAATGCTCATAGCATTTTCTTTTAAAGTATATAAAAAGGCTTTAACTGCTGCTCTCATGGACAATCTCTCCTTTTTCATCTATGGTATAGCCCATCACTGCAAAGTAGAGCTTTTCCATTGTGGGCTTTTCATAAGATATGGAAAGTATTTCACATCCATCCTGAGACAAAGTTTCGACAATCTCTTTTATAAGATTTTTTGACTTTTCAACAGAAACTGTAAGTTCATCTCCAGTAAAAGCTACACTTTCAACTCCGTCTAAGTTTTTGATTTTTGTCAGAACCTCATCTAAAATCTTGCTCAATTTTATCCTGATAATATTTGTATCTGACAGTTTTTTTAATAAAAATTCTTTTGAGCCATATTCGATGATTGTTCCTTTATTTATGAACGCAACAGATGTACAAATTCTATCAACCTCTTCGATGTAGTGAGTTGTATAGATTATTGTAATGCCGCTTTGCGCAAGTTTTTGGACAGATTCTAAAATTAGTTTTCTTGAGTATATGTCAATTCCAACAGTTGGCTCATCCATAATAAGAAGTTTGGGGCTGTTAAGAAGAGCTGCTGCAATGTTTATTCTTCTTTTCATCCCGCCAGATAGGTTTTTGACCTGTTTTTTGATGCTATCCTGCATCTGAACAAACTCTAAAGCAAACTCTATTCTCTCTTTCAAAAGCTTCCCTGAGAGGTTATAAAGCGAACCAAAAAAGCTTAAGTTTTCATACACAGTTAGGTTGCTGTAGAGCGAAATTTCCTGTGGTACAATTCCAATTTGTGATTTTAACTCTTTTAAAGCTTTGTTTAAAGGTTTTTCGAATATATAAATTTCGCCTCTGTCGATGTTAGTAAGTCCCAGTATGCAATTTATAAATGTAGTTTTGCCTGCACCATTTGGTCCCAAAAGTCCGAAAACTTCACCTTCTTTGATTGTCAGTGACAGGTTGTCAAGTGCTAAAACATTTCCATATCTTTTTACAAGGTTTTTGATTTCAAGCACAGTCATAATTTCCCATCACCTTCTTAAGTATTTAAATATATTTTCTTTCAATAATTAGAATATACTATTGAAGAAATTTTTGTAGTGACATATGTCATGTTTTTATTAAAAGATTGTTTACAAATTTTTAAACATTTCTTTATACTTTTTTAAAAAATTTTGGGTTAAATATTAAGTAGAAAGGCAAACGAGAAAAGAACAAAAGATGCAAACATGAGACTCCTCCTTTTTGAATAGATTTTGGAAGGGGCTGGATTGGTCAAAGGCTTTGTCCTTTACCTCAGCCCCTTTCTTTGTTGAGGAGTTTCTGTTTTAATGCTTTTTCAATCTCTAAAACATTTGGCTGAGTTTTCAAAAGCTTTTTCCCTTGTCTCAGTAGTGCCAATGCTTTTTTAGCTCTTTTTTCAATTTCTTTTATTTGAGAAGTATCGAGAAGTTTTAAAGGAATATTTTTAATGGTGAATTCACGAACTATGTATTCTTCAGTTACAGGAAACATATCTTGAATTAGAAGAGCTATTTCTCTTCCTGCAATCTCAATAATAAATACCTTTATACATTTGCGACCGTGAGATTCATAATGTTCAACAATCTTTTTGTATTTTTCTATTTTTGAACTGACTGGTATCATCCAATATATTTCATCATTTTCACTTTCAAAACAATAGTAATTTGGTCTATTTTCTTCTTTATTTTCTTTCAAATATGGGTCTGGAAAATCTTCGAAAAACTTATCGCTTATAATATAAAAAAAGTGGAGTTGAGGTTTCACGCATTATTTCCCCTTTTTTAGAATATATAGAATAAGAGCCCTCTACAATGAGGGCTCTTTTTTGAGAACTTACGAGCCGGCATTTTATTAGTCGGATGCCGGTTACCGACAAAACTTACGAGCCGGCATTTTATTAGTCGGATGCCGGTTACCGACAAAACTTACTTGAGAAAAAACACTTTTCTATTAACAATTATACCCCTTTTCTCGTTTTATATCAAGAATATGTTTTTTTAATTGGTCAAGATGATAACTTTTTTAATTTTCTAAGTAAATTCTTCAAGTTTAAAAATAAAGATTTAGTACTTATGAATCTTTCAATCTTACCAGCCTTATCTTAAAAATTTCTAAAAGAGTTTCTCTAAAGTCTTCAGCTTCCTGAGAAATTTCTAAAAAATAATCAGTAAAGACATGCCAGTTTCAAAAAGTTTAAAAAATTCAAATTAGCAAATTAACCACATACCAGACAGCAGGCACAAATATTGCAGGGAGAAGATTGCCTACTTTAATTTTAGATACTCCAAGCATATTAAGACCTATTGCAAATATCAAAACAGAGCCTACCATTGACATTTGAAGCACCACAGTGTCTGTCAAAAGAGGTTTCAAAAGCCCGGCAAGAAGTGTGATTGAACCCTGGTATAAAAGCACAACAACGCTTGAAAACATAACGCCTATTCCCAGTGTTGCAGAAAATATCACAGAGGTCACGCCATCTAATATTGACTTTGCAAAGAGAATGCTAAAATTGCGATTAAGCCCATCTTCCAAAGATCCTACAATTGCCATTGCACCAACACAGAACACAAGGCTTGCTGTGACAAACCCTTCTGTAAATGTAGAATTTTCTGATTTTATCACCTTCGATACAATCTTTTTTATTCTTTCGCCCAGCCTGTCCAAAAAATCTTCAATTTTCAATATCTCGCCCACAAGTCCGCCAATTACAAGCGAGAATATCATAAGCATTATGTACTGCCTGTCAATTCTGCCGCTATTTAAAACTTTGAATATGCCCTGAAGCACACCTGATGTCCCAATGAAGATGACAGATAGCGATATTGCCTGCATAATTGTAGATTTGAACCTTTCTGGGATTCCAAACTTTAACACAAGCCCCAAAATTGACCCTACAATCACGGCAGCAGCGTTTACAATAGTCCCAAGACCTATCATTGATGTTCTCTCCTTCTTGATAAAATTTATTGACTGGCAGATAGTTATGTTAGTATAATAATTATGAAAGTATAAATCATAGTTTCTTAAATTTCAATAAATCCCCCACTGCAAAAGACAAAAAATTATGTTTTCATAAGTTAATAAACTCTTTAGGAATTTGTTCAAACCTGCATTTTTGATTATTATATTACTTTCCAGAATTTTTTTCAAACAAAAGTTTAAGGAGTGATAACAAAGTGCAAATAACTCAAGAGTTAATTAACCAGATTGCAGATAATATGCTTTCCATATTTCCGATGCTCACAAAAAATGTGCTCAAAAAAGATGAATTTACCGAAAAATATGGACTTTCACCGCGCTTTATACACATCCTGCACATTTTAGACGATTTTGGACCAATGTCCATAAGCGAGATATCAAAAAGGCTTTCTATTCTTGCTCCGAACATGACGCCACTTATTGACAAGCTGATTTTGCAAGGGTATGTCAAAAGAAGCCAGGATGAGTCAGACAGAAGAGTATCTATTATTGAGATAACTCAAAAGGGAAAAGAGCTTACCTATCTTCACACCCAGTGGGTCAACCACAACTTGAAAAAGCATCTACAGAAGCTATCTGATGATGAGATTGAAGAGCTGTGGTATGTACTAAAGAGACTTAAAAAACTTGTCATGAAGATGATAGGCTCAAGCCCGCAAAAGGAGGAAGATGCAAAGGATGATAAAGCTTTTTAGGTATCTAAAACCGTATACATGGGCAGTGGTATTAGCTCCGCTTTTTATGCTTTTAGAGGTTGTGATGGACCTCATGCAGCCAAGGTTTTTGGAGAGAATAATAGATGTTGGACTTAAAAACGGGGATATGGCATACATTTTCAAAACCGGTCTTTTGATGATTTTGGCAGCGTTAATTGGGATGGTTGGTGGTGGCGGATGTGTTGTTTTTTCGAGCATTGCAAGCCAGAATTTTGCCTATGATTTGAGATGCGACCTTTTCAGAAAGGTGATGGCGTTTTCGTTTAAAAATGTCGACAGATTCAGACCTGAGACTCTCATCACAAGGCTTACGAACGATGTTATGCAGATACAGAATGTTGTCATGATGATGCTAAGGATTGTGGTGCGAGCACCTCTTCTTTTCATTGGCGGGCTTGTGATGGCTCTTACAATAAACGTTAAACTTTCCTTGGTATTGTTTACTGCAATACCATTTGTCATCTTGATTTTCTACTTTATGATAAAAAAGAGCTTTCCCATGTTTTCAGAGCTCCAGAAAAAGATTGACAGGGTAAACGCTGTTATGCGCGAAAACCTTTTAGGTAGCCGTGTTGTCAAGGCATTTGTAAGACATGAGCATGAAAAAAACAGATTTTTTGATGCAAACCAGCAACTTTTGCAAACGTCGCTCAAAGCATTTGGGTTTGTGGTGATCTCAATGCCTCTTTTTGGACTTGTGATGAACATGGCGATGGTAGGCGTTGTATGGCTTGGTGGATTTCAAGTAAAATATGGTTATATGGAAGTTGGTCAGCTGATGGCATTTATAAACTACACGATGCAGATTTTATTTTCCCTCATGATGATAGGAAATATATTCTTGTTCATCACAAGGGCAAGTGCATCTGCAGAAAGAATCAATGAAGTTTTGGAGTGTGAAATTGATATAAAGAGTAAAGGGAATGCAATCAAAAAGCCGGTAGAACTTGGCAAGGTAGAGTTTAGAAATGTCACGTTTTATTACAATGAAAATGAAGAAAGTCCTGCTCTTGAGAACATCTCATTTGTTGCAAACCCGGGCGAGGTCATTGGAATCATTGGCACAACGGGTGCTGGAAAGTCCACCTTGGTAAGTCTTATCCCGAGGCTTTACGATGCGACATATGGAGAGGTTTTAATAGACGATATAAATGTGAAAGACTACGACGTTGATGTTTTAAGAAAGAGCATCAGCATGGTTTTGCAGGAAACAATACTTTTCACAGGAAGCTTAAAAGAAAACATTGCATGGGGCAATGAAGAAGCCTCAATGGAGCAGATAATTGAAGCGGCAAAAGCTGCGCAGGCACACGATTTTATAATGAGCTTTGAAAAAGGGTATGACACAGACGTTTCTGAGCGGGGTGTGAACCTTTCTGGCGGACAGAAACAGAGAATATCAATTGCAAGAGCTATTTTGAAAAAGCCAAAGATTTTGATTTTGGACGACTGCACATCTGCTGTTGACATGGCAACAGAAAAGAAAATACAAGCAGCTTTGAAAGAGTATATTGATGGCACAACCACTTTCATAATCGCCCAGAGGATATCTTCTATAAAACATGCAGATAAGATTTTGGTCATGGACGCTGGAAAAGTTGTCGCAATGGGAACACATGAAGAGCTGTTGAAAACATGTCCTATTTACCAGGAAATCTATTATACTCAGATGGGAGAGGGGGATGAAAAAAGTGCCTGAAGAAAGAAAAGGATCTACATCTTCTTTTCAGCCACCTGCGTTTGGACCAGGACCTGCACCGGGAAGAGGGCCTGGTCATAGATTTTCTGCCAAAAGTGCCAAGCCAAAGGATTTGAAAAATACACTCAGAAGGCTTTGGAAGTACTTTGGAGAATTTAAACTTCTGCTTTTTGGAATATTTTTGGTGATACTGATTAGCTCTTTCATCCAAATAGTATCACCTCTTTTGATACAAAAAGCAATAGACCAGTACATCATCCCAAGAAAACTTGATGGGCTTTTTAAAATCGTTTTGGCAATGATTATTCTATATATCTTAAATTCAATCTTTGCTTATATCCAGGGCTATGGGATGATGATAGTCTCGCAAAGAGCAGTTTTCAAGATGCGAAACGACCTGTTCTCAAAGCTCCAACGAATTCCCATAAAGATTTTTGACACCAGGGCACATGGAGATTTAATGTCACGACTTACAAACGACATAGATGTTGTCAGCAACACTTTGAGTGCAAGCCTAACTTCAATATTTTCAAGCATTATCACCCTTGCAGGGTCTATAGCTGTTATGCTGAGTTTAAGTCCAGTTCTTACAATCCTTACCCTGCTTGTTGTTCCTTTGATGTTCGGTCTTACAAACCTGATTGCAAACACGACAAGAAAGCTTTTTTCACAAAACCAGAAACTTCTGGGAAGTTTGAACAGCGTGATTGAGGAAGACATTACAGGGCAGAAGGTCATCAAAGTGTTCACAAGAGAGAAAAATGAGATTGAAAAATTCGAAAGGGTAAACAGAGAGCTTACACAGGTTGGGATAAGAGCCCAGATCTTTTCAGGAATCATCCCACCACTTATGAACCTTTTGAACAACCTTGCGTTTATCATTGTTGCAGCATCGGGTGGTTTTTTGGCACTCAAAGGCTTTATCACGGTTGGTACAATTGCAAGTTTTATTCAGTATGCAAGGCAGTTCACAAGACCTTTAAACGAGCTTGCAAACCAATTCAATCAAATTCAGTCTGCTTTTGCTTCAGCAGAAAGAGTGTTTGAGATAATGGATGAGGAAGAAGAAAAGCATGCAGAGGATGAGATTGAGATAGATAGCTTAAAAGGTGAGGTGGAATTTAAAAACGTTTGGTTTTCATACAACAAAGGTCAGCCTGTTTTGAAAGATATTAGCTTTCATGTAAAGCCGGGGCAGATGGTAGCACTGGTAGGTCCCACAGGCAGTGGCAAGACAACAATTGTAAATTTGCTTAGCCGATTTTATGATATCGACAGTGGCCAGATACTGATTGATGGTATCGACATTCGAAAAATCAGTAGAGAATCTTTGAGGAAAAACCTTGGTATTGTGCTTCAGGACACATATCTTTTTTCTGAACCTGTAAAAGAGAATATCCGGTATGGAAGACTTTCTGCGACAGATGACGAGGTTGTAATGGCTGCCAAGACTGCCAATGCTCATGAGTTTATAAGACATCTTCCACACGGGTATGACACAGTACTCACAGATGGAGGAGCAGACCTTAGCCAAGGACAGAGACAGCTTTTGGCTTTAGCCCGGGCAATCTTATCTGACCCGGCAATACTCATCTTAGATGAGGCAACAAGCAATATCGATACGAGAACAGAAAAGCTTGTCCAAAGCGCAATGCTAAAGCTCATGCAGGGAAGAACAAGCTTTGTGATAGCCCACAGACTCTCTACTATCAGAAATGCTGATTTGATTTTGGTTATAAACAATGGTCAAGTTGTTGAACAGGGAACGCATGAAGAGCTTTTGCAAAAGAGAGGATTTTATTATAACCTTTATATGAGCCAGTTTGCAGTGGTGTAGAGTTTTTAGTTTGAAAATAAAGCTTGAAGCCAAAAACTTTTAAAGATTACTGAACAAGTTGACTTATGGCTTTTTCTTTCTAAACGCAGAAACCATATATTTTAACTGTTTGCAGTTTTGGCTTTTTAAACTCAAGAAAATTAGAGAAAGTTTAAGCTATTTAAAGAAAAATGTATCTTCAGCTCAAAATTTGGCTGAAAATAGACAAAAAAAAAAAAAACGGCATTGACAGAGTGAAAGTGCATAAGATAAAATTTGCATGGGAGTTCCAAGAAAAAGTTTACAGAAAAAATAGTTTGAGAATAAAATGCTCTAAATAAGAGAATAAAGAAACTGAGGTACTAAAATATCAAGTGGATGGAGAAATGAGGAGAAAATAATTAAGAAAAACGTACTCTTTTATTATAAACTTAAAAAAGTATTAAACGCTCCAAGTGGAGCGTTTAGCACAAAACTCTAAAAAATCAAAAAGAGGGGAGGTGAATAGAAAATGCTATATGTAGCTGCAACATTAGGAATTCCTGAAACTCTTGCTGTAACTATCGTAAATATTATACTTACCGGATCCACAATAGTTTCAATTATAATAGCTTTAACATCTATTCTTACAGCTGGGGTTAGTGCTATTATCTTGGAAGGTGGCTGGACAGCTTTTATTAACCTAGTTAAAAGTAAGGTCGCACAACTTGGGTTGAGGGGAACTATATTATGGTAAAGTTTTAGTGATTAATTTTTTCAAACTCTTTTGCAAGGGGTCAGCTTAAATCATAAAGACGATCCCTTGCATTAATAATTTTATCACAAAATTAAATTTTCTAATTAAAGATTTTTTAAAAGCTCGAAATTGATAAGAGGGGGTTAAAGTGGTAAGGTTTTTGAAAATATATTTTTTGCTTATCCAAGAAGAATTATCGAAAAAATATAAAAGAATTGCTAAAATTTTTAATTTAAAAAGGTGGGAGATTATTTATATTCTATTAAAAATATTAAGCCTTGTCTTTTTCTATTACGTAGTAAGTATGATGTTAAAGATTTCGAATAATTATAACAAAAATATGGAATGTTTAATCTTTTTATTAGTTTATTTATTGATAAACTTAAATTTGTTTTATAACGTTAGCATAAGTAGGTTACAACAGAAATCAGAATTTGAGTTATTATGCATATATTTACCAAACAAGGAAATAGCATTTAAGGTGTTTTTTCTGTATCCCTACTTTTCGAGACAAATTGAAATTATTTTAATGAAGTTTCTCATAATAATTTTAACATTATTACATAATATGACTTGGCTTTTAGTGTTTTATGTATTTGTTGAAGTACTTTTTTTGTTAATTTACTGTTTAAAATATATTTTAAACAGTAATACTACATATAGAATTTATTTTTCATTTCTTTTTTTAAGAAGTTACGCAACGTTAATTGTATTTTTTATGGCTAAATTTGGAATTCAATTTATCTATGGTTTACGTGCAGTTATAAATAAATATAAGGCTTTAAAAGTGCCTTTAGAAAAAATATTAATTAACCTCGATAATATTATGAATAATCATTTTAACAAAAAGTGTTATTACTATGTTCATAAAGTAGAAGATTTGTCTGATATAGTTAATAATATGTCAAAAAATTATAAGACATACATAGTAGCTGTAATAATAGAAATTATAATTTGCTTTACAATATTTTATATATTAAGAAAGAACCCTGGTAAATCTAAGAGGCTTTTCCATTATAAAAAAGGAAGAAGCATTAATAGTATAGTAAAAAGCATATTTTGTTACTTATTTTGTAGATATGCTAAACCAAAAATAAATAACAATTCATTAAAAGCTGGATTTTATAAGGATATGTGCTTGTTTATAAATTACCTCAAAAATTTAGAGCCAAATAAAATTATAGGATGTCTTTTCCCATATGAATTATTCTTTGCAACAGGTGTGAGTATAGCAGTAGCAGGAACAATACAGAGTTTTTATGTTTCTATAATTATTCATTTTATATGTATTTATCTTATTATGTATGGATATATTGGAACATGCAATTTCATGATTGAAGACTTATTTAAATTTAATTATGACAAAAAAGTAAGTTTAGCAATATACTGTAGCGAAGATTTTAGATTTTGGGATGGACTAATGATACCGAAGATTAAAGTTCTAATTGTTTTTTCTGCTTTACCGATACTGATTGGTTCGTTATTAATAACACTAATATTTTTGTATAGTTTGAAATTAAAGGCAGTTTTTCTTTTGTTCAATATTTTAATAATTTTGTTTGCAATGAAGCATGCGATAGTTCAATTAATAAAACCTTATTACTTATATTTCACAAAAAACATACAACATTTACTCATATATGGCGAAACAGAAAATAATGGGTTTATTATGGCTACGCTTAAAGCTCCAATTACAATTGTAAGATACTATTTATTATTTATACCAAATTGCTTATTGGTGGTTAACTCAATATTTTCTTTACTTAAAGGTATTGAATGGTTGTATTGTTATATAGCTGTTTGTTTTTGTTATGTTTCAAGTCTATGTATAGGGGTTGGGAAGGTTGATAATTATGCAAAAAAAAGAAAAATTAAGGGTAGTTATAATAAAGACTATTAAAGAGATTAAACCCTTATTTTTAATTGCACTTATGTTTTATGGACTTTCTTTAAGTGTAGGGATTCTTATAGGCTATAATAAAGATATTAAAATAAATTTAACTAAATTGACGTTTTTAGATATATTTAAAAATAATATATTAACTTGCTCAAAGGCTTTACTTTTTGGTATTATATCATTTGGGATAGGGACAACGTTTTACGTTATATATAATGGAATTACTTTGGGCTATATTCTTGCAAGTGTTTATAATAGTTATGGGTGGCTACCAATTATTAAATACATATTGCCACATGCTATATTTGAGATTACCGGGTTTTTACTTTTTTCGTCGTTAGGTTATTATCCTTTGAAAGTTGTTTATGTAATTTCAAAAAATTCAATGAATCAACAAAGACACTCATACATATATTTAAGAGGAGTTCTTTTTTTAATTTTTTTAGCAACTGTTCTTGTAGCTTTTGCCGCAATTATCGAATCTCTTGTATCTTATTACGCATGAAAAATTATTAACTTACACGTTCTTGAGGTGAAATAAAATGGCTTATCTACAAATAGAAAATCTCAGATACAGCTATGATGGAAAGAAGTATATATTAAGAGATTTAAATTTGTCTATTAATAAGAATGAGGTAATAAAAATTATAGGACCGAATGGAAGTGGGAAGACTACATTTCTTAAAATTTTAATGGGAATAATTGATGATGAAAATCTGGTTTACGCAGCCTATTTGAATGGTAAACAAGTAAAATTTTCTGATATAAAATTTAAATTTTCATATGTTCCTGACAGAATATATTTACTTGAAAATCTTTCTGGCTTTAAAAATATAAAGTTTTTTTCATATATTTTTAATGAAAACGAGTACACTAAAAAAGTGTATGAATTTTGCAATTTATTAAATATAGATATGTATCTAAAACAACCTATTTTAGAATATTCAGCAGGAATGAGACAAAAATTGTTTATAGCTATGATGCTGGCTAAAAATGCCGAGTTGTATCTTATGGATGAACCATTTAATAGTTTAGATAAAGAAAGTAAAGTAGCTTTGGCAAATATTATTTTTGAAATGAAAAAACAGGATAAATCATTTTTAATTGTTTCGCATTCAGATAATGATAAGTTAATGTGTGATAAAATTATTGACTTTGGTTTTTTACAAAAGGCTAATTAATTGTGTCAGGGAGGGTTTAAAATGAGTAACAAAAAAATATGGTTATATATTATTGGGGTTATCTTAATTATATTGAGTGCTGTTATTGCAAAGGTATTTTTTAATGTTAAGAGTATTAAAGCAGCAATAATAATTTTTATTTTATTATTTGTTTGGCATGGGTGGTTTCAAGCAGAATTATTAAAAATGGGGAGAAAAACAAAAAAATAATAGAAACAGCAATTTGTGTTCATAATATTTTTTGTAATAAATTTTGTTTTAGCTTTTTGTTCACATTAATGGTTATCAAAAGCAAAAAGAGTGAGTAAAATTGCAATTGTAATACCAATTATTTTTAGTATGTATAACATTGACCTCACTTTTTATGCAAAGTGTGGTATATATGGACTAAATGGATTGGTGATAATTATGGTGCTTTTGTTTAAAAGGTTTAGCATAATTTAACTTCCTAAGCGCAATTTTAATTAAATCCTTGTGATTTGTAGGACAAGAAATAAAATATTTTAACAAAATTAAAGGTTCATAAAATATTGTTGTTTTAAACTGGAAAATGAATTATAATATAAAAGGTGGTTGATATTTTAATAATCATAGTAAATAGAAGTAACTGTGCAAATTTTGATTAAATTAAAAAGGAGGAGTTTAAGGTATGGAATACTTGAAGCCATCAAATCTTCTGAATCTTGTTATTTCACCAACAAAAGTATTTCAGAAAGTCAAAGAAAAGCCAGACTTTGTGATTTTAATATTTTTTATACCGATAGTAGCAGCACTTACTACGTTTTTTTTGCCTAAAATCTCAGATGAAGCTATGTTAGAGTATGTAAAAAGATTCACTGAAGATCCGCAAGTACAAGAAGCTACTTTAAAAAACCTAAAATTTACAAAATCACCTATTTATTTAGCAGGAACAACATTTTTACATACCATTATTTCATTTTTTATTGCTTCCTTTGTCTTGCTCATAATTGTAAGGCTTGCAGGTGGTGAGATTGATTACAAAAGAGCACTTACAATTGTAGCAGTTGCAAATCTTGTGATGATTCCATATTACATCTTCTATGTGATATATGCCAGGGTCGTAAATTTGAACATTTTGGACATTCAAATGGATTTTAAGTATTTTATAAGAACATACCTGCATGTGTTTGCTATCTGGCGGTATGTATTGATTGGCGTTGGAGTGTTTGCTGCCTGTGAACTTAACAAAGCAAAAAGTATTATTGTAAGTATTGTCTATAGTGCAGTCACACTCATAATGCCCATTGTTTCAATGTTTACGCAAAACTTTATGAAGTTTGGTGGCAGATAAAAAAGGAGAGTATTCTCACATGCAAAACACTGCAAAAGGTCTAAAAAACTGGCAAAAAGCTGTAATTATTGTGTTACTTATATTAGTGGGATTTATTTTAACACTTGTTTTAACTATGCCATCTGGGAGCAAAAAGAATGCTTCATCTAAGCCAAGGACTGCAAAGGTACAAAAGATTTCTTTAAAGCAAACACTTTTGGTGTCTGGCATTGTGCAAAGCAGCAACACAAGAAATGTCATCTCGAAGGTAAATGGAGCTATAGAAAAAATTTTTGTCAAAAACGGGCAGTATGTCAAAAAAGGAGATTTAATCGCTAAGATAGATGACAGCCAGGCAGTTTTTAAGATAGAGGCTTTGAAAAGACAGCTTTTAGATCTTGAACTTCAAAGAGAAAATTTTCAAAGACAGCTTCAAAACTTTACTTTAAAATCTCCCCAGGACGGTTTTGTGCAAAATCTTACAACAAGTGAAGGTATGTTTGTCAGTCAAGAAATGCAGGTAATGACCATTGTTGATGACTCAAAGATGAAGCTGAGCGTGCAGCTTCCTGCCTGGTGTTATGGAAAGGTAAAAAGAGGACAGAAGGCAGAGGTTGTGGTATCTGATCTTATGGACAGGGTCGACGGTGTTGTTGAAGGCTTGGGAAGCAGGATATACAAAAATCAGGATGGTGTGATGGTGTTTGATGCAAAGGTGGTAGTTTCAAACAAAAACGGTAGCTTGACAGAGGGTATGAGGGCAAGTGTAAGTTTAAAGCTTTCAAACGGTGAAAAAGTGACATCTCTTAGCGAAGGTATTTTAGAGGTATTTTCAAAAAAGATCATTGTAAGCCCTGTTTCTGGCAGAGTAGAAAAGGTTTTTGTTGAAAATGGGCAGAAGGTAAAAACAGGTAGCTTGCTTTTGAAGTTTTCAACCGACGAGGTTGAGATGCAAATAAAGCAGCTTGATTTAAAGATAGAGGATATAAAATCCCAAATAAAAGCAGCCGAAGATGATTTGAAAAACTATGAGGTTTTAGCTCCAATTGACGGCAAAATAGCTGATTTGAATCTCCAGGATGGTGATGTGGTGACTGTTGGGCAGATGATATGTTCAGTGTATGACCCGAAACACCTTGTTATAAGTGCTCAGGTGGAAGAACTTGACATTTTGAAGATAAAGCCTGGGCAGAAGGTTAACATAAAGCTTGATGCGGTAGGAAGTACAAGAAATAGGCCTTTAGAAGGGTATGTTGCAGAGATTTCTGAAAAGGCACAATCGGATAGCAATGGTAGCGTCTCAAAGTTTGTTGTTAAGATAGAATTTGAAAATAACAGTAATATAAAGATTGGGATGCACGCAGAAGCAGAGATTATCTTAAAGTCCAAGGAAAATGCGCTGGTTGTACCAGTTGAAGCAGTTCACAAAGATGATGGAAAATATTATGTGTATGTTTACCCACAACAAAAGGCTAAAACTTCTGAGAAAAACAAAGAACAAAAAACCAGCCAGAAAACAGACGAATACGGACTTGACAGCTCTTACTATAAAGATGCAGAAAAAAGGGCAGTCAAACTTGGCATGACAACAGATAAATATGTTGAAATCTTGGAAGGGCTCATCGAGGGCGAAGAAGTGGTGCTTCCAAAGTTTGATACTGAAAAACAGGGTCAAAGTCTTTTCTACTAAAAGGGGAAGATGTTGTGCGATGGAGAAGTTTTTGCTTTCTTGCAAGATGGCAATCCAGAGTATTTTTCTCAACAGGCTAAGGTCATTTCTAACACTTCTTGGTGTTGTCATAGGTGTCGGAGCAGTGGTTGCAGCTGTGGGGCTTGCTGAGGGCACCACAGCTGGTATTACAAAAGAGATAGAAAAGCTTGGTACAAACCTTGTGTATGTTTTTATAAATCCAGTTTCAAAGAGCGAAGATATTTCGGTTGATCAATTTTTAGAGTTTGCAAGGAAAAATAACGATGTTATCCTGGGTGTGAGCCCATTTGTCCAATATCCTGCTCAGGCAATTTTCAGAGGTAAAAAAGAGGAGTGCCAGATTATTGGTGCAACAGCCGAGTACATGATGATACAAAACCTTGCACTTTCAAAAGGAAGGTTTATAAGTCCTGTAGACAGTGATTTTAGGCAAAAAGTGTCAGTGATAGGTTCGAGGATACAGAAAAAGCTATTTAATAGCCAAAATCCAGTGGGGCAAGAGATAAACGTAAATGGTCAGGTTTTCAAGGTGGTTGGAGTTTTGAAAGAAAAACAGGGCGGAAGGGACAACACGGTTGACGACAGTATCATAGTGCCCTTATTTGCCTTAGATAGCCTCTCGACAGACGACTATGCGCTTGTGAAAAATTTTTTGGTACGTACAGTTTCTGCTGATAAGAACAATGAGGTTAAAAAGAGAATAAAAGCATATTTGAGCAGTATCGTAAAAAAAGAAGAAAACTATACAGTTTATGATATGTCTGAACTTATGTCAACTCTAAATCAAATAACATATCTTCTGATGATAATACTTGGTGGCATTGCTACAATCTCTCTTGTAGTTGGTGGCATTGGAATTATGAATATTATGCTTGTGTCTGTCACAGAAAGAACAAGAGAGATTGGGATTCGAAAAGCAATTGGAGCAAAGAGAAAGGATATTAGAGTACAGTTTCTCATAGAGTCGATGGTTATAACAGGTGTTGGTGGTATAATTGGTATATTGCTTGGGTTTTTTGTAATTGCCGTGGGGATTTCGAGGATTCCTGGGGTTGAGCCTGTATATTCGCTAAAGTGGGCTTTTCTGGCTTTTGGAATTTCGGTTTTGGTAGGAGTTATTTTTGGAATGCTTCCGGCAGAGAAAGCAGCACGCTTAAATCCTATTGAGGCGCTAAGGTACGAATAAAAATATAAAATGGGCAAGGCAGCAAACTCTTAGGACTTTAGCTCAAAAGAAGCCTTAACTATCCAAATAAACGGATAGTAGTTCAGGCTTTGCCACCTTGCCTTATTTTTACATATTCTCCTCCTGGGTCTGCAAAATAAGCTCCTGTATATAATTTTCAAGATGTTTGGGAAGCCCAAGTATTTTTACATCCATAAACCCTTGGGTTATAAGAGATATTGCCTCATCTTTTGAAAGTCCTCTGCTCATCAGGTATTCTACTTCTTCTTCGGCAATGGGACCTATTGCTGCCTCATGTGAAAGGTGGCTCTGTGGCGCACCGTCTGATAATAGTTCTGGCACAGCATACATCATTCCGTTGCTTGATAAAAGTATTCCTCGGCAGTCAAGGTGCGCTTTTGAGTGGTTCTGCCGCGCCTCCAGAATTCCACGCGAGTATATCTTTGCCCTGTCTTTTACAATAGCCCTTGAAATTGCTTGGCCACTTGAATTTTCACCTTCCAGTATTATATGCGATCCCATGTCAATCTCAGAGTCTTTTAGCCCATACAAGAGCGAGTTAAAGGATGCAACCGAGTTTTTTCCTTTCAAGATTGCAATGGGAAACGACTGTATGGACTTCACAGGTTTTAAAAGCACGTAGTTTGAAACAAACACAGCATCATCTTCAACAATGGTCACTCCACGGGGTCTGACATAAAAATCTTCTGCCCAATTGTGAACCATTGTAAATGTGAGCCTGCTTCCCTTTTCAAGGTAAAACTCAGAAATTCCAATGTGCAGCCCTTCCTTTACCTTTGGTGCTGTTGCGCATCCGTTTATAATCTGGACCTCTGCACCTTCTTCTAAGATAACAATATTGTGCACGTTTTGTATCCTTGCATTTTCCTGCAAAAGCAGGCACGCCTGTATTGGCTTTTCAACCTTCTGCCCTTTGAACACTCTTATAAAATACCCGTGGGCAGGGTGTGTTGCCGAAAATGCAGTGTATTTATCCCTGTCAGGCTTTACCGCTTTCCAGAAATACTTTTCGCGAACCTCTGGATACTTTTCCAAAGCTTCATTTATGTCCAAAATCTCAAGCTGGCCATGGTACCTTTGCTGAAGCCGTCTGTATACAACAGAGTGGTCAAGCTGCAAAAAACTTCCCGACCGGCCTTCTTCAGATACCTCTATTCCTGCATTTAGTATTGTCTTTTGAATCTCTTCTGGAAGTTTAGAGAGCTCTGAAATCTGGTCTTTTTCCTCTGCTTCTTCAAACTGGGAAAGGTCAACATCTTGCCCATAAGCTGCCTTTTTATTTAAAGCTGACTTTGCAAGCTCCAAAATCTTTTGATCTATATAGTGTCTTGAAGACAATTTTCACACCTCCCAAACCCGTTTTGTCTTATCTCTTCAAAGAGGTCTTCTGCAGAACCTGAGCACACTATCTTTCCATCCATCAGAATGTGCCCTTTGTCTGCATTGACATACTCCAAAATATACCCTGTGTGTGTGACAATCAAGCCGGAGGTGTGACGTTTTTTTATCTTTTCACCTTTCAAAAGCTTTTTAATTACATTTCCCAAAAGGTTTATATTGTCAAGGTCAACACCTGACTCTGGCTCATCTAAGAGCACAAGGCTTGGTTTTTGACACAAAAGCTGCAGAAGTTCAGACCTTTTCATCTCACCACCAGAAAATCCATAGTTTACTTCCCTTGATAGGTGCTCCTCTAAATTTAAAATTCTTGCATACTCTTGAATGTCAGCATCGGTGTTTCTTATAGACTTTATTATCTCAGAAAGTTTTTGAAGCTCAACGCCTCTTATAGCTGGTGGTTTTTGGAACATCATTCCAATTCCAAGCTTTGCTCTTTCATGAGTTGGCATGTATGTGATGTCGATGCCATTGAAGATTATCTTCCCTGATGTGATTTTGTATTTGGGAAGACCCATTATGCTCATCATGAGTGTTGTCTTTCCACTTCCGTTCGGACCAAACAGAATGTGCGTCTCTCCGTCCGGGATTGTGAGAGAAACGCCTTTTAAAATCTCTTTTGAACCAACCTCAACGTGAAGGTCAAAGATTTCAAGCATTTTTGCGACATCTCCTTGTCAAAATGGATTTAAAATCTTCTAACTTATTTATTATACCACCAAAATTGCATTTGCTAACAACAAAACTTTTACATAAAATTTAAATCAACTTAAGAAAATTGTGGTAAAATAATATCATGATTGATTTTTAAAAAGGGTGAATGTAAAAATATGAAATTAGTTTTAGCCATTGTATCAGAAGTAGATAAAAATAAACTAAACCTTGCACTTATTGAAAATGGTGTTCCTGCAACAATTATCTATTCAACCGGCGGTTTTTTGAATAGGGGCACTGTTACATTCATGATAGGTGCAGAAGATGATAGGCTTGATGAGGTGATTGAGCTTATAAAAAAGAACGTGTCAGAAAGGAAAGAGGTTTCAAAATCTACTTTGCCACCTGCTTTGCAGAGCCTGTTTTTTGTAAGCAAGCAGAAGATTGAACAAGGCGGAGCGGTGATTTTTGTGTTAGACATTGAAAACTTCTTGAAAGTTTGAAATGATAGTTTTAAAATATACCCTGTATGGGTATAATAATATAGGGGTGAAGTTGAAGATGATTTATGATTGTGCGGTGATTGGAGCAGGACCAGCGGGCTTATCTGCTGCCATAAATCTTGCTCAGACAAACAGGAGTGTTGTTGTGTTTTCAACAAAAGAAGAAGACTCAAGTATCTACAGGGCACCTGAAGTGAACAACTATCTGGGGTTTCATGGTGTAACAGGAAAAGAGCTTTTGCAGGCGTTTTATGATCATGCCAAAAAGATGGGTGTTGAGGTTGTGCACAAGAAGGTTATAAACTTCTACAAATCAGGTGACATTTTCACGATAAATGCAAACAACGAGTTTTTTGAGGCGTACTCTGTCATTTTAGCAATTGGCACACCAAAGAAGACTTTGTTGGAAAATGAGGGCGAATTTGTAGGTCAGGGGATTTCCTATTGTGCTGTTTGCGATGGGATGCTCTACAGGGGAAGAACCATCGCAGTTATTGGAGAGGCTATTGAAGCTGAAGAAGAGGCTGAGTACTTGTCTGAGCTTGCAAAAAAACTGTACTATATTCCCCTTTATAAAAAGAATGAGTTTCATTTCAAAGACAATGTTGAGGTTATTTTGTCACGCCCAAAAGGCGTGTATGGGGAAGACTTTGTAAATGCATTAGAGCTTGAAAACAGAATATTGAATGTTGACGGAATATTTATAATAAGAAAAACTATGCCGGCTGACCAGCTAATTTATGGTCTTGAGTTTGCAGAAGATGGGCACATAAAAGTTGATAGCAAGATGCAAACATCAATTGAAGGGCTTTTTGCAGCAGGAGACTGTACAGGACGTCCTTATCAAGTTGCAAAGGCTGTCGGTGAGGGTCAGATTGCTGGGCTTTCAGCCTCAACATATGTGAAGATGGTAAAAGGAAAGCAAAAGTAAAAAGGACTGATTCGGCAAAAAGCCGATGAGGTCCTTTTTTTAAATTTAAAAAATGGGTACTTATTCCCAGTACATGAGGTTTAAAAACATATTTGCAAGCTTTGCCTGTTCTTCAAGTACATTTTGAGGGGTTTTACCGCAGTAAACTGGTTCAATTTGACGAGATTCTAAGGTCCATAAAAAAGCTTTGAATTTTGGGTATCTATGGATATTTTCTTTCATA
Source organism: Caldicellulosiruptor bescii DSM 6725 (assembly GCF_000022325.1). Lineage (NCBI taxonomy): Bacteria > Bacillati > Bacillota > Caldicellulosiruptorales > Caldicellulosiruptoraceae > Caldicellulosiruptor > Caldicellulosiruptor bescii. The sequence continues at coordinate 2,742,766 of NC_012034.1, read as the reverse complement.
TAGTAAAGAAGGTCGCAAAGGTTTTGATAAGTTTCAGAGTTTTTGCTTTTTTCCTTATAAAATTTTTGAGGGTTTACAATTAATCCAAACACTTTTGCTATTTTATACCTATATTCATCCTTTGCGCTCTTGTTTTTAAAATTCTTGATATAATTATAGTAGTTTTCACAGAATATCCTATACATCATATATCACCCTAAATATTTCAAGTTTTTCTAAAAACCTTTTCTTTTTTGTTTCAAAAAAGTCTTTTCTATTTAATATTTCTTCAATTATTTTGTTTATTAATTCTTTATTACATGATAGTATTAATTTATTTATATCCTCAATATCTTTTTCATCAAGCCTAATAATTTTACTTACCACTATATCTTCTTTTGAAGGAATATAAACTCTTATATATTCAAAGCCGTCAAGCTTTTTTGCTCTTTCTTTAAACGATGGTGCTATTGGAGTGCTTTCATATTCAAGAAGGTCAAAATCTCCGAGAAACCTGAGGACTTTTCCAATTTCAGAAGGATAATTCAAATCTAAAATATCAAAATCGCGGGTGGCTCTGTCTAAATATTCACCCAAAATACATGCAGATCCGCCTAAAAGGTATAACGAAAATGGTCTAATTTGCAGGACTTTTGCAATCTTTTCGGCATCCTTTAAAAGATTAAAAAGAGCTTCTCTTTCATGCATTTTGAAAATTAAAGAAAGTTTAAAGTTTTTGATATTTTAAATTATACCACACAAAAATAAAAAAAACAAAAGGGCAACCTTGAAAAGTTTTTACTTCAAGATTACCCCTGTCTTAGAATCCACAGGAACCTCCACAACATCCACTTGTACAAGAATAGCCACTATCAGAAGACTTCGAGGATGAGATGATATTCACGCTTTTAAAAACTGCCTCAAGCTCATGACTGTGGCAGTTTGGACATTCAATCTCTTTGTTTTCCCTCTCTTTAATAGATGCTCTGATATTGAACTCCTCACCGCATTCTTTGCATCTCAAATCATAGAATGGCATACCCATCACTCCTTTATTTTGTTTGCTAAATATATTATAACTTCTGATACTGCAAAGGTCAATATACATATTAGGGGTATATGGTAATATTTTTTCACGATCAATCAAATTTACAAAAGTCCGCAAATAGATAAATTGGATAACAAATAATAACCAAGTATTTATATAGAAATACTTGACATTCTTATCACATTGCTTTATAATTGAAAATGAAAATCAATTTCAAAAACACAGAAAGGAGTTTTGGTATGGTTCAGGGATTTATAATTGCTTTTAGAGAGGTTTTTGAGATAATTCTTGTAGTTGCTGTGATGATTGGGGTTATTCAAAAGCTTAACCAAAAGGATTTACTAAAGAGTATGAATATTGGGCTGGTATTAGGGATTGTTTTAAGTGCATTGCTTGGTATTATTGTATTTGCCTTTTATGAGAGCTTGGAAGAGTCCTTTGAGGGAGTTGAGGTAGCATTAAAAGCTTTACTGGTGATTTTAATTACGTGGTTTTTAGTTTTAGCTATTAAATATCAAAAAAGGGATTTAAAACAGCAGACTTATGAAAAGGTTGTTAATTTCAAAAAATATTCATATGGAATTTTTCTCCTATCTCTTGTAAATGTTCTGCGAGAAGGAGCGGAACTGGTGATATTTTCATTGGCTTCATTTTCCAAGGATAAATCTTTAACTTTATTCTACGGGATTGGTTTGGGGATATTTGCAGCTGTGCTTTTGGGATACTTTGTATTTAAGCTTTCTAATAGAATAAATATAAGACTCTTTTTCATTGCTACAACATTAATTTTAGTGATTGTTTCGTCTGAAGTTTTAAAAGACTTGGTTGAAGAGATTCTTAAAGAAGGGTTAAAAACTCAAAATGAGGTTATTCCTACTGTTCTTAGCTTTGTATATATTTTGGTATTCTTAGTCCTGATGATAAGGTCAAATATCATTTCAAAGCAGAAAACAGAGTAAAGGTTAAATCTTGTAATATTTCCCCCTCAAAAAAAATATATTTTTACTGACAAGTCCATTTGAAATTGCATAGGGGGAAAGATGTTTTGATGGATGCTGATATCTACAGAGAAATAGCCAAAAGGACAAACGGTGACATTTACATTGGCGTGGTTGGACCTGTCAGAACAGGAAAGTCCACATTTATAAAAAAATTCATGGACCTTTTTGTAATTCCTAACATTGAAGATGAGTATAAAAAAGAGAGAACAAAGGATGAACTACCTCAAAGCGCACAGGGAAAAACCATAATGACAACAGAGCCCAAGTTTGTTCCCAATGAAGCTGTTGAAGTTTTGCTATCAAGCGGTGCAAGACTGAAGGTACGGCTTGTTGACTGCGTTGGGTACCTTGTTGAAGGTGCAATGGGACATTTGGAAGAAAACCACCCGCGCATGGTCACAACACCGTGGTTCGAAAAGCCAATCCCGTTTGAAGAGGCAGCAGAGATTGGCACTAAAAAGGTCATCCAGGACCACTCAACGATTGGGGTAGTCATTACAACAGATGGCACAATTACTGATATACCACGAGAAAACTACATAAAGGCAGAAGAGAGAGTGATTGAAGAATTAAAACAAATCAACAAACCATTTGTGATTGTTCTCAACACCGCAAAACCCTACTCACCCGACACACAAGAGCTCAAAAAAGATCTTGAAGAGAAGTACAAAATGCCAGTTTTGATTGTCAACTGTCTTCAGATGCAGATTGAGGATGTAAAGAGGATTTTAGAGACAGTACTGTTTGAGTTTCCTATTGTTGAAGTAAAGATTAACCTGCCCAGATGGTTTGACGAGATGGAAGATGAGTCGTGGCTCAAAAAAGAGATTTATGAAAAGATAAAAGAATATGCAGAAAAACTTAACAAAATCAGAGATATAACAGACCAGCTTGAAGTTTTAAAACAACTTCCCCAGATTGACAGGTGTGAGGTTGTAGGAATAAATTTGGGAGATGGGAAGAGCGAGCTTTCAATTTATTTCAAAGAAGGACTTTTGTTCAGGATTATTGAGGAGTTCACTGGATTTGAAATAAAAGGCGATCATCACTTATTAAAACTTCTTTCTGAACTTGCACAGGTGAAGAAAGACTATGATAAACTCAAAGATGCGCTTGAAGAAGCAGGTGAAAAAGGTTATGGTATTGTACCACCATCCTTAAACGAACTTAAGCTTGAAACTCCTGAGATAGTCAAAAGAGGAAATAGTTTTGGTGTAAGACTAAAGGCATCAGCTCCCTCTCTTCACATTATAAGAGTTGAGGTTGAAACAGAGGTATCACCAATTGTTGGAACAGAAAAACAAAGTGAAGAGCTTGTAAACTTTTTGATGAGAGAGTTTGAAGATGACCCAAAAAAGATTTGGGAGTCCAATATATTTGGAAAATCTCTGCACGAGCTTGTTAAGGAAGGCTTGCAAAACAAGCTATACAGAATGCCAGAAGATGCTCAAGCAAAGTTGAAAGAAACATTGCAAAAAATTATAAATGAGGGAAGTGGCGGGCTTATTTGTATTATACTTTAAACCAAAAAGGTCCAAACGCTAAGTCTTGGACCTTTTTGTGTTTTAATACCCTCTTGCAAGGTAAATATACCCTTTTTCAACATCACATGCAAGGTTTACACTTTTCGTACTTGATTTTGCTAAAAGATCGTTTGATAATGCATATCCGATGTAAAGAGTATCGTATCTTTCTACACGGGTATAATCACTTGTAGTGCAGATAATCATTGAGGGTGATTTTCTTGATTTTAAAAGTCTTATGAGTATATCTTTTTCATCTTGTCTGAGGCTTTCAAAGGGAATGTCCAAAACAACAATCATAGATTTTTTCTCAGTTGATAGATTTTTAATCCTCATCCATTGATAGAACGAAAAGTCCAAAATTGAACCGCTTTTGGTTCTTAAAAATACTATGTTGAACTTTTCATTCTTTTCGTATGGAGGATTGTACTTTTCAAGACTGTAGCATTTCAAATAGCTGCCAAGATTAGATTCTACTTTTTTCTTTGTGTCACTTGGCAGGTTTTCAAAACTCTTTGTCAGAAAGATAACAGATGATTTTGCAAGGTTACTATCGAACTTTGCAACATACTGGTTGATATTTTCAACAGGTGGTAAATTCACAACATTGCCTGTAAGATTGTCAATCCAGATATAACCTTGCGTCTTTTGAGGAATAAGAAAAATATAATCTAAGGTTTTGTAACTCTCTACATTCAAGGAATAGCTTTTAAAATTGTCGACTTTAAGCTGCGAAATCTCAACCTCTTTTTGCATGCCATTTAACATTTTAAAACCAAGATAGACTTTGACATTCTTTGCGCAAAGGTCAAATGAAATTTTACTTATATTTGTAAGGTCGACAGGAGTTTTAAAGTTGAGCTTAAAACTTTTGCCTTTTGTTGATGAGACGCTGAAGTATATCTTGTTTGAATATTTTCCCTGTGTTTTGTTCTTAGATGAAAGAAACATTGAAACACCTTTTGGCCAGCTCAAAGCAAGATAGTCAAACGACCGAAGAAGCTGTAAAGTCTCACCTATCCCAACTGGTATACTGCATTTTAAATCTTTGTAAGTAAATGTTACAAAGCCTCGGAAGTCAGATTTTGCTGTGAAACTTCCGTCTTTGAACTCAAAAGCTGGATTTTCTTCTACTTGAACTTTTCTTGGGTCTATCTCTTTAAAGTGACCAACCTTATCTTTAATAAAAAACCTCAGCGCTACAGACTCACCGGGCAAAAGATAAAGCTGCTTTTTGCTTGTGATCAAAATCTCTGGCTTGTAGACTGAAATCTTTTTTTGGGCAAAAGCTTTTTGGTACATATCTTCATAAACACAAGATATTGTAACAAGACCATCTTTGTAAGGTATAAATAAACCATCTTTTATGTCTATCTCATAGGCATCCTGGTATACCTTCAAATATACAGCATCGTATGTGATTGTGTTGTAGAACCTGTCCTTTGCAAAAACCTTTATGGGATACTCTTCGTCTGCAAAAACCTTATCAGGACAGTCTATATAAAATGTGGAAATTTTATCATCTCTGTATTTGTAAAAAGCTGCTATTGAATCAAAGACTTTTCTGGTCTCACCTGTGTTGTAAAAGGCTTTGAGGTTTCCATCATTGTCCTTGGCAATAAGCTGTGTGGAATACCCGCCATCAAGGTTTATGGCTGTCCACACGCCAATTGACTGCAAAAACCTTGCAAGTTCACCCTGTGAAAGGCCAATACTCTTTCCATTTCGGCCATCAACTGCAACAAGATAAAGATACCGACCAGTTTTATCAATGCCAATTGCAGAGCGCGGATGCCTACCTGCAATCTCATGTGTAAAAGATGGTATTTTGCCGTCTTTTAACAAAAAGGTATTGCCGGATGCTGCAGCTTTTAACTTCTCAATGGGAACAGAGAGGTCTATCTTGATTTCCACCTTGTCGCCAACTTTGAAGTTTGTTTTTAGGTTTTTTGCATAGTTTCCTGTTGCTGCCAAAAGATACTCATCTTTATCCAATGCAACAGCCTGATCTTCTTCTCTGATATCTTTGATGATTCCATCTTTTATAATAAGCTCCACAATTCCCTTGTATTTGTTACCAATGGTTTTTTGAACATAATCGCCCGTGAACAAAATAGGGTATGTCAAATCGCCTGTGAACTTGTTTATGTGTGCAATCTTGAATTCATAGCCAGAATCTAAGTTTACAAGTTTGTATGAAAGACCATTTATATAGTCAAAAAGAATTTCACTTGCATTTGTGTACATAAAGGCCGGGAAGGTATTTTGCTTGTTGTTTGGTGAAGAAAGAATTTTGCCATCTGACACTGAAATTCCAATCGGCCAGATTTTATTGTAATCTGTTTTGGTGTTTGTATAAAAGAAGTTTGCGTTTATTGCAGCAACAGGGTTTTTGTCAATTTGATTGTAAACCATGTTATAGACAAAATCACCAGTGTTTGCAACACTGGCTTTCAACACGTCAAAGTAAAACCCGCCATCTATAAGGTCAAGCTTTATGCAGTTTATATCTACAAACCCCTCATCTGTTAAAAGTTCGTACTTTTCATAGTACGTACGCGGAGCAATCTGCTGTATTGTTTTAAATCTCAAAATTTCTGTGTACGGTTTTGCAAATGCTGATAGAACAATCGACAAAATTGTTGCAAATGAGATAAAGCTTAAAAACCTTTTCATCTTCACGCTTGCCTCCAGTCTTTTGTCATGGAAAATTGCAAGAGTTTAGTCTTTCAACCCCCATATGTTTCTCTTTATAGCATTGAAGACCAAATCTTTGGTTGCAGGGTGAAATTGTTTTAAGTTTTTTACAAACTCTTTCATTCTTTGCCTGTTAGTTTTTCCATTTGCAGGGCATGGATTTGTGATTACAGGTAGTTCAAGCTTTTTTGCAGCAGACCTTAAGTCATGTTCTTTTAAGTAAATCATAGGTCTTATAGTTGTAATTTGAGTCCTGTCAAGGTATGTCTTTGGTGAAAAACAGTAGATTCTTCCTTCAAAAAATAGGCTCAGGAAGAATGTTTCAACCACATCATCCAAGTGATGCCCAAGCGCAACCTTGTTGCAGCCAAGACTTTTTGCAGTGGAATTGAGTATTCCACGGCGAAGATTTGCACAAAGCGAGCAAGGGTTTTCTTCTTTTCTAATGTCAAACACAATCTGTTTTATTTGCGATGGAACAAGATGAAATTCAACATCTATTTTATCACAAAATTCTTTGATTGGCAAAAAATCCATTCCTTCAAAACCCATATCGACTGTGATTGCTACAACCTCAAATTTTTTTGGATAAAACTTTCTCAAAAAACTTAAAGTATAAAGCATGGTAAGGCTGTCTTTTCCCGCAGAAACACCAACTGCAATTTTATCTCCTTCTTCTATCATGTTGAAATCTTCAACAGCTTTTCTCACCTTGCTGAATATATGCTGCATTTTTCATTCCTCCAAATGCTATTATTTTGATTTATATTGTAGACATTATTGAATTATACCATGTTTGCTATAATATAAGGAAGTTAAAAAATTCCTCATTACAACCTCTTGACGAAAACAAAAAATGATGTTATCATATAAATGCTGATGGCGGGGTGTAGCTCAGCTTGGTAGAGCACGTGGTTTGGGACCATGGGGCCGGAGGTTCAAGTCCTCTCACCCCGACCATGAGAAGAAAATAGGTATTGACAAAGAAGAGCAGTGTGTGCTAAAATACAGAAGCGTCGGATTTGAAGTTGTCTGGAAGTTAAACATGGAGGGGTACCCAAGTGGTCAAAGGGGGCAGACTGTAAATCTGTTGCCGCAGGCTTCGTTGGTTCGAATCCAACCCCCTCCACCACTAAGATTAAAAATGGTGCTGGCGTAGCTCAATCGGTAGAGCAGCCGACTTGTAATCGGCAGGTTGCGGGTTCGAGTCCCATCGCCAGCTCCATTTAATTTAATAAAAAAGTATAACAGGTGCGCCATTAGCTCAGTTGGTAGAGCAGCTGACTCTTAATCAGCGGGTCTGGGGTTCGAGTCCCTAATGGCGCACCATTTAAATGCGCCCATAGCTCAGCTGGATAGAGCAACGGACTTCTAATCCGTAGGTCGGGGGTTCGAATCCTCCTGGGCGCGCCATTTGTTTTTAAGGGGTTTGATGTGTGGAATAATATTACAAACTCATTTTCTACAGCTACCCTACAGCTACCCGAGAAACTGTAAAAAATTAGGGTAACTACTCCACTATCTTAGGAGTGGTTACCCTTTATGTTTGCTTGCTCTAACAGATGATTTAACTTTGTTCTGTATATCCTGCCTTTATTATTCCATTTCTTTTTGGTCTTTACTGGTATATTATAACACCTCTTTGATTTGAGCAAAGTCTATTATAAGGTCTTCAAAAATACCAACATTAACCTTGTCATTGAAGGTGTAAACTTCTGGTGGCAGGTAGTCTTCATTATCTTTAAGTCTATATACCAAAATTGTTTGGTTGTTCGGATTGACAATCCAATACTCTTTAACTTTATACTGATTATACAGGTTTAGCTTTCTTATATAGTCGTGAAATGGATTATATTCTGACACAACCTCAATTATCATCTCAGGAACTCCAACACAGCCTTTTTCGGTTAGCTTTTTCTTATCGCATATGATTGAGATATCAGGCTGAACAACGTTTGTTGCTTGCTTTTCATCCTGTCCTTCCTCTGTTAGGACTACATCAAATGGAGCTGTGTATATTTCACAAGGCTTTTTACTTACTTTAAGATAGTTATTTATTGCTGTTGTAAACTCCACCACTATTTTCTGATGTTTTCTTGAAAGTGCAGGGCTCATATCATAAATAACACCATCAATCAGCTCTACCCTTGTGTCTTGATGCAGCTGAAGATAGTCTACATAGGTGTATATTTTAGGTGTTCTGACTTCCATCAGAATCACCTTCCTTGTTGAGTTGTTTTAATTTAACAGTTCTAAAACAAATTTATTATAATCGCTATACTTTTAAAAAAATAATCGAACATAAAGAAATTACAAAATATATTATGAATTTTGTCATTTAATCCCAAGTTTTTCCCAATTTATTGCAAAATCTGCAGAAAATTAATATGTACTTCTTCAGCTGCCCTGCTTGACCATCTTGCCAGCGTCAATATTTAATTTACGCTTTTTTTAGCCATCATTTCCCTGACAGGTGGCATATATGCTATGATTAAAACTATAAAAGCACCTTTTGGGACATTCAATTTTTCTGGTGGTGTAGCTTCAGGGATTTTTTCACCATCTTCTTCTAAACCATAAATATGCAGCTCTAAAGCTTCTTTTGCCATGTATAAAGCTTCTTTAAGATTTTTGCCTTCTGTTATACAACTGGGTAAATCTGGAAATGTAACGACATAGCCTTCCTTTTCTGCAGATTCAAATATGGCTGGGAAAATATACTTATCTTTCATTGTTTTTCTCCCTTGTTTTACTTATTTTAATCCTGCTTGCTTGAGAATGCTATAGAATATTGTTGGTTTAAGGATTTATTATGAAATGGAATTGTAACTAATACACCTCACAAAATCATTTTAACACGTGTTGATGATATATGTCGATAGTATTTAATATTGCGTATCACCCACTTTAACGGGCTTTTCGCAAGAAGTCTCCAGCATCTATAAGATGGAGATGATTTGCGATTGATAAATATTCAGTCAATGTGAGAAAAGAAAATGCTAAAAGCATATGAGTATCGAATATATAATAAAGCGCAAGAAGAATTTTTTAAAAAGACTTTTGGCTGTTGTAGATTTGTATGGAACAAGATGTTAGAAGAAAAGTTAGAAGCACTGAGACAGGGTAAAAAAGTTCCCAGAATAACTCCAGCAAGGTATAAAAAAGAATATCCTTTCTTGAGAGAAGTGGATAGTATTGCACTTGCAAATGTTTAACTTCAGCAGGAAAAGGCATTCAAAGACTATTTCAAAAACCCGAAACATTTTAGGATGCCGAAGTTTAAGAGAAAGAAAGATAAGCAATCATACAAGACAAACAACCAGCAACCAAAATTTTTCTACAGCTACCGAAATAAAAAAAATGTATATTTTATTGAGCTGGAATAAATTATCAGAGTCTTGTAATTAAGATGTATCAAGATATTTGTATCTTGTTAATGTTTGTAAAATAATATCTCCTTAAACTATGGTTCTAAAGGTCAGGGTAAATCCTCCTGGGTGCGCCGTTTGTTTTCAAGGGAATAATAAGGTAAGAAGGGGATAGTGAAAAAACTATTATACCATTTTTGTTTTGATTTTGCTATAGATAGACATAGTTACACAAAATAAAGGCAGCATTTTAGAATTTAAAAGAAGATTTAGAAACAGGTTTTTGATTTTTTTTGAACTGTAAATTGTTAGTGTTTTGGGTACATTAATAATTGGTCTCGAGAATAGTTGATTATATTTTGTTTTTTACGATTAAATCACAAAAATCTTTGAAGAAAAAATAAAATTGCCAAGTATTAAAAGTATTGTATTTATCATTTCTTCTTTTAACTTTTTAGGGTAAGTGCAGATATTTTGTGATTCTTCATAAGGAAAAGAGGTAATTTCGTTTGCAAAAACTTTTTTCATACTCTTAAGATAGTCTTTTGGAATTCTAAACAAACCAACTGAAATATCTACAATCTTATCAGGGTTCAACTCTTCAAAAACCTGTCTTAAGAACTTTTCATAAATTGATTTCCAGTCGGGAATGTATAAAATTGGGTCAAAACAAAGCCTCACATTCCAGCCTTTTTCTGTAGCTTTTTTAATTGCAGAAATCCGTGAATATAAAGAAGGTGTGCCATTTTCAAACTTTTCTATAATTTCTTCAGGAGATAGTGTCCATGCCAAAATTACGTTATCTTTAGGTTTTAAGTTTTCTATAGTTTGGAAGTTGGTACTTTTTGTTCTAATTTCAATTGTCAAATTTTGCTTTGAAGTTGCGTATTCAATCCAAGCAGAAGAAAATGGGACAATATTTTCAAGTGCTAAAAGGTCTGTTTCGTATGATACAGAAAGATACAGCGGCTTATTTTTCAAAACAGCATCAATCTCTTTGAAGTAGTCTTCGATGTTCACAAATATTACTATATTTGCAGAGGAGTACATTCCTTTCAAAAAACAATATTCACAGCTGTAAATACAGTTCAAAATGTTGCTTGTATAAAAGAAGTTGTCGTATCCAAATTTATGGCAAATCTGGGGGCCAGGATAGAGGAACTCTCCTGATTTTTTTGCAAGAATTAATTTTTTGCTCTTTTCCTGAAGAAAATAATTTTGACCTGATCTGCAGAAAACCTCTTTATAATTATCTATTTTAACTATTTTAGACCTTTGCAGTTTCTCTAAAATTTTTATTGTAACAGGATGAGAAAGAACGGCTTTTTCAATATAAACATGAGAAAAATGCTTAGCTAAGAAGGATTTTTTTGAGCTTGTCAAAGTAATTTTTGCCCTCCTTTTTTGAGTTTATTTGAACTTCAAAAAATTCAAAAATAGAATTAGGTAGTTTTTTATGCCTTATTATATAATCTTTTAACAAACCTTCAAGCTCGTTGGTCATATAAGCTGTAAGATGTAAACTGTGTTTTAGTTTATTTACAATCAGAGGTATATTATTAATTTCAGGGGTATTGTTGCAAGATTCAAAATTTAATTTTAAGAGGGAATTTATCAAATTTTCTATATGAGGAATACTTTGCTTTATCAGATTTTCAATCTCAGAAGGATTTATCTTTTCAAAGTCCAAAAAGTCATAAACTATCTTGATGCAGTGTATATTATGAAGGGGCAAAAAGATAGAAGATGCCTCAAAAAATCCTGCACCCTCCATATCAACTATATCTCCCTCGATTTCAACTGGCAAGCTATCTTTTTTCACAGGGTGCATAAAGCTTTCGAGTGTTGCCTCTTTCATGCTATGCGAAATTAAAATATCCGGGTAGAATGCCTTTTTTGAGTGGTGATTTATTATTTTGTTGCAAAGAATAACATCGCCTTTTGAAAAGGTATTTTCCACAGCTCCGCAAATCCCAATGTTCAGAGCCATATCTTTGCTACCTGCTCCAAACTTTGTCAAGACAAATGTTGTTGCAATACTGCTCTTTATAATTCCTTCCTTGCTTTCTATAAGAAGAATATCATTGCCAGAAAAAATCTGAAATTTTGAAGGTACATATAATTTTTTCAGGTCAAAATATTCTATCAGAGCCTTTGCTTCTGCATGGAAAGCAGTGACGATATATATCATTAAATGCTCGCTCCTTCTGTTGCTATTTGTAGCTTTCAGATTCCAATTTTGATTATACCACATATCAAAATTCTCTGATATTGTTTGAAGAAAGCTTAGCACTATGTTTTGAAATTATTTTTCGTTAAATTATTGTGAGCATATAAATCTAAAATTAGTTTTGTTAAACAGATGATAAAAAATTTATAAAGTAGCATTTTAAAAAAATTTTTAAAAAAAACTTAAAGGCAGACCATTCTGAAGAAGTTGCCCGCCTCTGAGATTCTATTAAAGATATGATTTTAGTTTATTGCTTCGACAGAATTTTGCATATTCTTCCCACCACGCAAGAGTATCTTTTTCTCTGCTTGAGGGGTAAATATGCTTTGCGGCATCAAGCCTAAATCCATCTACTCCTTTTTCTAACCAGAACTTGGCAATTTTCTTCATCTCTTCTCTCACAGCTTTATTGTCGAAATTGAGGTCTGGCATCTCAGACCAAAATATAGCGTTGTAGTAACTATCACCCTTTTTATACCATTGTTTTGTGCCAAGGTCTGATGGTTCATTGAGGTTTGTGTTTGGTATTGCCCAGATATAATAGTTTCTGTACTTGCTATTTTTATTACTTGATGCTTCGATAAACCAAGGGTGTTTGCTGCTTGTGTGATTTATCATCATATCTATAATTACTTTGATACCCATCTTGTGAGCCTTTTTTATGAAGTTGACAAAATCCTCATTTGTACCATAGTCGGGATTGACTTTGTAATAGTTAGTCACATCATATCCGTGATAGCTTGGAGATTCAAATATTGGCATAAGCCAGATGGCATTTACACCCAAGGATTTGATATATGGAAGTTTTTCAGCCAAACCATTTATGTCCCCTATGCCATCACCATTACTATCATAAAATGACCTGACAAAAACTTCATAGAAAATCAAACCGTCTTTTTTAGTTTGAATTGGGCTTTGAGAATTAGAAAAACCTGCCAAAAATGGACTAAGTCCAATTACGAAAACGATAGCAAATATAAGTATGTATCTTAAGATTCTCTTCATTGAAATATTCACCTTTTTCAAATAATATCGTTTGCATTATTATATACCATATGAACTTTTTTGTCTATATTGTCCTATTTGATGCGATAAATCACAAAAAAAGGGATAAATCCCTCTACTTGTTCTCTTTACTTTTATGTTTATAAAGTGCAACTAATTCTTCACTGTGGTGATGGTGATGGAACTGATGATCTTTGAAGTCAGATGCTTTTTGGGTTTCATTGCTGTGGGGGTGGTCATGGCCGTGGCATCCGCTTCCCATCATTGCTTTGTGCGTGAAAAGATGTACCAATAAGCAGCCACTCATTGCAAGCAGTAACAATAAAGGATCTTTCATCTTCATCTCTCCTTTTAATTTTGATTTTTTATTTAGCAATTACTAAATTTCTACTCAGCAAGCTTATAAGCCCATATAAAAGAGCTCCTACAAGTATAGCAATAGTAAATCCAAATTCCATGGAAAGCATAATTGATAAAACTGAACCCACAACTGACATTGCACCGTTGAGTCCCCACATCACAGGAATTGTTTTGCTTTTCTTTTTATTTTCGCTTAATATCTTTATACCTCTTGGGAACGGCATTCCGCTGCCAATCAAAAGCCCAGCAAGTACATAATTAAAAGCAAGTACTGGATGACCCAGGTATAGAATAAATTTTTGAATAAGTGGAATATCAATTAGCATGTATCCTATTCCTAAGCTTGAAAAATACAAAGAAGGTTTGAACGCTTTTTCTTGAGAGAGAGGATGTAAGAGTAAGATGAAACTTTTTACTAAAATAGCTTTAAACTTTATAGGAATAATAGTTTTTTGGTTTTGAGTATATACATCTCAAATATGCTTTACCTTAAGTATTTTTTAGAGGATATAATTATTGATGATTTAAAAAAACTTTCCCAAGATGCGCTTGAAAACAAATTGGAATGCGATTTGTCAGCAATGAAAATACTAATTTTACAAGGAAATACCATTGTTTTTGAGGAAGGTGGATCAGATCTTCCCTATCACATGATTTTACCAGTATTTACCCCAAATGGAGTTTATTAATTTTCTCATCCACATCTTAAAGTTGAATATATTGCATACGTGTTGAAAAGAGTGGATTTTACTTCTATTGCAATAACTACAAAACCATATTATGGATATGCATTGAATATAATATCAAAAAATTTAATTAAAATTAGCATTATTTTTATTTTAATCGGACTTTTAGTATCGCTCTTGATCTCACGACATATTTCAAAGCGTATAATAAAAATTTCAGTTGCTACGCAAAAGATTGCTAAAGGCGAGGACTTTGAACTTAAAGACAACTCAACAGATGAAGTTGGAGACCTTGCAAGGTCCATCAATAGCCTTAAAAATTCATTGAGGTTTCTTGAGAGGGTAAGGCGAGAATTTGTTGCTAATTTTGTTCATGATTTAAAAACACCAATTGCTGTTATAAAAGGCTATTGTGAGAGCACAAAATATTTGGATAATAATGATAAAGAAAAAATTAAACAGAATATGGATGGAATTGAAAAACAGTGTAATTATATGCAAAACTTGATTTCCAATATGGTTGAGCTTTCAAAGATTTCAGCGGGAATAATTGAGAAAAAGATAGAAGAAGTTGATGTTAATTTAGTAATCAAGCAATCATGCGAGCAGCTCAAAAAGCTTGCTGAGATTGAAGATATTGAGATTATTATCAAAAGCTTAAATTCCCCAAAGATAAAGACTGACTTAAATTCATTTAGAAGAATAATAAACAACCTTCTGCAAAATGCAATTGAAAATACAAAGGATAAAAAAGTATATATCGAAGCTGAGAGGGAGTATGTGGATATCTACAACAAGACAGACCTCAAAGAAGAGGAACTCATTTTTCTATTTGAAAGATACAAATCAAGCAGGAAAGGTTTTGGGCTGGGGCTGTCTATCATGAAAGAACTCTGCAAGATTTTGGATATAAAACTTGAGACATTTATAGAGGATGGATATATTCATTTTAGAACGAAGTTAGAAAATACAAAATCATCTAGTTAGAAAACCCCTTTAAGCTGAAAAAAGCTATATTTTTATAGCTTAAAGGGGTAACATTTGTTTTTCACTCATACCGCAGAGCAACGATTGGATCGAGCTGTGCTGCTCTTTTTGCAGGGTAAATCCCAAAGAAGATTCCAACAGCCGACGAGAACGCAAAAGCTATTAAAATTGTCTTCAGCGACACAACAGGGGTAATTTGAATAAATGGGCCTACCAAATTTGCGAGAAGATAGCCCAAAAGTGTACCTATACTGCCGCCTATAAGAGATATCAAAAGTGCCTCAATTAAAAACTGTACCAGGATGTCTCTTTGTGTTGCACCGATTGCTTTTCTGATTCCTATCTCCCTCGTTCGTTCTGTCACAGCAACAAGCATTATGTTCATAACTCCAATTCCGCCAACCACCAGAGATATTGCTGCGATTGCACTCATTACAGTTGTAAAAATACCAAGTATTCTTTCAAATTGCTCCATGAAATTTACAAAGTTTTCTGTTTTATACTTGTCTTTGTTGTGATGTCTCAACTCTAAAAGTCTCACTACCTGAGATGTTGCCTCATCAAGCTGGTCTGAATTGTAAGTCATTACGTAAATCTGTGAGATGGTCACATCATCAAATATCTTTTGTGCGTAGGTTATTGGCATTGCAGCAATAACAGGAAACTGATCAGCTGCAGCTCCGCCCAAAACCCTGTAGCTGCCGCTGTCTATCACACCAATTATCTTTGCGGTATCAAAGGATGTGGAAGACCCCACCTTTATGGTCTGACCAACACAGTCTTCGTATCCAAATAGCTCTTTTGCCGACTCTCTATCAATCAAAACAACATTTCGACCAAGCAGGATATCTCTTTCGTTCAAAAATCTTCCGTATATAATTTTCAAGTTTGAGACATTACCGTAGTCAAAGTCTGTTGCGATAAAAATAGCTTTTTTGGTTCTTTTTCCAGACTTGACAAGTCCAAACTTTTGGGCAACTGGAGCAGCATACTTTACAGATGAAACTCTCTTTCGTATCATCTCAACATCTTTGACAGTGAGTCTGTCACTTTCGGTTATCTCCACATCTGTTCGTGGTCTGACAGAGAAAATATTCACGCCTATTTTTTCAAATTCGCCCAAAATGGCTGTCTTACCACCTTCACCCAGAGATACAATTGTTATCACAGAAGCGATACCGATTATAATTCCCAACATGGTCAAAAATGTCCTCAGCTTATTTGAAAAAATGCTCTTTATTGCTACTTTGATAAGCTCTCTCATATACATGCTCCCATCACCTTGATAATTCTTTTTAGTATGTTATCCTGTTTTTTACCGGGGCATCATCAATTATCATACCATCTCTGATTCTGATGATTCTCTTTGCATGGTTTGCAATGTCCTGTTCATGGGTTACCATTATTATGGTTGTACCGGCTTTGTTCAGTTCATGGAATATCTTCATTATTTCAATACTGGATGCAGTATCTAAGTTTCCAGTTGGCTCATCGGCAAGCAAGAAAGAAGGATTCATAACAATTGCACGTGCAATGGCAACTCTTTGCTGCTGACCACCTGAGAGCTCATTTGGTCTGTGATAAATTCTGTCTGAAAGACCAACACGCTCTAAAGCAGAAAGAGCCCTTTGTCTTCTTTCCTTGGGAGGAATTTTTGCGTATATCATTGGAAGTTCAACGTTTTCAAGGGCATTGAGTTTACTAAGCAGGTTGAATGATTGAAAAACAAAACCTATATTTTTGTTTCTAAGCGATGCAAGCTGCATGTCGTTCAATGTTGACACCTCAAGACCATCCAGAAGATAACTTCCTGAAGTGGGCTTGTCAAGAAGCCCGATGATGTTCATTAACGTTGATTTGCCAGAACCAGAAGGACCTACAATTGCAACATATTCTCCTTTTTCTACTTTAAGAGAAATTCCTTTGAGTACTTCAAGTTCCACCTTCCCAAGACTGTACACCTTTTTTATATCCTTTAATTCAATCATACTTAGCTTCCACCTTTTTCTTTAACTTTTGTACCGTTTTGGATTGAGCTGTTGGGATTTAAAATTACTTTTTCACCAACAGCAACACCGCTTTTAATTTCGGTTTCTAAATCAGAGGAAAGACCAACTTCTACCTTTCTTTGCTTTGCAACACCATTTTCCACAATGTAGACAAAGCTTTGCCCCTTTTTGTCTGTTAAAATGGCTTCTGAAGGGACTTTTAAAACATTTTTCTTTTCGCCAAGCTTTATATCCACATCAACGTTAAAACCTGGTTTTATCGTGCCATCATTGTTTAGAATATCCACATACACCTTTACAACGTTCTCAGCTCCTGTTTGAGTAATTACCTTTGTTGCAGCGGGACTGACCATCTTGACAGCTCCATCAAAAGTTTTTTCACCAAATCTTATTAAAGCCTTTTGCCCCTCAGAAATATTTATAGCATCATATTGATTGACATTAAGAACAATCTGCAGGTTTTCAGGGTCTTCAACTGTAACTGCAGGAAGCTGCACAGAGCTAAAAACGTTTCCTTCCCGTGCGTTTATAGCTGTCACAACTCCATTTATCTGTGCTTTGACATATCGCTGCTGTTTGTCCATGTTTTGTTTTATACTTTGAAGATTTAGCTGAGCAATTTCAACCTGTTTTTCCTGAAGTTTTATCTGATCATCAAGGCTATAACCAGGAGATGCCACTTGCATCTGCGATGATGTTAAAGTGTTCAGAGAATAACTCTGAATAGGTGCTGTGCTATTTTGCAAAGAGCTTTGGTTTTGACTTGACCATCTTTCTTTTAATTTTTTCAGAGATTCTAATTGAAGTTTTGCCATTTCAAGCTGTTTTTGCGCAATTTTGTATTGAATTGATAGATCCTGAGTCTCAAGCTCTAAAAGCTTGTCACCCTTTTTCACTTTATCTCCCACATCCACAAATACTTTTAGCACCTTTGTGGGGGTGAGGATGAAATAATCTTGTTTTGATTTTGATTCAACATCACCATTTGTTGAGAATAGCCATACAATATCTCCTTTTTCAACTTTTGCAGTTTTCACCTCAACCGCGTTTAGCATCTGCTGGTTCCTCTGAGATATACCATATACGCTCAGGGCAATCAGTGCAACCACTAAAATGGTGATTACAATACCTTTTGATGACCTTTTCATTGCTCCATTCACCAACCTTCTCAAGTTTTATGACTTTTCAATTATTTTTAGCTGTTCAAAAATTTTGGTGTAGAAATATTTATATACAAAATAATATTGTAGCAATGAAATTAATTTGTCAATAAACAAAAGCTAAATTGTTTAGATCAAAATATGCTATAATGAATTTTGCTTTAACTTTTAAAAACTGCAGGAGGCAAGAAAAATGGAAAAAGTAAAAGTTGCAGTGCTTGGCTGTGGTAACATTGCGCCAGTTTACCTTAAAAATCTCAAAAGGTTTGGGATATTTGACGTTGTTGCGTGCGCAGATGTAGACTTGGATAAAGCAAGGAGCATAGCCTCAGAGTTTTCTGTGCTGCAGGTGGTAGAACCTGACAAAGTGTATGATCTTGATGTGGATATAATTGTTAACCTCACCCCGCCTCAGCACCACTATGAAATCAACAAAAGGGTTTTGGAAAGTGGAAAGCACCTTTACAGCGAAAAGCCTCTTTGCTCAACGCTTAAGGAAGCAAAGGAAATTCTGGAGCTTGCAGAAAAGAAAAACCTTAAAGTTGGATGTGCACCTGATACATTTCTTGGTGCGAACATTCAGACAGCAAAAAAGCTCATTGAAGATGGATGGATAGGAAGACCCTTTGCTGCAAACTGTTTTATTCTCTACGGTGGACCTGAAAAGTGGCATCCAAACCCACATTTTATTTTCAAAAAATACTTAGGACCGCTTTTTGACGTCGGGCCTTATTGTTTAACAGCTCTTGCGTTTTTACTTGGATCTGTCAAAAAAGTATCTGGTATGGGCATGGTAACATACAAAGAAAGGCTTATAACTTCTGAGCCTCACAGAGGAGAAAAGATTGAGGTTGAAATGCCAACATATGTGACTGCAAACCTTCTTTTTGACACAGGTGTTATAGGAAATGTTACTGTGTCGTATGATGTGCCGGATACAAACCTGCGCGGGATAGAGATTTATGGGACAGAAGGTACGTTAATTGTTCCAGATCCAAACTTTTTTGACCATGGTAGAGTATATTTAAAAAGACACGATGATAAGGAATTTACAAAGATGCCGACCATCAATCCGTTCAATTACGACAACCTGCGCGGGCTTGGGATACTTGACATGGCACTTTCAATAAAGCTCTCAACACCTCTTAGGGCATCGGGCAGGCTTTCTTATCATGTGCTGGAAACTCTGTGGGCAATCTATCTTTCTGCCCAAGAGGGAAGGTTTGTTGATGTTGAGAGCACAGCGCCTCGAACACCTCTTCTTGATATGGAGCTATTAAGGGAGGTTTTGTGTTTGTAAATTGTAAATTTTAATGAGGATTTGCTTTTTAAAAGTTTGCACTCTGCTAAAAGTGCTTTTTGTATTCTTTGGCAGAGTGCTTTTTTGTTATATTCTCAAGCAAGCTTAAGTATAAATTATATAGTGACAAAAACTCTAAAGAGGCTCAAAAAATGAACGCATTCTGGCTTGGTGCAATTGTATCTTCTATTTTGTACCAGCTTCTTTTTGGGAATGTAGAAAAAATTACAGAAATTCTGTTTTCGGCACCTCAAAAAGCAGCTGATATTTTCTTGACCATTTTGCTTTCAATAATGCTCTGGTCAGGATTTTTGAGAGTTGTGCAGGATAGCAACCTTGTTGAGATTTTAAAAAAGCTCTTAAAACCCATTTTTGAAGCTTTATTTAAAACAAAAAACGAAAGAGCGCTGAATTTTATGCTTTTAAATGTTGTTGCTAACATGCTCGGGCTTGGTAATGCTGCAACACCGGCAGGTATACTTGCCATGCAAGAGCTTTCAAAAGAAGCCAAAAATTCTACAGCCTCTGACGACATGATTTTGTTTGTGCTGATAAACACCTGTTCAATTCAGCTAATTCCAACAACTGTGATAATTTTACGAACCAAGTTTTCATCATCAGCTCCAGCAGTAGTCAGCTTTCCCACACTTTTTGTTTCAATGGCAAGTCTTTTTGTGGGAATTATAATGTGTAAGGTCTTATCGAAGGTGTGGAAGCAATGAAAAATATCTCAGATTTTCTGATAGTCTCTTTTTTACTTGTAATAATCCTGTTTGCAGCCGCAAAAAAGATAGATGTCTTCAAAAGCTTTGTAGAAGGTGTGAAAGATGGACTTAGAATTTCAATAAAGATATTCCCAAACGTTTTTGCACTGATTGTGGCTGTTGAGCTTTTCACAAAGACAGGGGTTCTGGATATCCTGCAAAAGCTCTTGTCTCCCGTATTGAGCTTTTTTGGAATATACAAAGAAGCGCTTGGTCTTATTATCATAAAACCGTTTTCTGGCAGTAGCAGTTTTGTTGTGCTAAAAGACATCTTCGAAAAGTACGGTGTTGACTCTAAGGTAGGCATATATTCTTCTATAATATGCGCATCGACAGAGACTCTCTTTTACGTCATCACCACATACCTTGCAGCAACCAATGTAAAAAAGACAAGGTATCTGATACCGGTGGCAATAGCTGTAGATTTTCTGATTTTATTCATCGCAGCCATGATTGTGAGAATAAGCATATAAAAAATGAAAAGCCACAGGCAAGACTGCCTGTGGTTATTTTGATTAATATTTTAAATTTTCATGCAGCACCCTTGACAAACTTTTTTGCAAGCTCTGCAGCAGATGCCGCATCAGGTGCATACCCATCAGCTCCGATGCTCTTTGCAAAGCTCTCTGTCACAGGTGCACCACCAACTATTACCTTTACCTTATCGCGCAAACCTTGCTCTTGTAGCTTTTCAATTGTTGTTTTCATGTTTGGCATGGTTGTTGTAAGCAGTGCTGACATTGCAACAATCTGTGGGTTGTGGTTTTTTACAGCTTCACAGAACTTCTCGGGCGCAACATCCACTCCAAGGTCGATTACCTCAAGCCCTGCACCTGTCATCATCATAGCAACTAAGTTTTTGCCAATATCGTGCAAATCGCCTTTTACAGTGCCAATCACAACCTTACCGATTGGCTTTACACCTGTCTCTGTCAGGATTGGTTTTAGTACTTCCAGCGCAGCTTTCATTGCACGTGCTGCAATCAACACCTCTGGCACGTAAATCTCATTGTTTTTGAACTTCTCACCCACAACCGACATTGCCTGGATAAGTGCATCATTCAAGATTGTCTCAGCAGAGATTCCAGAAGATAAAGCTTCTTTTACCTTTTCAGGTACAAGTTTTGCGTTTCCTTTTTGAATGAGCTGTGATATCTCGTTTAAGATCTCCATTTTTAAGTCGGCCCCCTTTTTAAACATTGGATGTTAATATACTATAACTTCCAAGGCCAAATGGCAAGATCATATATCGTGATGTGAAATTTTCAAAGTCAATAAAGCTCTGGGGACGTCTGTACAGCTCATCAAACACGTCTGCTTTGTGGTTTGCTTCTATGAGGTTAAAAAGTGTGTTTGTTAAAACTATCTCAAGCTCATTTTTACCGTCATTTACATACTCTGTTATGTCAGCCAAAAACGGCTGGGAAAAAAGGGTGCATGTTTTCTTGCCGTTTACAAAAACTTTGGCAACTGCTGCGCTGACGCTATTGAGCTTTATATAAACTCTTTTTGAACTTTCTTTTGTAATCTCAAAAGAGCTTTTTAAGCTTACCGACCCGACATAAAAAGGATACCCGTCTTTTGTTATATCAAAATGACATGGTTTTTTAGGCTCGGTTAAAATAAACCTTGTCTCATCAACGCAAATAAGAGAAAAGCTTCCTACAAGATAAATGGCTTCTACCTCAGTTGGTCTGTGGTTTTTTGGGTCTTTTACCCTCTCATGGCAGCCAGGTGCTGTGATGTTGTTTGACTTTCTGCCACTGAGTACTATTTCATTTTTGCCTTCTTTGACAAAAGATGTAATATCAATCTTGCCAATGTTCACATCCAAAAAGTTTTGGTCGGGCGAAAAACTTTCGCTTTTTCTTTCAAATTTGACAGGCTGATTATTTACAAGAATCATGTCAAGATTCTCTGCACACTCTATTGCCACAAAAAGCTTTGACGGCACTTTTTCAAGCTCAAAATGGTACGTGGCTTTGAAAGGTGTTCCTTCCGGGAGATTATAAAAATGCTTGTGCCAAACCTGGGCACAATAACAATCTTCAAAAATTACCTTGCCATCAACCTCATATTTTATTCTATCAAGTATCAATGTATTGTAGTTTTTAAGCGCTATGTCAAACTCACAACTGCCTGTTTTGTATTCAAAACTATTGTCAAATACAACGCCCGAAATGACATTTTTTGTGTTTTGCGAAAGCTCTTTGCTAGATACCAAAAGACACAAACTTGATGCAGGATACATTGTTGCATCAATCACAGCACAACCATTTTCCCTTCTTAATGTTGGAATCTTGAACACACCAAAATCTACAAGGTCTGCGACAAAAACATTTTTGTCAGTAAGAATTTTTATTGTGATTTCTGCTTCTCTTTGAAGGCCTGTGTTTGCCAAAAATATTATTCTGTTTCCATCATTTAGCTTTCTGTTCTGAAATATGATTTTTTTAGCGTTTTGACCTGTCTTTTTGTCAATCACTTCAATATAGTTTGAAACCTCTTCTTTTAAGATGTTCACAAGTTCGTTTAAATCTGAAGCATTTTTGAATTTTTCTTTTAAAGGAATGTCACACTTGCTGCCGTCTATCATGCAAAGTTCAAATCTTGAAAACATGAAATCTTTAAGTGCAACTATCTTGCCACCGGTATTTACAAAGTTTTGCAAAAGCTTAAGTGTTGTCTTTCTCAAGTTTGTAAGAGGCGGCAGGACAACTACTTTGTAGCTATAACTGCCAACTTTAATTTTGCAATTTTCAACTTGTGCATACTTTGATAGGATTATCTCATCGCCAAAGTGAAAGTCAATCTTGTTTGCTATAAGCTCTTTTACCGTTTTGTCAAGCAGAATATCCAGCTTGTCCACGCTGTCATCAAACTTAGAATACTCTGCCCAGGCAGATGATATGGGGTGGAGAACAAGCACATCAACATCTCTTTTGCCGAGCCCTGCTATGTACGAAATTCTTGCAAGATAGTCTGCAAAGAACTTTTCATCTTCCCACCATGGCTGCTGGTAAAAAAGGTTTGGTGGATAGTCTCTTTTTCTCTCACCTCTCATGGAATACAGGCTAAGATGTGGGTTTATGTATGTTATACCAAGCACTGCCTGCCAGTCTGATATCCATTTTCTGTGAAGAAAACTTACATGCTGACCTGTTGTTCCAAAGGTTTCGCACAGTACCCCTTTTTTGCCAAGCTGCTCTGCAACCGATGACACCTGTTTCATTGTAACTACCTGCTCTAAATGTCTTGCAAGCTTGTCAACTCCAGGAAGCTGCATGTACTCATAGTGGGGCATTGCAGCGCCTATCCATTCAATCTGGCCGCGCATTGTATCTTCTGCCATGTAGTGTCCTGTCATCATAATACCATTTTCTTCGCACCACTTTGCATAAGGAATGGTAAAGTTTTCTATGAACATTTCAAGGGCAATATCAAAAAAGTCAAACCTGACCTTGTGGTAATTACCCACATTGAAGAAGAGCTCTTCAAAGTGCTCTTTTATGTCATATCCTTTTTTCTGCAAAAACCTTTCTGGAAGCTTTTCTGTCCATGGCAATGTAGCAATATCTTTGTAGTGTACCCTTAAATATGTTGGCTCATCGGTGAATATTCCCGGCATTGCATCACCAAAATAGTCTTGGCAATAGCTTTTGTATCTCTCATGTGTGAGGTTTATAAACTCCAAAGTTGCCTCTTTTGAAAGAAGGTCGACATAGCAGCTTCCATTGAACCACTTGTCGCCAAGCTTCATTGTGCGCTTTGCAACAATGTACTTTGTGTTTCTGTGGACAAAGCTTGAGAGCAGCTCATCGTCGTGTTCAACCTGGTCCTCTTTCAAAAGTACTAAAAACTTGTGCCTATATGAAGGATTTTTAAAAGCCACAGCACCCCCAGCAAAACCAGACGGCCACTTGTCCTCATCATAAAGCCATGCAAGCATGTTTAGCTTTTTTGCATGCTCTATACATTTTTTGACAAGATTTAGCCACTCTTCAGACAGATACTCTGTCACAAGCCCAACCCTTGAGTGCATGAAAAAACCGCCATAACCTTTTTGGTGCATTTCAGTTATCTGGCGCAAAAGCTCTTCCTCTTTTAAATTGTCATTCCAACTCCAGAAAGGTGCGCACCTGTAAAAATTATCTGGGTTTTTGAGTTTTTCTAAATCAAGCATTTTTGGTCTCCTTTCTCAAATCCAAAACCTTTTGAATTTCCTCAGCGCTCAGAACCTGCGGTGTGCCTATCTGACTTGATAGAAATAAAATCTTTGCCCAGAACTCAACAATCTCAAGCTTGTAAAATGCCATCTCAAAGTCCTTGTCGTATGTCAAAACGCCATGGTTTGAAAGAAGCACAGCATCGTAGTTTTTTATAAAAGGTGCTATTGACTCTGGTACCTCAACTGTTGAAGGTGTTGCAAACGGCGCAACAGGAATATACCCGCCAAAGATGAAGACTGACTCTGCTAAAATTGGTTTGTCAAGAGGCTTTCTTAAGACTGCAAATGTGGTTGCATAAGGTGAGTGTGCATGAACACATGCATTAACATCTTCTCTTTCTTGATAGACTTTAAGGTGCATCTTTATCTCAGATGATGGCTTGTAATTTGTCTTTTCAAGAATTTTGCCTTCCATATCAATTAGAACAAGCATATCTTCACTCAAAAAACCTTTCGACACACCCGACGGTGTTGTGATGATCTTATCCCGGTCCACCCTTACAGAGATGTTTCCATCAGGTCCGCTAATATATCCTCTTTCGTACATGATTCTTCCAATTCTGCATATCTGTGATTTGATACTTCTTATATCCTGCATTTTTTCCACCTTTCTTTTAAAGTGTATTGTCGTAATATTGTATTGTTTTGATTTTTTGTTCTATTTTATTTTACAATTATTTGGTTGATTTGAAAATACCCAAATTTGACATTTTGAAAACTTTATAAGTGCCTACAAAACAAATTTATGCAAACATTTGCATTATAGATAGAAAAGTGATAAAATAAATTTCAATGTTGTATTTCAAAAAATATTTCCGAAGGAGAGTGCAAAATTTGCAGGTTATCCACAATCAAGTTCATGACATTTTTGCTATGAGCAAAGATAGGTTTTATGTAAAACTTTGGGTGCAAAAAGGATTTGCAAGAAGTGTCAGTTTGATATTCTCAGACAGGTATGATTTGGATGTTCAGAAAGTGAAGATGGATTTTTACATGAACGTTGGAAGTTTTGAAGTGTATACAGCGCATGTGCAAAACAAAACGCCAAGATTTGCGTACAAGTTTTTGATTGAGCTTTTGGATGGAAGTTTTAAAATATTTAACCAGTTTGGACTTGTAGATACTGAAGAAAACCTGTATTTTGATTCTTTCCAGTTTCCTTATGCGAATGAGGCAGATATTTTTGAAAAGCCGTCTTTTGCAGAAGGTTTGGTTGTCTACGAGATTTTCCCAGACAGGTTCAAAAGAGGCAAAAAAGAAGTGCACAGCAAAAAATTATTTGATTGGGATTACTGCAGCTGGGATGTACCAGGCTCTGAAGTTTTTCTTGGTGGTGATTTTGCAGGCATAAAAGAAAAAATAGAGTATTTTAAAACTCTTGGAATAAATGCCATTTATCTTACACCAATTTTTAAATCAACCTCTAGCCACCGCTACAATGTAGATGACTACTTTGACGTTGACCCGATTTTAGGTACAAAAGAGGAGTTCAAAGAACTTGTTGACAGTCTTCACGAAA
Organism: Caldicellulosiruptor bescii DSM 6725; assembly: GCF_000022325.1. NCBI lineage: Bacteria > Bacillati > Bacillota > Caldicellulosiruptorales > Caldicellulosiruptoraceae > Caldicellulosiruptor > Caldicellulosiruptor bescii. Next base: position 2,716,902 of record NC_012034.1, on the reverse strand, counting down.
ATGGCATCAGGATAATACTTGACATGGTTTTTAACCACACAGGCGTTGGATTTTTTGCTTTTCAGGATGTTATAAAAAATGGAGAAAATTCAAAGTATTATAGCTGGTATAATATAAGGTCTTTACCTGTGGATATCCAAAAAGGAAACTATGAGACCTTTGCAACAAATGTGAGGAGCATGCCAAGAATAAATACTTCAAACAAAGATGTCCAGGACTTCTTTTTAGAAGTTTTAAAGTATTGGCTTTTGGAGTTTGACGTTGACGGCTTTAGGTTTGATGTTGCAAACGAGCTTGACAAAAACTTTATAAGAAGGATAAGAAATGAGCTAAAAGCCATAAAAAAAGACATTCTTTTAATTGGTGAGGTAATGCACAGGAGCGAAAATTTCCTTATGGGAGACATGTTTGATGGGGTGATGAACTACTTTTCGTGGGAGGTTTTTGCAAGGTATTTGATGGGTAAATATAATGCAGAGGATGCATCAAGGATTTTGGCAGATTACAGGCTAAAATTTAATCCTATACTTTTTTCGTGCCAGCTGAACCTCATTGGCAGCCACGACACAGAAAGGGTTTTAACAAGACATGGAAACAAAAAACTTGCAATGCTTGCTGCAGTGTACAACCTTACCTATCAGGGAATTCCTATGATTTACTATGGTGATGAGATTGGAATGGAAGGCGGACATGACCCCGACTGCAGAAGGGGGATGATATGGGAAGAAGAAAAGCAGGACAAGGAGATTTTTAAGCTTTACAGAAGATTGATAGATCTCAAAAAAACATCTTCGGCTTTAAACAGTGACTATGTTAAAGAGTTTTCGATTGGTGATGTGCTTTGCTTTGAAAGAAAAAGTGAAAGTGAAGCTGTGTACATTCTTTTTAATCCACGCAAAGCTTTGCAAAAAGTAAAGCTGTGGTCAGAGTTTATTGTTGACAGAGAAATTGAATTTTTCAGCACGCAGCAGAAAATTAAAAACCATTCATGCTATATTGAACTTGAACTAAATCCCGAGAGCTTTGAAATTGTAATTGTTAAATAAACTCTTATAGAAAAGACTAAAAAATGTTGACACGCAAGAAAGAGGATTGTATAATATTCTCAAGAGCAAACGATTGCACATTCTATTTCAAAGGAGGAAAAAAATTATGAAAAAGCGCGAGCCAATAGGTTATGTATATCTTGCGCCAGCTTTGATATCCATGGCAGTGCTATCTTTCTTCCCTATTGCTATGACAGTTTATTATGCATTTACAAATTTTAATCTCAACCACATGGAAGACTACAAATTTGTAGGATTTAAGAACTTTGTTGATATCATAACAGGACCTTTCAAAGAGGTATTTGCGCCAACATTTGCATGGACATTTACATTTGCACTTGTTACAGTTCTTATCAATTTTGCAGTGGGGCTTTTGCTTGCTGTGCTTCTTAACAACAAATTTATGAAAGAGACAAATATTTACAGGTCAATATTAATAATCCCATGGGCCATCCCAGGAACAATTGCTTCTTTGGCATGGCAGGGACTATTGAATGAAGAGTACGGAGCTATAAACATGCTTTTAAAAACAATTCACCTTAATCCATTGCCTTGGATGACAGACCCGTTTTGGGCAAAGATAAGTATATTTATTGTTAATCTGTGGCTTTCATACCCGTTTATGATGAATGCGTCACTTGGTGCTCTTCAGTCAATTCCACCAGAGCTTTACGAGGTTGCTGAGATAGACGGAGCTGGCTGGTTTACAAAGCTATTTAAAATTACAATACCTATGATTGTACCAACAGCGCTTCCAATTTTGATTTCATCGTTTGCATATGCTTTCAACAACTTCAACGTTGTATACCTTGTGACAGGCGGCGGACCTGCAAGGCTTGACACTCAGTTTGCAGGGCACACAGACCTTCTTGTCTCAACAACATACAAGCTTACAATGCAGTTTTACAGGTACGACCTTGCCTCTGCGATGTCAATCATAATCTTCTTCATTGTGGGAACAATTTCGCTTATCAACATGAAACTGACAAGAGCATTTGAGGGTGGTGAAAGATAATGGTTGGAAGAGAGTATATGACAAAGCAGGATGCTATTGTTCTGTGGATATCAAGAGTGATTATTTGGGTTGCGATAATACTGTCGCTACTTCCTACATGGTTTATCATAGTTGCGTCGCTATCAAAAGGTGGGGCGTTCTTCCAGTCGTCGTTTTTCCCAAAAGAGATTACGTTTGAGAACTATATAGAGCTTTTTAGGAAAAAGAGCAGTCCTTCTCAGACACTGCCTGACTTTGTGATGTGGGTCAAAAATAGCTTGATTGTGTGTTTTGGAGTTGCATTCTTGCAGATTTTCATGACAGCTCCCGCAGCATATGCATTTTCAAGGATAAACTTTGTTGGAAGGAAAAACGGACTCAAAACACTTTTAATTCTGCAGATGTTTCCAACATTTATGGCAATGCCTGCGATATATGGGCTTTTAGCAAAGTTCAATCTTCTTGACAATCTTTTCGCACTCATTCTGGTACTGGCAGGTGGTTCTGCGTTTAACATCTGGCTTTTGAAAGGAAACATGGACCAGATACCATACGAGATTGATGAGGCGGCAATAATTGACGGTGCAGGACATTTTCTGATTTTCAGAAAGATTATTCTACCACTTACTGCACCAATGCTTGCTGTGATGTTTATCTGGAGTTTTAACGGTGTGTTCAACGAGTTTTTGCTTTCAAGCTTAGTTTTACAGTCACCTGAAAATGCAACAGTCCCAATTGGACTTAGAAACTTTATAAACAACCAGTTTTCAGCTAACTGGCCTATGTTTTCAGCAGCATCAATACTAGCATCACTGCCAATTGTGATTATATACATGGCACTACAAAAACAGATTCAAAGCGGTCTTGCAGCAGGTGCTATCAAGGGTTAATTTGAGGTTTAAATTGACCATAAAAATTATAAAAATTCTTTTTTAGAAGGAGGATTAGATAGAATGAAAAAACTTCCTACAGTCGCGTATTTTAGCATGGAGTTTGGTCTTGATTCTAACTTCAAAATCTACGCAGGTGGGCTTGGAATACTTGCAGGTGACTATTTAAAAGCTGCAAAGGATTTAGGATACCCTGTTGTAGGTGTTGGAATTCTGTGGAAGCAAGGGTATAACAAGCAGATTGTGACAGAAGAATATGGTGTGATTGATGCTTTTCCAATCTATAGGTACAACTTTTTAAAAGACACAGGTGTTAAGGTTAAGGTAAGAATTAGAAACAGAGATGTGTACTGCAAGGTGTGGAAAGTTGACAATTTTGGAAATAGTGACCTTTACCTTCTTGACACTGACCTTCCTGAAAATAGTGACAGGTGGATTACAGGACAGCTTTATGGCTGGTTCGGTGAAGAAAGAGTTGCTCAAGAGATGGTTTTGGGTATTGGCGGTGTGAGGGCTTTAAAAGAGCTTGGTATCAAGGTTGATGTGTATCATTTCAATGAAGGACATGCTGTGTTTGCTGGACTTGAGCTTGTAAGGTATTACATGGAAGAAAAAGGTCTTTCATTTGAACAGGCACTATCTAAAGCAAGAGAAAAGATTGTGTTTACAACACATACACCTGTTGAAGCAGGAAATGAAACACATCCTTTAAAACTTCTTATGTATATGGGTGCAAACTTGAATCTTACAGAAGAGCAGCTTGTTTATATTGGCGGTGCGCCTTTTAACATGACAGTTGCAGCGCTAAGACTTGCTCGCATTTCAAATGCTGTGTCTGACCTGCACAGAGTAACTGCGAATGCTATGTGGGCTCAGGTTGATAGAAGAAGCAAAATAATTGGTATTACAAACGGTGTTCATGTTGGAACATGGGCAGACAGAAGAATATTAGAATCAAGACACAATCCTGAAAAGCTTTGGCAGACACATACTCAAATAAAACGTGAGCTTTTGGATTTTGTTGAAAAAAGAACGGGCGTTAAATTAAGAGAAGATGTTTTGACAATTGGATTTGCAAGAAGGGCAGCTCCATATAAGCGAAGCGACCTCATTTTTAGGGACAAAGAAGCGGCTGACAAGATGTTCAAAAACGATCTTCAAATAATCTTTGCAGGCAAAAGCCATCCGCTGGATGACACCGGCAAAGAGATTGTCAACAACATCATTGCAATGTCCAAAAAGTATCCCGGCAAGGTCGTGTTTTTGGAAGACTATGACATGGAAATTGGTAAGATGCTAACCCGCGGATGCGATATCTGGCTCAACAACCCGCGAAGACCTTTAGAAGCGTGCGGAACCTCAGGGATGAAAGCTGCAATGAACGGTGTTTTGAACGTTTCCACCTTGGATGGATGGTGGCCTGAGGCGTGCCAACATGGAATCAATGGTTGGCAAATTGGCGATGGGTTTGAGTCAAAAGACGAAAAAGAACAAGATAGCCACGACCTTAAGAGTTTAGTTAATGTCATGCAAAACGAGGTAATACCAACATACTATAAAAACAAAGACAAATGGGTAAAGATGATGCAAAATAGCATTGAATCTACACTTGAAAAGTTTTCTGCAGAGAGGATGGTAAAGGAGTACTACGAGAAGATGTACATTCAAAAATCCCACGAGGATTGATAGGTGATGGCAACAATAAAAGAAATAGCTAAAGAAGCCAATGTTTCACCATCAACTGTTTCGCGGGTTCTTGCTGGCAGTAGCAAAATCAGTCCTGAGACAACCAAGCGGGTTCTTGAGGCTATAAAAAAACTTGGCTATGTTCCTAATGCAAATGCAAAGGGGCTGGTTGTAAAAAAATCTTTCACGGTTGGTGTATTTGTGCCGCGAGAGCCCGAGAACGCTTTTTTAAATTCTTTTTTCGACCAGGTGATAACGAGCATATGTAATTTAGTAAATAGTTTTGAGTATGATATCCTGCTTGCAATCTCAAATCCTGAAAAGGAAAAAGAGCTTTTGAAAAGACTTGTTGAGAGCAAAAAGGTTGATGGGTTTGTGCTCCTTTCATCAAGGGAAAAGGACCCAGCAATTGAGTATCTAAAGAGCATTGACTTTAAGTTTGTTGTGATTGGAAGACCAATTGGCTATGAAAACAGTGTAAACTGGGTGGATAACGACAATATCAAAGCAGGATTTGAAGCCACCGAGTACCTCATAAGGCTGGGGCATAGGAAAATTGCCTTCATGGGCGGACCCAGTGATTTGGTAGTAACAAGCGACAGGTTTTCAGGCTACAAAAAAGCTCTTGAGAAATACGGTATACAACCAAAAAATACCTATATAAAATTTGCAAGCAATTACAAAAAAAGTTACAGAGAAAATGCATATGAGATTTTAAGTCAAGAGGATAAGCCAACTGCCATAGTGTGTATGGACGATCTGATTGCGATTGAGATTTTCAAAGTTGCTGAAAGTTTAAATCTTAATGTGGGGAAAGAACTTTCAGTGATTTCTTTCAATAACTCCATTGTTAGTGAGATATGCCAACCACCTCTAACAACAGTTGATATTAATATTTTTCACCTTGGCAGGCTTGCTGCCGAAGTGTTGATGATGGACTTAAGTGAGTCAGCAAAGACTTACAGAAGAATAATTGTTCCACATCAGATTGTTGAAAGAGACTCGTGCGGAAAAGCTCAAACGTTATAATGATTGCATTAAAAAGAAACTAAATTTATTGATGGAGTCAAAAATTTTTTCTCTCTCTTGACTTTTTTTAGAGAGAAATATATAATGTTATTATCAAACGTTTGCATATTAAATAAACTTAAGGGAGGTTGTTTTGATTATGAAAAATCTAAAAAGAATCTTGACAGTAGCGCTAATAATTACTTTTGCGGTTGTGGCGCTGATACCACTGAGCGGAGTATTTGCGACATCCAAAAAACAGCTTGTTGTCTGGTCACATCTTACTCAGGATGAAGTAAAAGCTTTGCAACCAATTGCAGATAAGTGGGGAAAAGAAAATGGATACACTGTAAAAGTCATCACAGACCAAGGTTCGTTCCAGAGCTTCCAGACAGCTGCAATGAGCGGAAAAGGTCCAGATATCATGTTTGGTATTCCACATGATAACCTTGGTGCTTTCTGGAAAGCAAAGCTTTTAGAAGCAGTTCCAGCAAATCTCATTGACAAGAAAAACTTTGTATCAACTGCGCTTGATGCATGTTCATTTGAAGGGAAGCTCTATGCTCTTCCAATTGCTATGGAGACATATGCGCTTTTCTATAATACATCAAAAGTAAAAGAGGCTCCAAAGACAATGAGCCAGCTCATCACATTGGCTAAGAAATACGGGTTTATGTACGATGTTAACAACTTCTATTTCAGCTTTGCGTTCATTGCTCAAAATGGTGGATATGTGTTCAAGAACAAGGGTGGTTCGCTTGATCCAAACGATATCGGACTTGCAACAAATGGTGCGATAAAAGGACTTTCATTGATAAGAGATTTTGTTCAGACATATAAATTCATGCCAAAGGACATCAAGGGTGATATTGCAAAGGGTAACTTCCAGAACCAGAAGATTGCATTTTACATCAGCGGTCCATGGGATGTTCAGGACTTTATAAAGGCAAAAGTACCATTTGCAGTAGCACCATTGCCAAAGACAGATGATGGAAAACCAACACCATCGTTTGTTGGTGTTCAGGCAGCATTCGTTTCAGCAAAGTCCAAAAACAAAGATGCAGCTTTCAAACTTATGAAGTATCTTGTTGAAAACTCTGCTCTGACACTGTTCAAAGTTGGTCACAGAATACCTGTTTTGAACAAGGTGCTAACAAGTAGCGAGGTCAAGGCAGACAAAATCATGAGCGCATTTGCTGAACAGGCAAAGGTTGGAATACCTATGCCAAACATCCCAGAGATGTCTGCTGTTTGGCCAGTAGCTAACAATGCGCTTTC
>NC_012034.1:300000-447500 GCF_000022325.1 Caldicellulosiruptor bescii DSM 6725 | reverse complement strand
CTGATCTAAGCTTTTGTCATCATCTTTTGACAATGAACTTTCAGTTTTTTCTTCTTTCTCTACTTCCACCTCTTTTTTCTCATCGTGATTATCCATATCTTTTTTATCTCCATTTTTCTTACTTTCACCCTTTTCAAAACTTCTCAGAATATCTCTTTCCATTTCATATAAACTACTATCATCAAAGCTTCCTATCAAAATGAAATTTGGTTCTCCTTTCTTCTCCTTTGCAACAGCAAATCCGAAGAGGTCTGAAAGTTTTAAGCTGCTTTTGAACAAATTAAACCTACTTGTGGAAAGAAACTGGACAATATCCCCTTTTTGTGGCTTTGAAAGTGCAGTCAAAAACACTGGAGAATATCCATCCGATTTTTTCACAACACCCCAAAAAGTCATTTTATCCTCTGTCTCTTCCAATCCCTGGATAACAATTTCAAAGTTAACTGTGTCTACAATTGCCTGAATCTTGACATATCCAAACGGGATTTTTCCTTTCTGTTCAATCCCCTTTAAGATTACAACAAATCTTGTAAACGGCAGATTTTCTATCAAAATAAAAGACCTCCTTCACAACCTTTATATCAGTATATGAAGGAGGCCTTCTGTTAGGTGATTTATTTCTATTTTGAGAGTCTTTGTTTTAGTTTTTCATTCTCCTCAATGAGCTCTCTCGGGAGCCTGTCTCCAAACTGGCTCAAAAACTCTCTTGAATCCTCAGCCTCTTTTAACCACAATTCTTTGTCTATCTCAAGAAGTTTTTCTACCGTCTGTTTGTCTATATCAAGACCATCTAAGTAAAGATCATCAACATATGGCACATAACCAATTGGAGTCTCTTTTGCCGAAACTTTTCCTTCGCACCTTTCAATTATCCATTTCAGAACCCTCAAATTTTCGCCAAATCCCGGCCAGATAAACTTGCCATTTTCGTCTTGTCTAAACCAGTTTACATGGAAAATCTTGGGCGGGTTTGGAATCTTCTTGCCCATCTCAAGCCAGTGCGCAAAATAGTCTGCCATGTTATAGCCACAGAACGGAAGCATTGCCATCGGGTCGCGACGAACAACGCCAACCTTGCCCATTGCAGCAGCAGTTGTTTCAGATGCCATTGTAGCACCAACATATACACCATGCTGCCAGTCAAATGCTTCATACACAAGTGGAGCGACCTTTGCACGTCTGCCGCCAAATATTATTGCCGAAATGGGTACGCCCTTTGGATTTTCCCACTCCTTTGAAATTGATGGGCACTGGCTGGCTGGTGCTGTAAATCTTGCGTTCGGATGCGCACCCTTTTCGCCACTGTCTTTTGTCCATGGTCTTCCAAGCCAGTCAATACCTCGCTCTGGTGGCTCTCCGTCCATGCCTTCCCACCAAACTGTTCCATCTTCTTTTAAAAGAACATTTGTATATATGGTATTTCTCTTTATGGTCTCCATGGCATTTGGATTTGTCTTATAACTTGTGCCAGGTGCAACTCCAAAAAACCCTGCTTCAGGATTGATAGCCCACAATCTTCCATCCTCGCCAATCCTCATCCATGCAATGTCATCCCCCACAGTCCACACCTTGTAGCCCAGCTTTTTAAGAGGCTCTGGAGGAATGAGCATAGCTAAGTTTGTCTTACCACATGCGCTTGGGAACGCACCTGCAATATATGTTACCTTGCCACTCGGGTCCTCAATTCCAACAATGAGCATGTGCTCTGCAAGCCAGCCTTCTTTCCTGCCCAGATAGCTTGCAATTCTGAGCGCAAAACACTTCTTTGATAGAATGACATTTCCACCATAACCTGAGTTTACGCTCATGATAGTGTTATCCTGTGGGAAGTGGCAGATGTATCTTTTCTCTGGGTCAAGTGTTGCTTTTGAGTGAAGCCCTTTTACAAAGTCCGGAGAATTTCCAAGATGCTTTAGCGCAACGTCACCAATCCTTGCCATGATTCTGAGGTTCAAAACAACATATATGCTGTCTGTAAGCTCAATGCCCACTTTTGAATATGGTGAGCCAACAGGTCCCATCAAATATGGCACAACATACATTGTTCTTCCCTTCATGGACCCGTCAAAAAGTGAGTAGAGCATCTTGTAAGCTTCGTTTGGGTCCATCCAGTTATTAGTCGGACCTGCCTCTTCTTTTGTTGGTGTGCAGATAAACGTTCTGTCTTCAACCCTTGCAACATCGCTCGGATGAGTTCTGTGAAGATAACATCCAGGAAGCTTTTCTTGGTTGAGCTCCATAAGTTCTCCTGACTCAAGAGCTTCTTTTATAAGCCTTTGTTTTTCTTTCTCTGAACCATCTATCCAGACAATCTTGTCTGGCTTTGTGATTTTTGCCATCTCATCAATCCATTCATACACTGAGGGATGCAAGTTCACCTTTACCACCTTTTCTCCACCACCTTGCAAGTTTTGTTTATGAGAATTGCAATTTGTATTATATTATACCTCATTAATGTCGAAATTGTCAAAAATAAAATAGCATTTTTAAGAATAAATGAAACTTAACTGCGCACCAAGTTGCATTTATTACCAGGTATTAAGAGCACCTTTTAACTTTTAAAAAATTCCTCTTCAAAGCATTGGTAAAGTCTTATATAGTCATCCAATGATAAATCCTCTGCTCTTAAATTTTCATCAAGTCCAGCCATGAGGATAATCTTTTTTAGCTCATCTTTTGCAATATCAAGTTGATTTGAAAGCGCATTTAGAATTGTCTTTCGGCGGGTTGAAAAACATGCATGGACTATTTTAAAAAACTTCTTTTCATCAACATTTGGCTCTTCAACTTTGAACCTTGCTCTCAAGACCGCAGAGTCAACCTCTGGTTTTGGATAAAAAACATTTTTGCTAACATAAAAGTAATCCTCTATCTCACAGTAAAAGTTCATTGCAACTGTGAGATTTCCATACTCTTTTGTTCCTGGTTTTGCCAAAAGCCTTTGCGCAACCTCTTTTTGAACCATGATTGTAAACTTCTCTATACACTCTCTTTCTTCAAAAAGCTTGAATAGTATCTGCGATGTGACATAATATGGCAGGTTGCCAACAACATATACCTTGTTACCATTTGTTAAATTTTTAACATTAAGTTCAAGAAAGTCACTATTTACTATTTGGACATTTGGAAGGTTCTGGCAAACATCTTTTAAGACATTCAATATCTTTTTGTCAATTTCAACTGCAACTACCTTCTGCGCGGTTTTTGCCAAATAAACTGTAAGTGTTCCAGGGCCTGCACCTATCTCAATAACTTCTTTTCCTTCCGTCTGGGAAAATAAAATGATTTTTCTTACCACATTTTCATCAACCAAAAAGTTCTGCCCAAGCTTTTTATTTGGAGAAAGTCCATATTTTTCAAGAAGACTTAAAAGCTCGGTTTTTGTGATGGCTAGATTCACTCCTTTTCTTAAAGTTGCTGATAACATTTAAAAATAAATGGCTCTGAAGACCTTAAGCCCTCAGAACCATTTCTATTTTTAATCTTTTGGTTCAGCCTTTTTCAAAACCTCTTTGACTGCCCACTTGTAAATCTTGAGCTTTACCCTGTCTGCCCCAACTTCAATTGTTAAAATATCATCTTTGATATTTACAATTTTGCCTATAATTCCGGCATTTGTTACTATTTCGTCCCCAACAATCAAAGAATTAATCATTTCTCTGAACTGTTTTTCTCTTCTTCTCTGTGGAACAATTATGAGAAGATAGAGAACAACAAACATCAATATCAGAGGTATGAACTGTGCAAGCAGAGCAAGTGCTGTTGCTCCTGCTGGTGCCTGCTGCTGAGAGTTTTGATTGCCTGTTGCATACGCAATTTCAAATAAAAGACTACTCAAGCTCATAAACTTTTTATCCCCCTGCCACATTTGATTTTTCAGATTAAAATTATGCATAATAATATTATAACAGTTATCAAAAAATAGGCAAGAACTTTTGAAAAACTAAAAGGAGGCTATTAAAATTGGAAAAATTTGTTGAAAAACTTAAAATTGAAAGACTTTTTTCGGGTGGTGTCATCACAAACTACTACTGTTCTTCTGCCTGTAAACACTGTCTTTACAACAGCTCTCCATCCTGGAAAAAAGAGTATATGACAGAGGAGATGGCAGACAAAGTATTCAAGACCTTAAAAAACTTTGGGGTTTTCTCGGTTCACATAGGCGGTGGAGAGCCTTTTTTGAATTTTGAAGGTCTTAAAAAGGTTGTAGAGAAGGCAAATGAAAATGGAGTGTACATAGAGTACATTGAGACAAACGCATCATGGGTTGAAAATGAAAAAAAGGCAAAGCAAAAGCTTAAAGATCTAAAAAGCCTTGGAATAGAAACTATTTTGGTATCAATCAGTCCATTTCACAACGAATACATTCCACTCAAAAAAGTGTTAAAGCTAATAAATCTTTTAAAAGAAGTTGGGATTGAAATCTTCCCATGGATAGAAGGTTTTTTGCCTGAGATTAAGAGATTTGATATCGAAAAAACACATCCCTTTTCAGAGTACATAGCTACCTTTGGAGAAAACTATGTAAAATCGCTACCTTTGCGCTATTACCTTACATTAAATGGAAGGGCAATAAAAACTTTTGAAGAGTTCTTTCCTAAAAAGAGTATTGAGGAAATACTCGAAAACTCATCTCCCTGCCATGAATTAAATAGCAAGACTCATTTTCATATGGACCTTTTTGGAAATTTTATCCCAAACCCATGTGTGGGATTCAAAATTTCCATTGACGATTTGGGAAAAGATCTTGATTGCAAAAAGTATTTCTTTGTAAATATGCTCTACACAAAAGGTATTCATGAGCTCATCAGGTTTGCTCAAGAAAACTTCGGATATGAAGCGAAAAAAGGTTACCTTCATAAGTGCAGCCTGTGTTTTGATATAAGAAGGTTTTTGGTATTAGAAAAAAACGTAGAGGCATTTGACCTTGGACCAAGAGAGTTTTATGAACAGTATTAAAATCTTTTCAATTTCTCTCTCAGCCACTTTATTCCTTGGCCGCTTAACAAAAAGAGTGTGAAAATTGCAGGGTAGTGATAACGAGGTTGAACTTCTAAAAATATGTGTAATACAACATAGCTAAGGAATATAAGATTTAAAAAAGAAAAATTTCTTTGTTGGCATTTTTTTTAGATGAGAGAATCCCTAAAATGATGTAAATCAAAATTGCTTAGTAGTATAGCTGAGAGAACATATAGAAAATGGTTGGATGAATTTTTACAAGATTAACAAAATATGTGGTTTTGTAAACTTTAAAAGTACTCCAAAAATACCCAAAGCTATCATCGCCCCAGATAATAGCATGTTTGCGAGGAAGAATAGCAATAAATTTTTTTGTTTCTTTTTTAAGTCTCTCTAACCCTATTTTCATAACCTCACCGTGCATCTTTTGAAAATCATAAGCATATTTTTTAACAAACAAAGAATGTTTAGGATTGTTCATACCATATGTTGTATAGTCTGTACCAATCATGAGATTAAGCCCCATTGATGTTTTCCACACAGGAATGCCTGTGAGACAAAAAATTAGATATCCTACTGTATAGAATGTAATAACGTATGAAATTATACTTAAGATAGCACTTTTCAAGATTTTAAAATCTTTACAAAGAGCTTTTAGTGCAAACAAGAAAACCATCGCAATTATGATCACAACAGCAACAGGTCTTATATGATTTGAAATTGCCACAAGGACTCCTGCAAATATGCCAAAAATGGCTTTTTTCTCTTTTATTGCCCTTAACAAAAAATACAGCCCCAGCACAAAAAACACAATAAATGGGTGTTCAGACGCCAAAACTGAATTATACATTATCTGCGATGGCCAAAAGGCATACAAAATTGCTGAATATGTGGCTGCTTCTTTGCCAAAAAGATAGTCAACAGTAAAATATATGATAAGTCCTAAAACTACTGAAAGAAACACATTGAAAAGTTTTCCTACAATTATGCTGCTTCCAAAAATCTTGAAAACAAGTGCCAAAAATAATGAATATCCAAATCTGAACCTAAAGAGTGTAAAAGTCATGTCATACCCTTTTAAAAAGCCTTGAGAAGCTTTTTGGGCATAGGAATAAAAACATAAATAGTCCGAAACTGGCTTTGTTGGCATCAAAAAAATCCATATAAGTCTTGGAGCTGCTATAACAAGAATTAACAAGAGTATAGCGAGTTTTTTGTTTGCCAGTTTTTGAAATATAAAAAGCCAAATATTAAAGATTAAAAAAGCTGACAAAAGAAGAATAACCATCACAACAAAACTTATTTTCTTATGTGTAAGAGCAACTATCCGAAACTGAAATGACAAAACAATGGCTAATCCTAAAAGCACTACAACAATGTATCTAAAAAATGTGTAAAGTCTTCCTACTTTATTTTGCATCTCGATAACCTATCCTTTCAAAATTTGTTAAATACCCAATACTTATACGATAAATAGTTTATCATCTGAGCGCAAAGAGTTGCAAGAACTTTGGCGATTAAAATTGAATTTGATAGGTAGGTTTTTGAAAGTTTTAAGACAACAATTGAAGATCCTAACGAAACAAGGTTTGTAATTACAAATTTTAACAGTTTTGTAATTATTACTTTGCCGGTAGTTTTGTCTTCGAATGTCCACTTTTTGTTCATTATAAAGCTATTTATCATGCCGCTTGTGTATCCAAAAACCTGACTGAGTGAGTAACTGATATGAAAGACAGAATAAAAAAGAAAAAATACTGCAAAGTCAACTGCCGTATTTATAACCCCAACTATCGAAAATTTCACAAGCTGGACTATTTGCTTTTTGTACAAATTTATCTTTTCTACAAAATAGCTAAAATTATTCATCCCCTGCTATCTCCTCAACGAAGTATAAAGGTCTTCTTTTGACCTCTTTATAAATTTTGCCAATATACTCACCAATGAGCCCTAAGGCAACAAGCTGAAGCCCGCCTATAAACCAAATTGAAATTGTAAGCGAAGTCCAGCCTGTGACAGCTTGTCCTCTTAATTTCTGTACTATCGCATATATAAGAATTACAAGACTTAGCAAAAACATCAAAAAACCAGCTGTTGTGATATACTTTATGGGCTTTACCGAAAAAGATGTAATCCCTTCAAAAGCAAAAGAGAGCATTTTCTTGAGCGGATACTTTGTCTTTCCTGCTACTCTTTCTAACCTTTCATAGTAGACAACTGTTGATTTTAAGCCAATTAATGGAATCATACCTCTTAAGAACAAGTTTCTCTCTTCAAACTGCAAAAGATACTGGACTGCTCTTTTACTCATGAGCCTGTAATCAGCATGATTAAAAACAATCTCAACTCCAAATGCCTTCATTAGTTTATAAAAGCCCTCTGCAGTAAACCTTTTGAAAAACGTATCGGTTTTTCTGCTGCTTCTCACTCCATACACAATCTCATAGCCTTCCTTGTACTTTTGTATAAACTCATCAATGACATTGATATCGTCCTGCAAATCTGCATCCAATGTAATTATACAATCAGCAAACTTTACAGCATAGCTCATTCCTGCCATAAGGGCGTTTTGATGCCCACAGTTTCGCGAAAGTTTGACCCCCAAAAATCTCTCATCCTCTGCAGCAGCTTTGATTAGATCCCACGTTCTATCACGGCTTCCATCGTCAACAAAGACAACTTTGCTTTTATCAGAAATTAGCTCTTTTTCAATGAGGCTTTGTAGTTTTTCACCCATCTTTTGAATTGTGAAAGGCAGCATTTCTTCTTCGTTGTAGCATGGGATTACAAAGTATATCTTGGGAAGCATTAACCTTCAACTCCTTTGAATACATTTTAAAAAATTTTTTAAACATTCTAATTTGAAATCTTTCATTCCATATGCTGCAATGGGTAGTAAAAAAATAATTGCAGGATAATGATACCTTGACTGAACTTCTAACAAAAAGTAACTTAAAAAATGTATTAAAAATACCAAAACAGAAATTATTATACTATCTTTTTTCAAGCTAAATAATAAGCCAAATATAATAAAGAAAAGTAGCACTAAATAAAACACTTGCACATATATAATTAAAAATTCTTTTATCAAAGTATTCCGAGACAATTTTAAATTTGCTCTCTGAGTAAAACTCCAATTAATCGAGCAAGTCTCATCACCCCAGAGAATTGCAATCTTTTCTTCTATAAGTTTTAGAAATCCCTTAGGATGTAATTTAATTCTTTCAATAGCAATTTTAAAGCTTTCCTTATGAACTTTTTTGAAATCGTAATTGTATTTACCTAAAATTAAAGCATCTTTATTATTGTACACGTCATGTGATTTCAAGTTAGTACCAACCATAAAATTATAACCTATTGACCATCTCAATGGTACTCCTGTAAGAAACTTTATAACAGCATTCATAATTAGTATAGTAATTATAAAGGATACTAAAATTATAAGATATGTTTTTTCAATAAAACCATTTTTCTTCTTTATTTTAATTATAACAAATCCTGATATAAATAAGACTAATATCAACATTTGAGCAACAGGTCTTATTCTTTGAGCCAATGCAATAAAAATTCCACAAAGTAAAGAAAAAATAATATTTTTAGAAGGTGTGTTATCAATGCTTTCTATAAAAAATAAAACTGCTGTTAGGAAAAATGTTATAAATAAATTCTCTGATGCAATAACAGATGAATACATTATTTGTGCCGGCCATAAAGCATACAAAATTGATACCACATTAGCTGTATGTTTATCATACATTTTAAGTGCAAGAATGTAAATTAATAGTAAATTTATCATAGAAAATAAAATATTTATAAGAGAACCTTTTGTAAATGATGCACCTATTAAAAAATACACCAATCCTAATAACAGCGAAAATCCAACTCTATGAGGAAAAATCAAACATGTTTTATCAAGAGGGCTAAAAATTCCATTTGAAATATTTGTGGCATATTGATGGTAAAACAAAAAGTCAGAACAAGGCATTGGTTTTACAATAAAGTAATATAAAATCCTTAAAATTAAACCTACACAAAACAACATAAATACAAAAGTATCTTTATGTTTATCAATTATGTAAGCAATATATTTTCTTGATTTTACAATAAAGAGAATAAAAAGCCCCATTAATATAGTAAAAACATAAGTTGGGTAATTGGTTATTATTATTGTCCGCTGAAATAAGGCTATAAAAAATAAATATAAAAATATAATTATATTATGCTTCAAATATTAAGCGAAATTGATAATATTTTTTTGTCAAAAATCATTATATCAACTGGTTTTTTATTTAGCCCATTGAACATTTGAGTTATGAAATTAAACTTCATCTTACCACATCCTACATTTTTAATCTTTTTATATTTTGATTAAAACTAAACTATATTTGCTAAATCTCTATTTAACCATTAATGCTTAGTAAAGCACAAGCATTGACAAAAATAGAGTTAGTCTATTTTAAATCTGATTTCATCATTCTATTTTTGTCCTAAAATTATAGTAATTTTAAAACATCCTTGTGTCAAGAAATAAATTAAAGAATATTGCCTTTTTTACATTTATCGTTTCTATAAATTAATATTTTGAGATGTACTTGCAAAAATTTGTTACAAATAGTCAATATCTTGATTAAATTTTTGTTAAATCAAAATATTGTTTTTTTACAATTAAATTAGAAATTTTAGTTAGTTGAGAAAGGAGGAAATAACTGTGTGATTTATCTCAAAAACATATTGTTTTTACTTTATCTTAATACAATAATATACAAACTTATTAATTTAGGAGGTGTTTCCTATAAAAAAATTCTTTATTTTCTTACTAAGTTTACTTACAATAATTACATTTTCTGTAAAGGTGTATGCTGTTATACCTTCTGGTTACACTGCTGTTTCATTTTCAAACGGAGGTAATAATTTTATTTATTCTGATAACCCGGAAAGTTTTGGTGTTACCCCTAATGATCTTTTCTATCTATGGGGTGCTTCTTTAAACACTACGCCCAAAGATGTGGAGATGTACCATATTTTATACAATGGTTGGAACTCAAACAACAAACTTATGGTTGGAATTGCTATTCGTAATTCCAATAACTCACCTGTTACAATTACATTCAAAGGTAGTAGAAATGCATGGGACATCCAAAGCAATCAATCAGCTAATGCATTTGAAAAAACACCAGGTATATTGAGAGATTATTTTAATGCTTCATATACTTCTGTTACAATACCTGCATATTCAACCCAAGTTGTATATGCAATAAACACAAATTTTGTCACTGGTAACTATAAATTTGTATTTATAAGAGCTCAATTTCAATCTTCTTTAAGCTCAAATGTTTGGATGAGATTATTCGTAGCAGGAGAAAATAAAATAAATTCAACAACATTTTTAAATGATTTATTCAACATTTCATCTCCAAATGCGCCTGGTACAACAAACACTTTTACAGGAGAACTTTCGTACACCCAAAAAATTACAACTCTTGATGCTAATGTGAAAACCACTTATAGATTTTGTGAATGGCCACGTCCATTATCAAATATTAACGAATATACAGGTGTTGTAACATATAAGTCCGGTGGATTGGATGTAAACGCAGGAAATTTTGGTGTAGTATATAAAATTAATATAAATAATGCAAATGGAAAAAGAATAAAAATTACACCAGATTGGAGTAATAAAGATCGACAATATGCCACTATCCTTTACAGATTAAATGGAAGTTCTTGGACAGTTGGATCTACTATTAGTTACGGACAATGCTGGTATATCTCTTTAGGAACAAACAATTCCGCAACCTTTGATTTTGTCCTACCTGGTGGTAATTATGGAAACTATGATATTTCATTTGATTAAAAAAGTATATTCCTTTTGCAGGAGGCTATATTTTGTGGCCTCCTGCAAGTCTAAATCGTTGAAATCTTAACAAGATTGTGCTAAAATATTTAAAGCGTGGAACTCAAACAAATTTATTTAACATACGGTGAAGGGAGACGTTATAAATAATGAAAAATAATAAGCAAACCATGGTTAATTTTAATTTTAGAAGGTTTTTTTATGTTTTTTGTATTCAATAATCACAATTTTTGTGGTTTTTGTGTTTGAAAAAGTTTTTATTGTTGGTTATCTAGATTATGTTTTACCGACTAGAATCCCAAAAATTTTGTCGCGTGCAATTTTATTTTTATTTGTTATTACTATCAGCATATTTCTCATATTTCTAAACCTAAAGAAAATTATTATCGAAAAGTTCAATGAAAAACACATTATTTTTTTCCTTTTTGCTATTTCGATAACTCTCCCTTTAGTATTAGCTTTTTCAATTAAAGTCGAACCTAAATCTGATTTCTTAACATATTATCTCATAGCAAGACACTTAGTTTATGGTAAAATATTTATTCCAAATTACATAGCAACATTTCCTCACACAATCATGTTTCCTATTTTTTTATCATTTATTTTTTATATTTTTGGTCCATCAATTTTAGTAGCTCAATTAACAGGTATACTATTGTCTGCAATGTCAGTTATTTTGGTTTTTCTTATTGGAAAAGAAGCTGGGAAAAAACGATTGGGATTTATAGCTGCTCTAATGTGGTCTTTAATGCCATCAAGAATATTTTATTCTTTATTAATATGCACAGAAAACCTATTTAATATTGTAGCATTGTTTACGATACTTTTGTTTTTTAGAAATCTAAGAACTTCCAGAAGTGTAAAAATTAAATATTTCAATCTGGCTCTTATTGGTATTTTGCTGGCCTGGTTAAGTAGTATCAGACCAAATGGAATTATCATTTTAATTGCACTGACATTATTTTATATCGTATTTTCCAAAGAAACTAACAATAATTTCCTTAAAAAGGATACAAATAATATACATTTTTCGAAATTTATTACCGTTTCTATAATATTGGCAAATTATCTTCTTGCATCTTTTTCTCTAAACATTATGACTGAATCAATAATTAACCAAAAGATTGCCTCAACCCGAATAGGTTGGAATTTGTATGTTGGTATGAACATATCTTCTCATGGGCAGTGGAATAAAAACGATTCAAAACTATTCGGAAAACTTATAAAAGAAATTGGCCCTGATCAAGCTCAAAAAGCATTTTTTAACCTTGGTCTTAAACGACTTCAAACTCTTATAAAAGAGAAAAAAATAATAAGTTTTATTTTTGATAAAATAATAACAATGTGGCATGCAGACCATGAAGCATATGATTATGTTTCGGGTGCGCTATTACAAAATACAGCTGAAAAGCTAATTTTTACCAAGAACAATAAAACAATTAAACTTTTCTTTGATATATATTATTACATCATTCTATTTACTGCTCTTTTAGGATTAATTTGGGAAATTAAAAACTGTAGTTTTCCAAATTCAATAATTATTACAGGTTCTTTTATAATTTTAGGTACAATTTTATTACATATCCCTTTCGAAGCAGCATTAAGATATAAAAACCATGCTTTGTCATGGTTTTGTTTTATTTCAGCAAATGGAATAATTACAATTTCGGAAAAAATCGCAAAATCACATAAGTCCCATGTAAATAATTAGCAAAACTTATATCCTATCCTCTTCAATATCCTTTCTCAGCTTTTCCATGAACCTGAGCAAAAACCTTACATTGTGGATAGAAAGCAAAATTGCACCAAGGATTTCCTCAGATTTAATCAAGTGCCTCAAGTAAGCGCGGGTAAAGTTCTGGCATGTATAACAATCACAGTCCTCTTCAATAGGTCTAAAGTCCTTTGCATACTGCGCATTTTTTATAATCATCCTACCTTCTTTGGTAAAGACTGTGCCGTTTCTTGCAGTGCGGGTTGCAAACACGCAGTCAAACATGTCAACACCGCGAATGACAGATTCATACAAGCAGTCTGGTGTTCCAACACCCATGAGGTATCGTGGCCTGTCCTCTGGCAAAATTGGGTGAAGTACCTCTATCATCTCATACATGAGCTCTTTTGGCTCGCCAACAGAAAGTCCTCCTATTGCATAGCCGGGAAGGTCTTCTTCAACTGTGCGCTTTGCACTCTCTATTCTCAAGTCCTTATAAGTTGAGCCCTGCACTATCCCAAACAGTGCCTGATTTTCTGTGTTTTTGTGATGAGCTTTGCATCTTTTGAGCCATCTTGCTGTTCTCTCTAAAGCCCACTTTGCATACTCATGGTCACAAGGGTATGGCACACACTCATCAAATGCCATTATTATATCTGCGCCAAGGATATTCTGAATCTCAATCACCTTTTCAGGTGTGAAAAAGTGCCGAGAACCATCTATGTGCGACCTGAACTCAACACCGTCGTCTGTGATTGTTCGAAGCCTGCTGAGTGAAAACACTTGAAACCCACCACTGTCAGTTAAAATTGGTTTTTGCCAGTTCATGAACCTGTGAAGTCCACCTGCTTCTTTTATAACATCTATTCCAGGTCGAAGATACAAATGGTACGTGTTTGCCAGAATTATTTGAGCTCCCATCTCATACAGGTCTCTGTGCATTATAGCCTTGACTGTTGCCTGAGTGCCAACTGGCATGAAAACCGGTGTTTCAATCACTCCGTGTGGTGTGTAGAGTCTTCCTCGTCTTGCATTGGATTTCTTGCTCTTTTTAATTAGCTCAAACTTTATTGCCACTTTTTCCTTGCCCCTTCCTGTAAAAATCCTTCGAAATATTTATAATGAAAAAACCTATGGGTTTAAAATGAGCTTTCCATTTCCGATTTTTGTAGACTTATATATTAGGTTTGAAACATACTCTTTGGTGCTTATCAAGGCATCATACATATTATATCCCTTTGCAAGGAAAGTGGCAAATGCAGTCGAAAATGCACAGCCAGTCCCGTGAATGTTATCTGTTGAGCCTTGTTTTTTTGCATGTACTTTAAAAATTCCACTTTGAGTTATCAAAACATCCTCTGCAAGCTTGCCATCAAGATGACCGCCTTTTAGGATGCATGATTTTATTCCCATTTTCTTCATTCTTTCTTGAACGCAGCTTAGAACATCTTCATCAAAATTTTTAATTTCCACATCAAAAATGACTTCTGCCTCATTTTTGTTGGGTGTTATTACATCACAAGCTTTGAAAAACTCATATTTTAAAAATTCTATAAACTCACTTTTACAAAACTCAAAACCGCTTGTGGATTTCAAAACCGGGTCACACACTATGTTTTTAAGATTATACCTTTTTAAGTTTCTCAGCACAACAACTGCTATCTCAGAACTTCCTAAAAGTCCAATCTTGACACTATCTGGTTTTATATCTTCAACCACTTTTTGAAGCTGATACTCAAAAAAATGAGGGTCTATGGGTTTTAAGTCATAGACCCTTTGAGTATCCTGGACTGTCAAAGATGTTACTACAGATGTTGCATAACTATTCAACGCCCTCACAACTTTTACGTCAAGCAAAACGCCTGCACCACCTGATGGGTCAAACCCGGCAATTATGAGCACTTTTTTCATCTTTCTACTTTCATCTCCTTTTTAAAAAAACATGCCACAGTTTTATAAAACAGCTTCGCTAAAAGTAAAACTTGCTCGATTGCTTTATGTTATCAGAAAGAACTGTTTACCTTGCTAAAAACGAAAACGACAAAGGCAATGGCTTCTATGAAAGAAAACTTGCAACACCTGCTATGTAGTTTGAAATTTCTGTCCCCCGCAGACGCCCTTAGAATTTCCGACCTTCTATTCTCTTCTTTCCGCTACAAAAGAGTTGATAGCTTATCTACTTCCCTGCTTATGTCGCAAGTACATCAATGGTTACTCTTGAGCGTTCTCTTGTCCAAACTCTTAAAAGCATGAATTTGCCTTATTCTGAAGACGAAATCGAAAAAATCAAAAACGATCTAAAAAACGAGCTTCAACTCTTTAAACAAAGAGAACTTCCTGAAAGTACTTTTGCTCTCATCATTGACGGTTATTCAAAAGCGAAATTAAAGATAACTCAAAAGTTAAACAAGCTACTTGCTATGTTGTCCTCGGTATTGATTTAGAAGGCAAAAAAGATATCTTCGTATTCTGCTCTTTCTGCAGTTTTAAAGTTTAAAGAACTTTGTAATCAATATTCCTCAAAATACCCCAGATTCTTAAAGGGTATTTGCGAAAAAGCCGAATTTTATCTTGCACATATGAAGTATCCTGAAGATTTAAGAAAGCATATCTATACTTACCTGTGCAGTAGAAAGTGTTAACAGTATAATTGAAAAAATAAGAATAAACTCAGGCGGTTATTTTCAATCTGTAGAAATTTTAGAAATAAACATTTACTTACAAAGAGAAAACTTGCATCGTGGCAAGTGGAAAAACGGAATACCTATTCTTAAAAAATGCAGTTACAATATATTACAGCTCTACAATATGCGCTATTGATGTGGAAACACAAAATTCTTGACAAGTCTCCCCATCAGGTTTGTACCAGAGTATACTGCTTTGATGAAAACCCAAAACATCTTTATACTCAATCCTCACACATACCTTCTTGTCTTTTTTTGAAAAAGCTCTTTTATAAATTAACTCCCCATTTTCAATTGTGTCATTGCAAAAACCAAAGTCCTTAACAAATATGCTTGGTTTAAAATCATATGTTAAGATTTCTCCATCAGCATTTATAGCGATGCAGGAAAATATTTGTCCATCTTCAGTTGGAATGGTAAAAGGAGCTGCCCAGTCTATTAGCCTGATGTTGTCGTCAATGACAAAGATGTATTTGTAAACATCAGAATGAGTCAAATCTAACTCACAGACAAAACTATCATTTTCTCTTACCATTGGAATATATTTTTTCCCTGTTTTCTCAGAAGTAATTTCTAAAAAGACTTTTTGAGCTTCTAAAAATTTGCATTCAAATCTATATTTCATATATCATAACCCCTCTTTGCTACTCTTTTGGTAATGCATCAATAGTTTTATTCTCTTTCATCTCACTTTTTTTGCTTTCAACTTTCTTTGAAGTTTGAATACCATTTTTTATTTTATCACTATTGATCTTCCTCTTGCTATAAGTTCTCTTCTTTTGCTGTTTCTCCTTCGGTGGTTCATATTAATCAGCAAATTGGGGATATTTAATTATCAGGTAATATTTGTAAATCTTATAACCAGCAAATGCAATTATATATGACATAATAACACAGCAAAACTCCATTGCAATGTATACTGCATGTTGACTGAGATAATTCCCTAAAATCTTTGCAATTGTCATTCCTGTAACTCCTGACACTGAAATAAACGATGCCGCAAACCCAAGTATTCTCTTACCCAGCTTGCTCTTCCAAAACTTTGACTTCTCCCACCTGTATCCTCTCAGCAGCTTTGGAATATAAACTTTGAATATATACCACAAAAGAGCAATGTAAATTGCAACAAACAAAAATGATAAAATATACAGGTGTGCTTGCACACCTTGTATATTCAACCGCACCTATCAGCAAAAACAGGGAAAAATATAAGTACAATATCTCCTAGCACAATCTGCCTTTGCCTTTGTAGGGGTTTATATAAATATAAATTGCTAACAGAATTAAAAAAATTGTTACCACTGCATAGCTCTCCAGAATATTAATCTGGTTATTTGGGTTATTGCGAATTAACATAGGAGGCAAAACTGCTAATAAATTAAATAAAGAAACAAATATTAAGGTAATCCATGTATTTTCTCTAAAATATTCATGGTCTTCTGTAAAACCACCAATCTCCCGTATAAATTTTCTGATATAAAATTCTTCTGTTGTCATTTTTTGTCGCTTCCTCTCCCAATTAAAAGTCGAACAAAAACTTTTTCTTTAATTTGTTATAACGCTAATTATTTATTTTTATTCTCTAATTCTTTTGCTGAATATTGTAATTTCTTTGATCTTTCTACTTTTGCATTTCTTGTTTTTCGACTCTTCATTTTCGGAGGTTCGCAATAGAAATAAAACTGGGGATATTTGGTTATCAAGTAATATTTATAACCATACTGAATCCCGAACAAACATAAATATGATAGAATGCTCTCACAAAAGGAAATTGCAATGTATACACCCCACTGGCTCAAAAAATTACCAATAACCTTACCAAAATACATGCCAAGAACACCTGCAACAGAAGAAACTGATATGGCAATACCAGTTATTTTCCTGCCTAATTTGCTTTTATAAAATTTCGAATTATACCATCTGAATCCTTTTAGCATTTTTGGAATTAAAACCATAAATATATACAACAGCAGAGCAATGTAGATAGAAAAAAATAAAAATGCAAGAATATACAGGTGTGCAAGTACACCTGTATATAAAAGTGCAATTGCTTCTAAAGATATTGAAAATAGTAAATAAAACATACCTATAAAAAGCACTATTTCTTTTTGCCTTTTATAAGGATTTGAATAAATATAAATTGCAAATAAAACCAATAAAATAAAAATTCCCACACAACTCCAAAAAATAATCTTTGTTACTAAACTTTTATCTACTAACATAGCTAATGTAGCAGGAAGTATGCAAAAAATTGCATATCCCATAAAATCCCACGGCATATTACTTTTAAATCTTTCTGGATGTTCTAAGGGGTGTACAATCTCCTTTATATATTTTAAAGCATAAAATTCTTCGTTTGTCATAATCATGCCACCTCTTTCAGATATACTATATTTAAACTTCTTTAGTAAGCTATATGATCAAATGCTTTTTTAGTTATTTGCTTGACAGCATCCTTCAAGGATTTTCCATTTACTTCAAAAGATTCAGTAAAAAAAGTATAACCTAAACCTACGACCACTGCTCCTACAGCCGTACCAATAGGTCCAAAAGCACTACCAGCTATTGCTCCCGCCCAAGCAGAAGCCGTCACATTACCAGCACCAAATGCAACATCAACAACTGCATCAGCTGCTACCTTTGTCGGCTCTGCTTTGCTCTTTATATCCTTATATACATCAATCCCCGCATCAAAAGCTATACCTGCTATTGCAATCTTCCCTGCTATACTTTTTACGTTAAATGCTTCTTTTACAGCAGTTCTTTTATCAACAAACTTGAATACCTCTGGATATTTCTCTGCATTCTTATACGCATACCTCGTTCCTTTTATCCCTTCTTTTAAAGCAGATTCAGTTCTCGCACCTTTTATTATAGCATATTTCTTATCAGCTGTAACTTTTATTGTAAAACCATCTTTTTTATATGCTTTTGTGTATTTTACAATATCTTTTGCGGCAAATGCATTACCCAATGCGTTTCCAGGTGATTTAGTAGGATTGTAAGGACTCATGTCAATGCTCAAAGTGTTAGAACTTTTACTATTTGCAGAAGTATTGCTGCTTTTTGAACTGGTATTTTTTGTTATTACATATGTCCCACTTTTATTTTTTTGTTCAGGAACTTTATGAGTTGAAGTACTATTAAGGTGAGGATTTGTTTTATTGTTGCTCTTTTCAGCATTTATAAATTGCTGAACTTTTTGCTTTACATTTTCGGCAGTTTGTTTTAAATCTTTTTTAAGATTATTAATACTTTGAGTTAGTACTTTTGCTGCTGAAGAAACTTTTTGCTCTACACTTTTAATTGTAGTACTGATAGTTTTAGATGCAGAAGATACAAAGTTATTAACATTATTTTGAGCTTTTCTGGCAGTTTCTGAAATATCCTTTTTTATGTTTGAAATAAACCCAAAAAGTTCATTACTGCTTGTACTTGAGTTATGAGTCTTGCTGTTTGCAGAAGATTTTTGAGAGGAAGCAGAGGAAATGTTTGAAAATGTAACCTTGTAAGGCTGTGTTAAATGTGAAGATGCCTTTTTACTTACAAGCCAATTATTTGATAAAGATTGAGTAGAAACTTTGCTATTGTAATTGGGAGAATTAAAATGATTGTAGTTGTTTTTAACCAAATGATAATTTGTATTAATTTTAGCACCCATACCCCTCACTCCTTGTTTTTATGATTTTTGGATTGATTATATATTATCAAAAAAAAAAAAAGCAATATAGAATTTGCATGAATATTTATAAGCGAATTTGTATAAATTTGTGAAATACTCAAAAATAAATTTTCAAATAAAAATTGCCGCAATTTCAATTATTATATGTAACTTAAATCACCAGCTGCTCTTTACATCTAACTCAATAATTGGGATTGATTTTTAATATTAAAAAAGACCCTCCTTAAAGCTTTTTAAAAGCCTGGAAGGGTCTTTTTTAAAGCTATTCATTATTTCATTATAAACTCTTGACTTTGTCAGTTTGAAACTCAAAAACCTTGGGAGGACTGGGATTGACAAAATTTGGACCTCAATTTTGTCACTACATCATTTGTTAATGCCAATAAATCCTAAACCTTCCTCATATGTCATGAAATTTTTTGCACCTTTATCTTCATCACATTCAGGATGTCTATAGCTCCTCCTCCTGTCCTTTGCTTTATCAAATATTTCTTCCCTTTTATCTCTATTTCAATAAAATTCATTGAATCTATCGCTTCCATTATCCTTTCACTACTTATTCCCTTACCTTTTTTCCTCAAAATATATCCCAATGTCCTCTGTAACAAAAATGCCAAAAAACATATCACAAAATGTCCTTTTATTCTGCTTTCTGTAAAGTGATATATCGATCGTACTTCCAAACAGCTTTTCATTATTCTGAATGACTGTTCTATCTTCCATAAATCGTGATATGCCCCTAAAACTTCTCCTACATCCATATCCTTTTTGCTCGTCTGTATTGCATAATAACCGTCAAACTTCTCATCTTTTTTTATCGCTTCCTCATCCAATTCATATTCTTCTGTCTTTGATTTCTTCTTCAAATATCTCCTCGCACCTTTCTTCTCTAAGGCTGTTATTCTTCCTTTGTTCTCTAAAAGTTCTTTGGCTTTTGATACAAGTCTTTCCCTATCTTCTTTGTCTTTTCTTGCTCTCTTGCTTGAATACGTTATTATTAAATTCTCTTCTATATTTAAACTCTTTACCCTCACTCTCAAAATATATTGTCGTCACGTCATAAGAAACTATATCAACCACCATCTTAAATAAATCCCTATTTCTCTGATACAGGTATGTCTCTAAATCCTCTTTTATACTGTCAAGAAAATCTAAACACCTGTATAACTGATTTAAATCTATATCCTCTTCAAATCCAAAATATCTATTCTTCTCATGATAAGTTCTCAGTTTGCTCATAGATTCTATCAATCTCTGTATTGTCATCAAAAAACTTACTTTGTCTGCATCAAATTTTATCTTTCGCCCCCTTGTTGCTCTCTCTTTTAAAAATTTATCTATTTCAAGTTCTTCCCATAACTTTCTGAATACAATGTACCCCCAATTTTTTATAACTGCATCCGATACATCCTCTTCAGATTCAATAGTAACAGCTTCTGTATTGTCAGTAGTTGTTCTTTCAACAATATCAGATAGTTTTTTTACAATGTTTCTAAAAGCAGCATCATTTTTGAGGAGATCAAGTCTACCAAAATTGAATAGCACTCTTTGCTTAACCTTGCCATTTTCACGATAGTTTTCGACTAATCTAACATACTGGTAACCGCCAGCATTAGTTATTTTGACAAACATATGGTAGCTCCTCAAAGGTATTTTAAGTAATTGTACCACAATATATTCAAAATGTCAAGTATTAGTAATACATTTCAGACTCTAATCTGCCACTACATTTTTAAAATTTTTTTATTTTTCTATTCTCAAAACCCGCATAAATTTAGACTTTGTTATTTTTTGTTAGCTCAAACACTTCTCCTAACTGACAAGGTCAAGAAAAAACATGCCACAGCTTTTATAAAACAGCTTCATCCCTTGAATTTTTTACAGCGCAGAGTCTTCCACACATTGAACATGTATCAGATGTGAAACTGCTTCTGTACTCTCTTGCCTTCTCAGGGTCAACCGAAAGGCTTATCATCTTTTCCCAGTCAAGGTCTCTTCTTGCTACTGACATCTCAATATCCTTTTCAAGCGGCTTTTTGAACCCTTTTGCTATATTTGCACTGTGCGCTGCAATTTTGAACGCAACAATTCCTTCTTTGACATCCTCTAAAGATGGAAGCCTCAAATGTTCAGCAGGTGTCACATAGCACAGAAAATCTGCTCCATTTAAAGCTGCAATGAGCGCCCCCATCGCACCTGAGATATGGTCATAGCCAGCTGCAATGTCTGTCGTAAGAGGCCCCAAGACATAAAACGGTGCGCCGTGGCAAAGCCTCTTTTGAATTACCATGTTTGCTGCAATCTCATTTGCTCTCATGTGCCCTGGCCCTTCTATCATCACCTGCACATCTTCTTTCCAAGCCATTTTTGTAAGCTCGCCAAGGTTTATAAGTTCTTCTATCTGCAGCGCGTCTGTTGCATCAGCCACCGCACCTGGTCTTAGACTATCGCCAAGGCTGATTGTAACATCATGTTTTTTGCATATCTTCAAAATCTCATCAAAATGCTCATACAAAGGATTTTCTTTTCGGTTTGCCATCATCCATTTATAAAGAAGTGCTCCGCCTCTTGAGACAATCTTGAGCAGACGCTCATTTTTTTCAAACCTCTCCAAAGTCCTTCTTGTAATTCCTGCATGGATTGTGAAAAAGTCAACTCCTTCTTCTGCCTGCCTTTCAATCTCTTCTATAAACTCTTTACTGTCAATCTTTGTGATGTCGTCGTGCCTTGATGCAACCTGGTAAACTGGAACTGTTCCTACTATAAAGTCATAGTTTTGAAGAATGTATTTTCTAAAGTTTGAAGCATCAAGCCCGCTCGATAAATCCATCACAGATTCAACATCAAATTTTTTGGCAAGTTCAAGCTTTTGGCGCTCTAAATCAAAGTTTGGACATGCCTCTGACACACCAAGATTAACATTTATCTTGACATATGTTCCATCGCCAATGGCAAAATATTTGTCTCTTTTTCTATTCTTATTCGCAGGAATTACAATTTTGCCCTCTGCAACCTTTTGCAAAAACTCTTCTTTATCTATCTCCTCATTTTTTATGGCAAGCTCCATCTCTCTTGTAAATATCCCTTGTTTTGCTAAGCTCATTTGAGTCATTTTCACTCAGCTCCTTTCAAAACTTTTCAAAATCTTAAAAAGGCTTTCTATCTTTTTGCGAATATCATCTGCACCCACAATCTCTGTAACAGCACAGATACACCTTGCACCACTTGCCAAGACCTCTTTTAAATTGTGCTCTTTAATCCCACCTATTGCAACAAAAGGTAAAGGGGAGTTTTCAGCTGCCCATTTTACCATTTCAAGCCCAATTGGTGGATGTGGATTGTCTTTCGTAAAGCTTGCAAAGACCGGTCCCAAACCCACATAGTCAGCACCATCTTCCTTGGCTTTCAAAACTTGATCCTTTGTGTGTGTGGTAACACCGATTATAAATTTGTCACCCAAGAGTTTTCTCACCTCATCTGCTGGTAAGTCTTCTTGCCCCAAATGAACACCGTCTGCACCTACCATCTGGCAAAGGTCTGCATGGTCGTTGACAATTAAGAGTGCCTCATAATCTTCTGTGAGCTTTCTTATTTCAAGACACTCTTTGTACTTTTCTTTCAAAGACTTGTATTTTTCCCTGTACTGAATGATTTTTATGCCGCTGTCAAGCATAACCTTTACAACTTCAATGTTAGACCTTCCGTTTGAAAACTTTTCGGCTGTCATCCCATAGATGGTATATGTTGAAAATAGCTTTAATTTTCCCTCTTTAGTCAAACTCAAGCTCGCTCACCATCCTCAAAACCTCATCAGCCTGCATTGCAGCAACTGCAACCACTTTTGGAGCAAGAGGTTTTTTCTCTTTTATTGATGTTACAAAGTCACCTATAATCGAAAAGTTCTTGCCACGTTTGATTTTAATGTTTTCACAGTCGCCAAACCCTGCAATTCCTGATGCTAAGACAACCTTTTTTCCATGCTCGTGTGCTTTTCTGAAAATCAAAACCTTAGTAAGTTCATTGTCAACAGCTTCAACAATGATGTCATGTTCCAAAATCAAGTTATCTATGTTCGACTCATCAACCTTCATATTCACAGCCTTTACACTAACATAAGGATTTATCTTTGAAAGAATGTCTTTGAGTGCAGAGGTTTTGTCCTCACCTGCTTGATAAAAGAAATAGTTTTGCCTGTTGAGGTTTGAAATGTCCACTTTGTCAAAATCGATTATTGTGAGATTTTTGACACCGCATCTAACCAACAACACTGCAATGTTAGAACCAAGACCACCACAGCCAATAATAAGGATTTTGACCTTTGAGAGTTTTTCAAGCATTTTTTCATCAAAATAGTTTCTTAGCATAAGGTCAAATAAGCTCATAAACTTCCAACACCCCTTACCCAGTTAGTAAACTCGGGTCTCAGTCCCTTTTTTATTATACTCTCTACAACCTCAGCAACAGTTCTTCTATCTTCAACCTCAAACTGGGCATCTTTTTCTTCCTGTGTTGCATATCCGCCGACAGTTGTTTTAGAACCTGCCGACATCTTTGTTATGCACACATCAATGAGTGCATCACGAAGGCGCGCATCTTCTCTTGTGGATATCACAATTCCAACTCTTGGAAGATAAATCCTTGCAACAATCAAAAATTTTATAAATTCCTTGTCAGAAACAGAAAATATTGGAACAAAATCTAAGCCTGCGGATCTTACGCGCGGGAATGAAACTGAAATTTCTGCTTTGGGAAATCTGTCAAGAAGATACTCTGCATAAAGCAAAGTACAAAGCACATCTTTTTTGGGATGAGACAGCCCTAAAAGCGGTCCCACGCACGCTTCATGAAACCCGGCAGATAGGGCTCTTTCAACAGCAGTGAGCCTAAACTCAAAATCCCTTTTTGGTCCAAAAGGATGTAGCTTCTCATAATCTTCTTTTTGATATGTCTCCTGATATATGGTTATTCCCACAACACCAGCGTTTGCAAGACTTCTATATTCTTCTTCAAAAAGAGGATAAACCTCAATCGAAACTTCTGACATATATTCTGTTGCTATTTTGCAGGCCTGTTTAATATAGTCAACTGGAGAGTATATTCTATCCTCTCCTGTGAGGATTATAACAGAGTCGATACCCTCTTCTTTCATACTTCTTAGCTCATTTTCAATTTCATCAAGCTCAAGTTTTTCTCTTTTATAATTTTTCCTGCAAGAAAATCCGCAATAAACACATCCGTTTTGACAGTAGTTTGAGATATACAGCGGCGCATACAAGAGGATGACCTTGCCAAAGTTTTCTCTTGTGAGCTTTTTAGCTTTGCTTGCCATGAGAAGGATTGAGTTTTTGTCTTCTACATTCAAAAGTTTTGCTACATCTTCAATATTTACAACTTCTTTTTCTAAGATTTCACATACCTCATCATAAGTGGGAACATAATCTTTAAACTCTTCCCAAACTTTTTCAGCTTTTCTTATAAACTCTGTCATCTTTGCTTAGCACCTTCTTTTTTTGTTTGAAATATATATTTTAGCCTGTTATAAAATCTTCCAAAGGTGATGATGCCTGAGCATACTCATATTCTTTCAAAAGCCCAACCTCAAAAGCAAGCCTTCCTGCCTCAACAGCTTTAGAAAATGCTATTGCCATTTTCACGGGGTCTGAAGATGTTGCAATTGCTGTGTTGATAAGCACAGCATCAGCTCCCATCTCCATAGCCTTTGCTGCATGAGATGGCCTTCCTATCCCTGCATCAATTATCACAGGGATTTTTATCTCGTTTATGATAGGCTTTAAAAGCACTTCACATCCTATACCTTTGTTTGTCCCAATTGGTGAGCCAAGCGGCATGACAGCTTCAACACCAATTAGCTCAAGCTCCTTTGCAAGGTTTAGATCTGGATATATATACGGGAAGACCTTGAACCCTTCTTTTACCAGAATCTCGCAGGCTTTCAAAGTCTCAATACTGTCCGGGAAAAGATACTTTGTGTCCTTTTCAATCTCAACCTTTACCCAGTTGGAATTTGTAAGTTCTCTTCCTATCATTGCAATCTTTACAGCCTCTTTATGGTCCTGCGCACCTGAAGTGTTTACCATAATTATTGCATCCTTAGGGATATATTCTAACACATTTTTTGTATGCTTTGTGTTAGGTCCAATTCTTCTGACAGCTACAGCAAAAACTTCTACCCCTGCCTCATAGTACATTTTTTCAACAAGTGAGTAGTCAGGAAGCTTTCCTGTTCCAACAAAAAGTCTTGATTTGAGGATCTTGCCACCTATCTCGAACATATCAATCGTCTCCTTTCTGCGTATAGTTTTTAAACTTGCAAAACTTGAAGTTTTTATCCACCGCCTACAAAGCTGACAATTTCAACATAATCTCCGTCTTTGAGCAAGAAGTTTTCCCACATCTCCTTTTTCACAATTTCGCCATTGACTAAAACTGCACAGACTTGAGGATTTAAATTAAGACTTAACAAAAGCTCAAGCACATTCCCACAAAACTCCATCTCTTTGTCATTTACCCTTAACAAAACTTTCACCTCCATTAAAACAAGAAGCTGCCTTTACCGGCAGCTCTTTGAACTTTTTGTGTAAATTTTGGTCCATCTTTTATAAAACAAAAAGCCTTTAATGCCGGACTATTTTGCATTAAAGGCCTTGAAATCTTTGCTTTCCCTTCGCCGGCATTACCCGGATCAGGTTCAAAGGGTCAAGGCACGGGGTTTTTATGTTTTATTGAGTGCCTACTCTCAGCCGAGCTTTGCCCCGCTCAGCTCCCCCTTAAAACCACTTTATTTAATTTTTCATTTTTTAGTATAGCACTTTGGAATACATTGTGCAAGAAATTTTGTGTATAAAGTTTCTCAAGTCGTCTAAGCTTTAGTTAATCTGCTCGCGTGCTATTTTTTCAATCTCCTCAATACTAAGGTTCGTTGCCTTAGAGATGACCTCATACGAAATTCCTAACTGAATCATTCTTTTTGCTGTCTCTATCCTCTCTTGCTGGATACCTTGTTGAATACCTTGTTGAATACCTTGTTGGACGCCTGCCAAAAATTCTTTTGTTTTTGTCTCATCCAAAAGCCTTGCCACATTTGACACAAACTCACCCATCAGCTCCACCCCCTCTTGTCTTACCTTCATTACAAGCTTGTCATATTCTTTCTTTTGTTCATTCCCTAATCTTGGTCTTATAACATGCTGGGACCATAGCAAAAACCTCTCAATATTGTTAAAACTTAGCTTCTTTAAGCTTTGTTCAATTTCTTGTAACCTGCGAACTAATTCATTGCTGTCATTTCTTACCTGTTCTAAATAAAAAATTATTGGTGTTAAAACATCTTCCTCTTGCAAGTAATTTTTGATATCAATTTGAGCAATATCTACAACCTTGTACTTGAAAATATCATTTTTAAAAATATCAAATGCCCCAATTATATCGGTAGACACTTCCCACCTTCTATCAAGCCCATTATAAACAACAATAGGAATAATAGCCGGCAGTTTTTCAACACCATTTCTTATTTCTTCTGCCCATATGGAAATCATATACCGCAATAATCGTTCTGGCATATCTTTTGCTACTGTTGATTGGTTTTCTATCAATATATAAAAATATACATCTCTGTCTTTTAGCCTTGCTTTTGCCACAACATCTGCCTCTACTTGAGAAAATTCCTTTGTAATGTAATTTGTCTTTTTTATTTCAATTGAGCTTTCACGTATTTCGTTCGCCCAACTATAGTTTATGATTTTGCTCAACAAAAGATAAATATCCTTAGGATTTTCAAAAAGAAGTTTAAAAGTAGAATCATGCTCTTTTGCAGGAAGTTTTTCCTTGTTTTCATTGTCCATTTAACTAATTCTCCTTAGAAATCAAATTTTAAAGAAGAGTTAGAATAATCTCTACAGTATTATTATACCACATCTTAACGTAAGCATGAATCAGACAAAATCAAATCAAAACCAAACTCACAACTACCACTGCAACCAAAATACCAATTATTAAAAACCCTATGAACTTGCCAAGCGGCTTTGCGTAGTTTAAATCCCAGCCAAATCCCCCAACCCGCCTTTTTCATCCATCTTCCCTTCCCCCAAAACTATCAAAAATAGTTTCAATCAACCTTATTAATTCATTCTTATTCATACCCTTGCAAATGGCTTTTGCAACAATTGGAGTAACTTCTTCTATTATCTCATTTAAAAACTCCTTATTATAACCTTTGCTCACAGCAATATAAGCCCCATGCTTTTTGTTAATAGCAATAAGTCCCATATCCTTTAACTCATTATATGCCTTTGCCACTGTGTGCATGTTGACGCCAATTTCGCTTGCAAGGTCTCTGATAGAAGGAAGGCTATCGCCATTTTGAAGTTCTCCTCTTGCTACTGCCTCTATTATTTGGTTCTTTATTTGCTCATAAATTGGCATGTCAGAGGTAAAGTCAATTTTTATAAACATCTCGCTTTCAGCCCTTTTAGCTTTCTTGTATTCTATGAATATCTTTCCACTTTATGATATAAATTAGGCTCAACACAGCCCAAAGCAAAACTACAAATTCAATAGCAAATATATTAACTTTCAATAATGACATGTATGCAACCGGCGTATCAATGATTGTATGAAGCAATATCGCCAGCACGAGATAATAAAGCTTTCCTTTCTTAACAGCCACCAGAACCAAAAGTGAAAGAGCAATCTGAACTGCCATTGTGAAAACTCTTTCAAAACCAGCAAGAAGAAATGCTGAAGCTGGCGTATTTATCAGTGCACTTTTTATAGCACCGATTACCTCAGGCGCAACTTTGCTTTTTAAAAGTGTATCTAAACTGCCAGAGTTGATTAAGAATGAAAACACAATGTTGTTTATATAGCTCATACCAACCAGCAATATTGATTCAATCCCACCATGTCCAATCCCATAAGCAAGACCGTTTTGATAGTTTAGCCTATCTTTTAAAAACCCTCTAAAACCAATGTATCTTCCAACCTCTTCAAAAATTCCAGCTGTCAGACCCAAAAAGAGAGAGTATACAAGGTAATGCTTGGAAAATTCTACAAAGTAACTTTGTTTTGACAAGATCTGAAGTATCGGAATTCTCAGAACAATCTGAGAAATGAAAAATATTAATGCTCCTATTAAAATTGAGTTCAAAACTCTTGAGTACTTCTTTAAAACAACCACAGCCAGCACAACCGGAAAGCCTACTGAAAGAAGAAGTGTAATGCACATAAAGATAATTTTGAAATTAGATACCAACACAAAGCACCTCTTTCTAAGTTATATGCGTTATATAGATTATATAACACATAGGTTTTAATTGTCAAACAAAATAAAAAAGAGAGCTTTTGCCTCAGTCTACCTGAATGTGCAAAAGCCCCACAAGCCATTTCCAGAAGCTTTTCTTTTCATTGTTCTTTAGATTTGTCATTTTTACCTCTTTTAATATCTGTTTTTCTCTTCATTAGCTTTTTTACTCAGCTCCATTTCCTCTGCTCATCTGTTTTTGAAGTCTTTCTGTGAGGGCTTTTGCTGCGTTGTAGCCCATTTTCTTTTGTCTGTTGTTCATTGCTGCAACCTCAACAATGATGGCAAGATTTCTGCCGGGTCGTACAGGAATCACAAGCGTCGGTACTTTTATCCCCAAAATCTCTATGTATTGGTCATGAAGACCAAGTCGTTCATATTCCTTGCCCTGTTTCCATGTTTCAAGCTGGATAACAAGGTCAATTCTTTCAGACTCCTTAACGCAGCCAACACCAAACAGGTTTTTGACATCCAATATTCCAATCCCTCGAATTTCGATAAGATGCCTTATAATCTCTGGGGCTTCACCGACAAGGGTCTTTTCAGAAACCTTTCGAATTTCAACTGCATCGTCTGCAACAAGAATGTGTCCTCTTTTTACAAGCTCCAAAGCAGTTTCGCTCTTCCCAACCCCACTTTCGCCAAGCATCAAAACACCTTCACCATACACATTTACAAGCGTGCCATGGCGGGTTATCCTTGGTGCAAGTTCGTGTGTCAAAAAAGTGCTCAAATTTGTCATGAACCTTGTCGTAACCTCTTGAGTGCGAAGAAGAGGAACACCATACTTTTTTGAAAATTCCAAAAACTCCTCAAAAGGTTCCTGGTTTGAGGTAATTATCACACACGGGATATTTCGCTGAAAAAGTCTTTCAATTGCGTCTCTTCGCTGCGATGGTGTCATGGTCTTCAAATACGCCATCTCAGAGATTCCTATTATCTGAACCCTTTGCTCATCAAAATACTCAAAAAACCCCATAAGCTGCAGAGCGGGTCTATTCAAGTTCATATCCTTTATCTTTCTCTCTTCAATGCCACTGATTTCTGTCAAACACTCTAAATTGAGCTCTTTTATTATTTTGCCAACTGTCGTGTAGAACAATTTGTACCCACACCTTTCTTTCTACGTCAATTTATTTTTATACTCCAATCTTTTCTTTTATTTTCAAAGCAACCTCATATGGAATGTCAGCTGCTTTTACAATCTCTTCAATGCTTGCCTTTCGCAAATTGTCAATTGACCCAAAAGTCCTAAAGAGCTTGAGTTTCCTCTTCTCTCCTATTCCCTCTATTTCATCTAAAATTGACTCATACAGATGCTTCTTTCTAACTTCTCTGTGAAACTTCACTGCAAACCTGTGCGTCTCTTCTTGAATAGCATATATAAGTTTATACACAAGCGGATACTCTTGAATACCTGCTTCTTTACCATTGTAAATCAAGTCCCTTGTTTTGTGTCTATCATCTTTCACCATGCCAGCAACAGGAATAAAAAATCCCAAAGTGTTCAAAACCTCTAATGCAGCATTGACCTGATTTTGTCCACCATCAATCAATATCAAATCAGGAATTCTCCCATGCTTTTCTAAGTTTGTAAACCTCCTTGTCAAAACCTCTTTGACGCTTCTTATATCATCCTGCCCTTCAAATCCTTTTATTTTGAACTTCCTGTAAAATTCTTTGTTGAACCTTCCATCCTCAAACACAACAAGGGTTCCTACATTGTCAGCACCTGCAATGTTGGAAATGTCGTAACTTTCTATCTTTTCAATTTCGTTTTCAAGTCCAAGGATACTTTTAAGAGTTAAAAGCGCCTCAGCATAAACATCATCTACTCTTTGCCTGTTAGCAAGTGAAATCTCTGCATTCTTTTTTGCCATGTCAAGAAGCTGCTTTTTTTCACCCTGTTTTGGAATGATTACTTTCACTTTGAAACCGTAAAGTTTTTCTATCATCTTTTCAATATTGTCAAAATTTTCTATTTCATGAGGAATTATAATCTCTTTTGGCAGTGATAAAACGTCAGCGTAATACTGCTCTAAAAACCTCTCAAACGTATCCTCCTCAGCTTTCAAAACAAACTCTTCCTTGTTTATAAGCTTACCATTTCTGATAATCAGAACAACAATTGCAATGTGTGTTTGGTCTTTTGCGAAGTTTATAACATCTTCGCTTCTGTCATCTGCATAAATGACTTTCTGTTTTGTGATTATTTGCTCAAGACTTGAAAGCTTATTTTTTATCTCCTGCGCCTTTTCAAACATTAGATTTTCGGCATATTCAAACATCTTTGCTTTGAGCTCTTCAACAATCTCATCACCCTTGCCACTTAAAACCTTTACAGCTCTCTCAACCAGCTTTTGGTATTCTTCTTCTGATACATCTCCCTTGCACACACCAAGACACTTTTCTATATGAAAGTTAAGGCAGGGCCTACCCTTGCCAAGCTGGTCTGGGAACTTTTTCTTACAAGTCCTGAGCATAAAAAGACTTTTTAGTAGCTCAACCGTCTGCTTTACAGAATACCCACTGACATACGGGCCAAAATATCTGCTGCCGTCTTTTTCAACCTTTCTTGTTGTCACAAGCCGCGGAAACATCTCGTTTGTTATCTTTATATACTGGTAGTTTTTGTCATCTCTCAAAAGAACATTGTACTTGGGCCTATATTCTTTTATTAGGTTGCACTCTAAAATCAAAGCTTCTACCTCGTTGTCTGTCACAATATAGTCAAGGTCTTTTATTTTCCTTACCATGAGCCTTGTCTTTGAAGGCATATCTTGAGAGTTTTGAAAATACTGTCTGACTCTATTTCGCAGGTTTACAGCCTTGCCAACATATATAACATTTCCATTTTCATCCTTCATTATATAAACCCCTGGCGATGTTGGAAGATTAGAAAGCTTTTCCTCAAGCAGCATCAGGTCATCTCCTCTTTTTTCTGTGCACACAGTATTCTTTTATTGAGATTGAAGCTGACTACTTTCTGAAATTTCCACTCTTATGTAAGTGGGGGAAACACCAAAATCTTCTATGTTTGCAGGCTTTTCGACCAACACCTGAAGGTCGTAACTTCCTTTGGTCAGATTCGAAACATCCACATACGCCTTCAAAGAATTAAAATCTATAGAATTTTGCACACTTTGGTAGTATTTGAGTGCTACTTTAACCTTGTCAGGACTCAGTTTTGCAACAAGCCCAGGTTTCAGTCCTCTCACTTCAACAGGGATATTGATAGATTTCTCAACAACTGAATCTGTGTATATGGTGATTGTAACCTGTTTTACATTATCTAAAGACTTTATATTCTTCGGAATACTAAAGTCAAACTGGAATGTTGATTTATTTTCAAGCATCTTTGTATCAATTGTCCCTACAACTATCTCATTTATTGAGTTTATGTCTTCTTCTTTTCCTGCTATATTGATTGTAGAAGGTTTTAAAACTATCTTTGATATCACTTTACTTGGTGGAAGACTACCTTTAAACTTGACACTCAAGGGCACTTGCTTTGTTTTGAGTATCTCTACATACACATCTATGCTCTTTTGTGAAAGGTCAAAAAGCGATGTTATGTCTTTCCCCCTTGAATCTATTACCTTTACAGGTACAGAAGCTTTAAACGATCTGTCGTTAAGACTCAAGTTCAGCTGAGCTATGCATTTTGAAATCTCTTTTATATCACTTTCAGCACCTCTTATGCTTATCACATTTGGCTCTTCCTGATAATTATTTATAATATAACCCTTCTTGGGATTTCCGTTTATCTCAACAGAAACATCTTTCTGGATTGTCACAAGATTGTCAATAGATACCGTAACATTTTTGGGATACACACTCTCAATGTTAATCCTGTGATAAGGATTCTGGATAGCTACTGGAAGTTTTACTTCTCCTGTCTGTCTTATATCAGAAAAATCTACCGTTGCCTGGATATTCTTTTCGTCAACCTTGCTAAGTTCATCTTGTGTTCCGCTTATAACTATTCTCACTTCTTTGGCATCAGTCTCTTTCATCACAAGACCTTTTGACAAGGTTGTAATGTTGTATTTAATAGGAATAATAATCTCCCTTTTCTTTATTGGGTTTATAATGCTATTTACATAAAACCATAGAATAATTGCAATCAAAATTGAAACTATCTTAAGCCAGAAATTGTCGTCTTTTGGTTTTTTTATGGTAATCTTTTTCAACTTTAGCGCCTCCACTTGAAAATACTTAATCCATTTTTCTCTTTTTCTTGCTTTAAAGGCCTGAGAAGTATTTTTCTTAAAGCCTCAGGTCCTAAGTTTCTTGTAAGACCACCATTGTACGCAACAGAAATAATCCCTGTCTCTTCTGATACAACAATTGCTGTTGCATCAGAGTTTTCGGATATCCCAAGTGCCGCTCTGTGTCGTGTCCCAAGTTCTTTGCTTATGTATCTATTCTCGGATAGAGGCAAAAAACATGCAGCTGCTTTTATCTTCCCATCTCTTATAATCACTGCGCCATCATGAAGTGGGGTGTTTGGAATAAATATATTTATCAAAAGCTGGGATGAAATCTCTGAATCAATTATAATCCCTGTATTGATAATATCCCCTATCTTGGTCTGACCTTCAACAACAATCAATGCACCAATCTTGTTTTTGGAAAGATACATCACAGCCTTTATGATCTCTTCAACGCTGTTTTGCCATTTTATTGCCATTTCCTCATCAGGGCCAAGCCACAAAAACTTGCCCCAGATTTTGCTTCTTCCAATCTCCTCTAAAGCACGTCTTAGCTCTGGCTGGAAAACTATCAAAAGCGCCAAAACACCGTAAGATAGCGTATTTGTCAAAAGCCAGTTTATGACATTAAGACTCAGCCACTTGCTCACCTGTGTAATAACAATCAGCACTGCTATCCCTTTTATGAGCTGATACGCTCTTGTGTCTTTTATCCACACAATTATTTTGTATATCACAAACGACACAATTGCAATGTCAATAATATCAAACGGCGTTATTTTAATTAACGTTACATTTCTCAAAAACTCCTGAAGATAAAAAGAAAAATCTTTCAGCAAACCTTTCTCCCCCACTATTTTCTAAATATTACCAAGATACACATTCACAAGATACTTTTTAGCAACCTCTCTTAGTCTCATTAATGTCTCCTTTGGTGTTGGTGGAAGAGTCATCTTGTATCTTGGAAAATATCTTGTAAGGTGCAGCGGAATTCTGTCATCAATTGAGGCAATCCACTTTGCAAGATTTTCTATTTCTTCATCCCTATCATTT
Source organism: Caldicellulosiruptor bescii DSM 6725 (assembly GCF_000022325.1). Lineage (NCBI taxonomy): Bacteria > Bacillati > Bacillota > Caldicellulosiruptorales > Caldicellulosiruptoraceae > Caldicellulosiruptor > Caldicellulosiruptor bescii. The sequence continues at coordinate 414,018 of NC_012034.1, read as the reverse complement.
AACGTTGGAATAATGAGTGTTGTTATTTCAATATGAATCTTTTTAGCACAAATCTCAACAAACCTTTTTACCGATTCCAAATCCCCGCTGCAAATCTTTTTATAAAACTCCTCATTAAAAGCTTTCACATCAATATTTGCGCTATCTATCACTTCAAGAAGCTCTTGAAGCGGCTCTTCATTCAAATACCCGTTTGTAACAAGCACAGTCTTTAGCCCTTCCTGTTTAAAAGCTTTTGCCACATCCATTACATATTCAAACCAGATGGTAGGTTCATTGTAAGTAAAAGCAATACCGATGCATTTTGGGTCTTTTTTAGCAAGAGCAATTAGCTTCTCTATCTCAACCTCGAACACATTTGGAGTTAGCTGGGAAATCTCAAAGTTCTGACAGTGAAGACATTTAAACGAACATCCAAACGTTCCTATAGAGAGTATGCTTGACCCCGGATAAAAATGATATAGAGGTTTTTTCTCAATAGGGTCAAATGCAATTGAAGAGATATAGCCATAGTTTAGCGAATAAAGAACTCCATCAACATTTTTCCTTGCTCTGCAAAAACCAGTGCTGCCCTGTGGTAGAATGCATCCATGCGGACAGAGCTTGCATCTGACTTTTTTGCTTTCAAGCTTTTCATAATATCTTGCCTCAACCATTCTACCCTCTTCCCTTACTACTTGTGTCTTTCAACTGTAAACCTTTCTATCTCAAAATCTTCACTTTCATAATCAATTCCTGCTTTTCTGCAGGCTATCTTAAGCTGCTCTTCAACTGTGTCAACACCTTCTAAATCAGGAAGCAAAAGCCCTTGTCTTGCACCTTTTCGCACAATAACTCCATATTTTTTAGGATCAAGTTGGTCTTTCGAGTTTACCTTCTCAGGTGGGCTTAGAATATCAACATCATACACAAGACTGTCAAGCTCATCTTCTGTTACCTCTTCAAACCTGGGGTCGTGAAACCCTGCTGCAACAGCGTTTCTGATTATCTCTTTTGCAATGTTTTCTTGAGTAGGATAAATTGTACCTATACATCCTCTCAAGTTTCCATCCTTTTTAATTGACACAAAAACTCCTGCTCTTTCTCTTAGCATCCGTTCTGTGACATAATCTGGTATATAATCTAAGTACCTGCGGTGTCTTACATAGTATTCTAAGCTTTCTCTTGCAAGTCTTATATATTCATCTTCATTTTCTCTTATTCTCTTTAGTCTCTCTTCTCTTTTTTTCACTATCTCCTCAAACAAAGAAGAGCTTGTCTGTTCTTTCTGGTAAAAGGCAGCAACACAGTATCCAACGCCAAAAGGTCCTTCATATGAATAAACCTTTGATTCTATACTATAGCCCTCAAATGCTCCAAGCAAAACCTTTATGGATCTGAAACCACATTCTGCCGTCTTCTCTGAAAGTACAGGATCTATGTCATAAAGTGCTCGTACATTGCTACTTTGCAAAAGTTCAACCAGAAGTTTGTCAAACTCAGGTCCTTCTTTTGCAAACCCGTAAGGCCCATCGTAAGAGAGTTTGTGCGAAAGGTCGCCTGAAGCTATAATTAAACCTTTTTTGCCATGCTTTTCAATTGCCCTTCTGAGTATCATTCCATATTTATAAAGCTTAATATCATCAAGCATACAGTAAGAAGTGTGTATAAGCTCAAATTCTTTATACTTTCTGGTAATAAAATAAAGCGGAACTAACGCGCCATGGTCAAGCTCTCGCGAAACGCCATATCTTTTTTGAATTTTGTCTGACACAAATCCAACCGTCAACCCTTCCTGGCTGCACATTTTTGCTATGTCTTGAACTATCTCAAGGTTATTTTTGAACCTAAATTCAATTCCATATACACCCCATCTTGCAAGGCTTCCACCAATTTCTGGCTTGTCGTTCAAGAAAAAAGCATCCGTAAACACAGGTGCATGGGGTGATATTATGGCTATGACCTCAGGTTTATATTCAGCTATCTCATCTGCTACCTTTTGTAAAGCATCTAAGGTCGCCTGGCACTTTTTCTCCTCGCCTCTCCCAATCTCGGGAATCAGCACTGGTGGATGTGGAAGCAAATATCCTACCATTTTTGCCTGCTCCTTACTTTGATTTTTTTAAGATTTTCATATATAATATTTTACCCTTTTTTTGTGCTTGCTTCTACTACTCAAATGTTAAAAAGTTGTTACAAAATAAAAAAGGCTATCTATTTTTTGCATTTTGTGATAGCCATTACCAAAAACATTATTAATAGTTTCATCCCTCACAAACACCGCCAAAAGTGTAAATTGCATGATTGAAAAGTGACAAGGGAGCAGCTCTTTGTTCTGCCACTCCCTTATAACCTGCTACTCATCAAACTCTGCCAAACTCGGGTCTATCACAAGCTCTCTTTGAACCGCATATGCTATTCCTATATATGTTGTTATTCCATATCCTCCCCATATCTTAGGCTCTCTTTTCAATATAGTCCCATCTTCTTTGCGAAAAATGTTTCTCATCTTCTCATAAAACCCATAATCTAATCTTTTCTCTTCTTCTGTTATCTCTTCATGCCCAACATTGTAAAACCTTCCGCTCGTCCAGTACCACCTCGGTACTATCGCCGGCGGTATCAGCAAATTGTTATAATCAGGCTTATACCCACTCATATCAGGCTTTCTGCTCTTGCACTTGAATATAAATACTGAATAGGCACCATTTATAAATGAATTTGTCTCATTCTTTATCTTGGCTACCATTACCTTACCGTAAAAATACAAACCCTCCCTCGGACTTAACACAAACACATCCCCCGCTTTTGGCTCTACCCTGCTTCTTTTTATCACCCTCAGCTGGTACTCTTCTGTCCTGTTTTCCCTATCTAATTGACTAATCATTTCATTCCACTCATCAAGTCTTCTCCTCACATCCTCTGGCAATGATTCGTACCTCTTCTGCCATCTCAAGATTTCTTTATCTTTGTTCTCATCATATATCAGCATTTTAACCACCTCTCCTCTCTTCATTCTATTAATTTATTCTTCTTAAGATAATACTCTGCCCATTTCAGTGCCTCACTGTAATACTCTGACCTCGGCGAAATGCTGTTTGCTTTGTTAAGTTGATTTGGCCCATGTTCTATAAAATACTGCTCTATCGCTCTTGCCTGATTCCTTGTCAAACCTTCCAATTGAACATCTAATCTTTCAAAATCCTTTCCACTCCTGTTGTGCTCATTCAGTCTTATGTTAGGGTCTCTTTTTGTGATACCTACATATACTGCTTTTCCTGTTTTTTTGTCTATACCAAAGTACACCTTATACTCTGCTACACCTTCATTTAACCATTTTAATGTCTTTTCTGATATCTTAAGTTCTAACTTTTGAAGTTTTGCAAACCTGCCAAGATATGTCCTTACCCTCTTGCCTGCTTTGCCAAGAACTGATACTAACTTTCCTGCTACCTTGCCAAATACTCCTGTGCCGCCTGTTGCAAAATCACTTATTATCTCTACTATGTTGCAAACGGCTATTCCTAAATATTTTCCATACTCTATTACCTTGCTGTCACATACAACTCCTCTTCCAAATACTTCTGAACTGAGCTTTATTAATCTCTCTATAGGCTCTATATACTCCTTAAAATACCCCTCGGCTAATACACTTGCTATGTCACTAAGTCTTATTACACCTTTTATTATACCAACTACTATGTCCTTGAAAAACCCTAAATTCTTTAGCGATAATCCATCTGTTGCTTCTACTATCTTCTGCTCTCAATTCTAATATATCACTATTACCATACATCATATTCCTCTACAACCTTCTACTTGTAATAATTTAAAACTCTTTTTTAATTTGGACTTTTTTAATTTATTGTTACATATACTCTCTTAATTTCTCTATCTCAGGGCTATGTCTTGATATTGCATCTACTATCATATTACTAGTAATAAAACAATAATGAAAAATATTCTCCTTAAATTTCCCTCTTCTTTCCTTTTCTAACCATCTGATAAACTCTGAATTCTTTACTTTAAAAAAACATTTTCTTTCCGGTTCACATTTTTTTGTATTCAAAAACATAACATCTAATAACAACCTTCTGCCAGCTTCTGTTATCCTTAACGCTTCTATACCATTATTAAATGTTATTAAAATTTTATCTTTATAATTTTCACTATGTTTATTTTTTCTTAACTCACCATTTAATAGTATGCTAACTCCACCCTCATCGTATATTACTTTTTCAAGACTTATTTCTTGGAGATATTTACTATCAATAAACTCTTTATACTCTTCTTTGACATACTCCCACGACATATCTGTAAGTTCTAATCCTTCTATCACTTTTTCTATGTCAACCTCTATTATACTCTTATTCAATGGATCTATCACATCCAGTGAGGATCCCAAATATTCTACAACATAATTAGACGTAGGTATAATCCAATGCTCTATGTCATCAGGAAATGGATAGCTTTCTTGAATTAACCAGTTTATATATCCTGTATTTCTTCCAACATACATAGACAAGCCTTTCTTACATTTAATAGAGACTCTTGATTCCAACATCTCGATTAATCTCTTCCTATTTTGCGTTGCACAAAATAGAATTGAATATGGCAAGCTTGTCCATATTTCAAATTTATTTTTCTCATAAATCAATGTCATTAAAATTCCTTTACCATATTCAAATTTAAATGCACTAAATCTTACTTCATTACCCAACCATTTCATTCCTACATAACCTTCTCTCATTCTTATAATTCAATTTCCTCATCTATATATAGCAATGTAAATAGACTTAACATTTGGTTCTTTGTGTTTTAGTTGTATTCGTTTTAAAAGTTAAATACTCGAATCTCAAGCATTAATTTTGTATTGTTATTTCACTTTAATAATCACATTTATTTCATTCAGATTTTTTAACGTATTCTTTGTAATTTCTATCTAACTAAACAACTACAACATTTTTCAGTTCCTAAAAAATATTTATTGCCTATTAGCAGAAAGATAAATCAATTCGATGAGGCTTTAATATTATCAGTTAAGGTAGTCTACTTAAAATTATCTCTAATTATCTCTATTTGAGATTTCACTGTTATTTCTTTTTAGTTTCTCTATCGTAGGTTTACATTTTGATACCACATCTACCACCAACATATCAGAAAGAAAGCAATAATGATTTACCTCTTCTTCAAACTTCTTACCTCTTTCCTTTTCTAACCATCTGACGAACTCTGAATTCTCTACTTTCAAAAAAAATCTATTTTTAAATTTGTACTTCTTTATATCCCAAAATATAAGCCACAATAACAATCTTCTGCCTTCATCTGCAAATCTTACTGCCTCTATACCACCCTCAAATTTTACTACGAATTGCTCACCTATATAATATTTACCTTCCTCATTTTTCCTTATTCCTTGATCTAATAATATTCTAAGTTTCCCTTCCTTGTATATTAGATCCCCAATAAATAGCCCCTTACTAATATCCATTTTTTCAAGAAACTCATCGTCAACAAATTCTATATAATCTTCCTTATCGTACTCCCATGACATATCTGTAAGCTCCAATCCTTCTATCACTTTTTCTTCGTCAATCTCTATCATTTTCTTATAAAAAGGATATATAATATCTGGCGGTACAAGACTACTTATAAATTCGATAACATAATTCTTTGTAGGTATAATATAATGTACCTTATCATTTGAGTCCGGATAACTATCTCTAATTAACCAATTTACATATCCTGTATTCCTCCCAATATACATATACAACTCTTCTTCTAAAACAACCGGATCCTCCGTTTCTAACATCTCCATAAGTCTCTTCCTGTTTTCAGTTGCACAAAACAAAACTGAATATGGATATCCCGATTCTAATATCTCAAACTTTTTTTGTCCTTTAATCAACCTTATGAAAAACCCTTGACTACCTTCAAATTTAATTGTCTCACATCTAACTCCCATATCTATCCAACTCATTATTATCAACCTTCTCTTATTTTTGCTTTTTAAATTTCAATATATCGTACGTTTAAATACTTAACTTGGTGAACTTGTTTCCCAATAATCTCTGAATCTTCATAAACATATTTCGTCTGATAGTTTACATTTCCTGCCACTCCTTGCTTTTTTAAACAAATTGTTTTCTAGTTACACTAAAGTGTTTTTTAAATAAACTTTAAGTATTATTTTTTCTCGAGGTGTTGTACCTATTTTTGCTTCAAAGGAAAATTGCACTTACTCTTGTAGCTAATTTTTTCGCCATTTTTCTTATATCATATTATAACTCCAACTTGTCATTGCTATTGTTATATACTCTGCTTGAGTGTTCAAATCTTATTCTTTTTGTAGTATGTTTATTGTAAGCCATAGCTTCAAACCTCCTTGCGTATGGTTTTGCCATTCCATACTACAATCATAGACTGTTTGAAGCTATGGCTTTAATTTTTCACTATTGCATTTAATTTAACAACCAACAAAAACTAATTATCATTATACCTGATTTTTATCTTTGGTTTACTTCTATTTGATATTTCACTAAACTTTTGTATCTCCAACGTTGGTCTTCCCTCATCACTTTTCAGTCTTACAATTACTGTCTTCCCATCTTCTAAATCTCCTACATATGTTATTTGAATATCTCCTTTGTATGTTCCTTCAATTATTTTTACATTCTTCGGCTCCAAATTATAGAAATCTCTTAAAGTATTCTCAAAACCACCACTTTTTTCATAAATACATAATCCGGTAGATTTCTTTTTCTCAACAAATTTAGCGGTCTCAATCAAATCCTCAAGCGTAATCCTCTTCTTAGGTGCTGCTTCTGCTACCTTCCAAATTAAACCTTTTACTCTCTTACTTATATTACCTAACTTCTGTATTAACTTTGCTCCTAATTCTATCGCTTTCTTGCCTAATATAATATCTGCTACTGTTGCTACTATTGTCCCAACTACTATTCCTAACTTCTTTCCATATTCCTTAACTTCTTCATTACATGCTCTGCCACTAAACACTTCTCTTGTATGCTTTATAACATATTCAACAGGTTCTACATACCTATCATATAAACTCTTCAATAATTCCTTTATAACATCACTGTTTAATAATTTCGGTAAAGCTTTTGCTATATCAATAAATGCTCCTATAAACCTAAAACTGATAATATCTCCTAATGCTTTTAATTGTTCCCTTGCAACTTCCCATAAACCCAATCCCAATCCTTGGATTAACAATATGCTCTGTCTTACACTTAGCTCTCCGCTCGGATCTACATATATCAGCGGATTGTTCAAACAATATACATATGGGTTCTGACTTGTAAGCTCGGCTATCTCTCCAAATATCCTGTCCTTGCTTATAAATCTGCCTACCTGCGGTAAATAATATCTTGCTGTGGCATATATATACCCACTCTCTTTATTTTCTGTTAATTTGCTATTGGTATCATATTAAAAATATCAGGGGCTCTCATAAATAATCTGTTTAACAGAGCCCCAAAAATCTTCTGACAAACATGTTGGCCTATTTCCCCTATCCTGTTAACTATAGTTTATCTATATCCTCAATCTCTATCTTAAAATTAGGTCTAAAGTATACCACTACCGGTGACTTCCCTTCACTTCTCTCTATAATCAATCTCTCCATTACCAACTCCCCTTCTTTCCTCTCACTTTCTCCCCTCAATCTTCGCACTCCGTCTATCTCTATATTAAATATCGGCTTCTCAAAATTCTCATAAGTTAAACATAAATCACATATGCCTTCATTTACTGACATGTAAAATGTTAAACAAAACCCTTCTCTATCTCTCTTCCTCCACCAATACTTTTGCTCCTCTTCATTAGCTTCATATGCTTCACTTTCAAACAGGTCTATTAATTCATATACGTTATACTTTATCTTCTGCCCTATATCTGCATCACTCTTCGTTCTCACTTTGTTAATCTCTATCGCAAAATTAGGTTTAAAATATGCTACTACTCCTGCCCTATCCCCTTCCCTTTCTATTATCATCTTCTCACCTTCTTCATCACTCTCTCGCCTTATCTCTTTAACTTCGTATAAATCTAAATCAATTATACCCTTTCCATTAAAACTCAACATTAAAGAACAGTTACCCTCATAAACTGACATGTAAAAGAATATACCCATCCCATATTTATCTCTTATACTCCAATAAAATGTTTCTGCTTTATAATCATCTTCTAGAAATTTTTTTTCACCGAATAATTTAAATAAATCATTAATATCGTAATTAATACACACTACTTTATTCCCCCCCTGGATATGCTGTTATAACATCTCCTCTGCCATTTATAACTACTGTTACATCAGAAGTAGTATATTTCCATGTTCCAGGTTTATCCCCCGGCTGCCTTTTCCCATGCCTTATCGCATTCTCAATCACCATTGGCGGTATACCTCTAGGATCAACGTTTTTCTTCATAAATCTAATATAATCATCTGATCCTGGTTCGTAACCAAGTTCTTCTGTTGCTATTTTGTGATATTTTTGCACTAAAAAATCTCTTACTTCAGGAATATCAGGAGCCATTCTTTCAAGTGCATGTTGTGTATAATAACGTCCGTTAATGTATTTCCCACCATATGGTGGCAAATCCCATAAAACATCATATTTCTTTACTATCTTCCCTAATTTAACTCTGACTCTTTTTCCTGCCTTGCCAAGAACTGATACTAACTTTCCTGCTACCTTGCCAAATACTCCTGTGCCGCCTGTTGCAAAATCACTTATTATCTCTACTATGTTGCAAACGGCTATTCCTAAATATTTTCCATACTCTATTACCTTGCTGTCACATACAACTCCTCTTCCAAATACTTCTGAACTGAGATTTATTAACCTCTCTACAGGCTCTATATACTCCTTAAAATACCCCTCGGCTAATACACTTGCTATGTCACTAAGTCTTATTACACCTTTTATTATACCAACTACTATGTCCTTGAAAAACCCTAAATTCTTTAGCGATAGTTCATCTATTGCTCTTCCCACATTCTGTGCTACTTTATCTATAAATGTCTCTCAAATTAAAATATCTCCTTCATTCCTTTTCCTCATTAAATCGTTCTTTCTTTTCTACCCAATCTTTTTATCTTTGGTTTGCTTTTAGATATTACATCTACAATAAAAGTTGAGGAAAAAATACAATAATGTTTTACTTTTCTCTCAAATTTCTTCCCATTCTCCTCTTCTAACCACCTGATAAACTCTGAATTCTCTACGTTGAAAAAATACTTATCTTCAGGGTCATACTTTTTTGTATTCCAAAATATTAGCCACAATAGCAACCTCCTTTTATTCTCTGTTATCCTTACTGCTTCTATGCCACTCTCAATCGTTACTAACACCCTCTCATTGTAACATTTCTTCCTCTTATAATCTTTAATTTCATTCTCCATCAATATCTCTAATCTATCTCCCTTACATGTTATATCTGTTATACTCATCAATTTCGGATATATACCAATTTTAAACCTCTTATATCTTTCTTTCTCATATTCTAATGACATTTTTGTAAACTCTATTCCTTCTATTACTTTCTCCTCTTCTACTTCTATCATCTTTTCAAACTCCAAAGTTACTATATTCGGTGAAAAACCTAAATATTCTATAACGTAATTCTCTGTTGGGAAAATCCAATGCTCTATATCGCTCGGAAATGGATGACTATCTTGAATTAGCCAATTCACATATCCTGTATCCCTACCCACATACACATTCAGCTTTTCTCCTACTTTAATAGCTTCTCTTGTCCCCAGCTTTTGAGTCAATCTCTCCCTGTTTTGTGTCGCACAATACAGCATTGAATATACCCAAATCGACCATATTTTTAATTCTTCTTCCCCATTCCTCAGTTTTATCAAAAGTTCAGCACCATAATTAAATTCAACAACCTGCCATTTGAACCCTTCACAAAACCAATTCATATTTCTCATCCTTCTTTCTTTTTTTAAACTTTATAGTTATTCAATCCTTTTCTAACAACAAAGAATATATCCTTCCCTGCAATTTACAATAAAAAACTAAGGATGGGGACTGTTAAATCTCATCCAAAACAGCCCCCACTAACTTTCTTTTCCCATTTTCATCTCTTTTTTGTTATTCTCCTTATCCCTATTTTTTTAATCTTTGGTTCGCTCTTCGCAATAACATCCACTACTAACATCGAGGAAAGAATAAAATAATGGTTTACCTCATCCTCAAACTCCCTCCCTCTTTCCTCTTCTAACCACCTGATAAACTCCGAATTCTCTACTTTAAACATGTATCTGCCAGTAAATTCCTTTTTCTTTGCATCATAAACAGTAGGCCCCGATAGTGTTCTGTACCCTTCATCTGCAAATCTCACTGCCTCAATACCACTCTCAAAGGTTATTAATACTTCTTCTTGTAAATAATATCTTTTCTCATCATCTTCTCCTAATGGACTTTCTAGTAATATATCGAGTTTTCCTTTATTAAACACTATGTTTGTAATACTCATATACATTGGAAGTAGTCTATCTTCAAAATATTCCTTGTATTCTTCCTTTTTATACTCCCATGACATATTCGTAAGCTTTATCCCATTTATTATTTTGTTATCATCTACTTTAATATCTTCCTTTTTCAAAGGTGATACCAGCATTCCTGATACATCCAAATATTCTACCACATAGTTCCTAGTTGGTATTATATAATGTTCAATATAATCTGGTTCAAGTATTAGACTATCTTCAACAATCCATTCAATATACCCAGTATTTTTTGCAACATACATATACAGCCCTTCGTTATGATAAATTGGCTCTATTTTTTTTAACTGCTCCATTAGTTTCCTCCTGTTTTCTGTAGCACAATAGAGCACTGAATAATTCCACCCACCAACCCATACGTAAAATTTTCTTTCATCTTGAATTATCTCTATTAAAAGACCATCATCTTCATACCTAACAGCATTACAATTAACCCTTATGTTTAACCAATTCAACTTCATCAACCTTCTTTATTTTTTTATACCTTATAGGACTATTTTACATCTTACTATCATTTTAATCATCATATCTAAATTTTACTATCGTGTCTTTTTCAATTTTACCATTTTCTTCTACTGGCCCTATTATTTCCAATGTAGGTTTACCAAATTTACTATTCACTCTTGCATTTACTGTTATATTATTTTCAATTTCACCAATATATACAATGTTATCACCTGTTTCTTTTATTCTTACATTCCTTGGCCCTAAATTGTAAAAATCTCTCAAAGCACCTTCAAACCCTCCTTCTCTTGCATATTGTGGCACCTTTGAATTACTACCTTTGCCTTTTTTGGGAAGCTTAATCCGTTTTGATTCTTTTATCAAATCCTCAAGCGTAATCCTCTTCTTAGGTGCTGCTTCTGCTACCTTCCAAATTAAACCTTTTACTCTCTTACTTATATTACCTAACTTCTGTATTAACTTTGCTCCTAATTCTATCGCTTTCTTGCCTAATATAATATCTGCTACTGTTGCTACTATTGTCCCAACTACTATTCCTAACTTCTTTCCATATTCCTTAACTTCTTCATTACATGCTCTGCCACTAAACACTTCTCTTGTATGCTTTATAACATATTCAACAGGTTCTACATACCTATCATATAAACTCTTCAATAATTCCTTTATAACATCACTGTTTAATAATTTCGGTAAAGCTTTTGCTATATCAATAAATGCTCCTATAAACCTAAAACTGATAATATCTCCTAATGCTTTTAATTGTTCCCTTGCAACTTCCCATAAACCCAATCCCAATCCTTGGATTAACAATATGCTCTGTCTTACACTTAGCTCTCCGCTCGGATCTACATATATCAGCGGATTGTTCAAACAATATACATATGGGTTCTGACTTGTAAGCTCGGCTATCTCTCCAAATATCCTGTCCTTGCCTATAAATCTGCCTACCTGCGGTAAATAATATCTTGCTGTGGCATATATATACCCACTCTCTTTATTTTCTGTTAATTTGCTATTGGTTCATATTAAAAATATCAGGGGCTCTCATAAATAATCTGTTTAACAGAGCCCCAAAAATCTTCTGACAAACATGTTGGCCTATTTCCCCTATCCTGTTAACTATAGTTTATCTATATCTTCAATCTCTATCTTAAAATTAGGTCTAAAGTATACCACTACCGGCGACTTCCCTTCACTTCTCTCTATAATCAATCTCTCCATTACCAACTCCCCTTCTTTCCTCTCACTTTCTCCCCTCAATCTTCGCACTCCGTCTATCTCTATATTAAATATCGGCTTCTCAAAATTCTCATAAGTTAAACATAAATCACATATGCCTTCATTTACTGACATGTAAAATGTTAAACAAAACCCTTCTCTATCTCTCTTCCTCCACCAATACTTTTGCTCCTCTTCATTAGCTTCATATGCTTCACTTTCAAACAGGTCTATTAATTCATATACGTTATACTTTATCTTCTGCCCTATACCTGCATCACTCTTCGTTCTCACTTTGTTAATCTCTATCGCAAAATTAGGCTTAAAATATGCTACTACTCCTGCCCTATCCCCTTCCCTTTCTATTATCATCTTCTCACCTTCTTCATCACTCTCTCGCCTTATCTCTTTAACTTCGTATAAATCTAAATCAATTATTCCTTTTGTTTCGTTAAAATATAATGATAAACTACAATAAAACTCATAAACAGACATGTAAAAGTATATACCCATCCCATATTTATCTTCTATACTCCAACTAAATAATTGTTCAATATAACTAATCTCATCAAACTCCTTTTTACCGAATAATTTGTATAAATCATTAATATCATAATTAATCTCATACTCAATACCCATTCTCTATTTCCCCCTTATTTTGTGAACTGTTACAACATCTCCTCTCTCATTTACAACTACTTTTACATCAGAAGTTATATAATCCCACGTTCCTGGATTTTTCCCAGGCTGCCTTTTCCCATGCCTTATCGCATTCTCAACCACCATTGGCGGTATACCTCTAGGATTAACTTTGTCCTTCATAAAACCAATATAGTCTTTTGTTCCTGGTTTATAACCACATTCTTCTGTTGCTATTTTGTGATATTTTTGCACTAAAAAATCTCTTACTTCAGGAATATCAGGAGCCATTCTTTCAAGTGCATGTTGTGTATAATAACGTCCGTTAATGTATTTCCCACCATATGGTGGCAAATCCCATAAAACATCATATTTCTTTACTATCTTCCCTAATTTAACTCTGACTCTTTTTCCTGCCTTGCCAAGAACTGATACTAACTTTCCTGCTACCTTGCCAAATACTCCTGTGCCGCCTGTTGCAAAATCACTTATTATCTCTACTATGTTGCAAACGGCTATTCCTAAATATTTTCCATACTCTATTACCTTGCTGTCACATACAACTCCTCTTCCAAATACTTCTGAACTGAGATTTATTAACCTCTCTACAGGCTCTATATACTCCTTAAAATACCCCTCGGCTAATACACTTGCTATGTCACTAAGTCTTATTACACCTTTTATTATACCAACTACTATGTCCTTGAAAAACCCTAAATTCTTTAGCGATAATCCACCTATTGCTTCTACTATCTTCTGCGCTGCTTTCTTTACAAACGACTCGGCAAACGATTTTGCCAACAACAATATCTGTCTTACACTTAGCTCTCCGCTCGGATCTACATATATCAGCGGATTGTTCAAACAATATACATATGGGTTCTGACTTGTAAGCTCGGCTATCTCTCCAAATATCCTGTCCTTGCTTATAAATCTGCCTACCTGCGGTAAATAATATCTTGCTGTTGCATATAAATATCCGCTCTCTTTATCCTCTTTGTATCCTGTAAATCCTATTACATCTAACCCTCTTATTTTCCCTATCTCTACTACTTTTTCCCCAAATTCGCTATATGCTCTATATCCTTCTACTTTGCCTCTCGCATCAACGATTATCTGAGGGCTGAATAAGTCGTCTGTTAGATAATAGTAGCTATATAGTTTTCCTCTCTCTTTTACTTCTGCTCCTATTATACCATTCCCATATATATACTCTTCTTCTGCTCCAAAATTTGTATTAATTGCTACTAAATCGTCATTTTCACTTGTCTCATCATATACATACTCATATTCTGCTCTGTATTTTTTGCTATTTATTAACTCTTCACATCTTTCCTGAATTCTGCTAACTCTTTCTTCATTCAGATACTTCCTGAGTACATCTCTGCTAAATTTTGATAGCTCTACTATTTTACTTACTCTCTTGCCTGATGAATCGTATGTGTACCAACTTTCTATTCCCCATATTGTATTTACCTTTGTAAGCCTTCCCCGAACATCAAATGTATTTCTTACAATCTCTGTCTTGCCAGATTTTATACTTATTAAGTTCCCTTCGCTGTCATATTCCATTTTGATCTCTGGCAGTTTTATGCAGTCAATAAGTCCTGTGGCCTTTATTTCGTATAACCTCTGTTCATCGTCGTATTTATAGTCAATTACATTTGCAAGTATCCTTCCCGCATACTCTTCTTTTCTTACCCTGTTGCCAAGTGTATCGTAAAAATATCTCTCTTCAAACCCATTTTCTCTTTTTACTTTTATAAGTTGATTGCGTGTATCATACTCATAATATACTTTTCCTTCAGTTATTCCTGCTAATTTACCTATCTCTCTTTCGTTTATCCTCTTTTCTGCATAAATTTTGTTCCCGTTTGGATCATACTTGTACAGTATTTCACTTAGTATCTTAGATTTTGAACCGTAATTTGCAAGTCTTGTCAGCTGTGAAACCGCATCATATTCATAAACACTTCTTACTCCATTTGGCAATATCTTTTCTATTAGATTACCTTTAGCATCATACTTGTACTTTGTCTCTTTACCATCAGTTGTAACTTTTATTAACCTGCCAATAGCGTCATATTCGTACTGCACCAATCGACCGTTAGGATATTTTATTGCAGCTTTTTCTCCTCTTTGGGTGTAACTGTACTCAAATGCTCTGCCTTTGTAATCAACTACTTTTGTTACCCTACCCAAAACATCATATTCATACTTTTTGCTTCCTAACCAATCATTTACTTCAACAAGCCTGTCTAAATTATCATACTTGAACTCCACAGTTTTCCCATCTGCATAGGTTATCTTTGAAAGATTGTTCACTGCATCATATTCATACTTTGTAGTGTTGCCGTTCTTATCAACACTTTCAATTAAATTTCCATCTGCATCATAGGTATAAACTTTTACATTGCCTAACGCATCTTGCTCTGATACCAACTGTCCTCTTTTATTGTATTTGTACTTTATTACTATTTCCTTCAACTGCTCCGAATACTTTTCACCCTTTGTTTTGTTCATTCTTTCTCTCGTCTCTTTTGTTACTCCCATAAATTTGTGAATTTCTATTACGTTATCATTTGAATCATAAACAAATATTTCCCGCGCACCATCAGGCGAAATTACCTCTACAAGTCTATCAACAGCATCATATATAAATGTGGTCTTGTTACCCTTTGCATCAATAATTGCGCTCAGTTTTCCTGTTGGCGTATACTCATATCTCTTCGTATTGCCAAGAGCATCTTTTGTCATGACTAATCTGTCACAGTTATCATAGTAATACTCTGTTACCTGACCATTGGCATCAATATATTTCTTCAAATTACCATTTCTATCATATTCAAATCTGTTTGTTGAACCGTCTGCAAAGGTTATCTTGACTAAATTTCCTTTTAAATTGTATTCATAGCGTGTTGTTGCTCCAACCTCGTCAGTTTCAGTGCTAATTAGCCCAAGCGCATTATAGCTGTATTTTACAATGTTCCCTTGTGCATCTTTTTTAGCAACAAGTTCACCTGCTGGATTGTACTCATATTCGGTTACATTTCCCTGCGCATCGATAATTTTCTTTATCTTGCCATCGTAGGTATACTCGAATTTTGTACTTCTGCCTTTCGCGTCAATTTCTTCTATAACTCTGTTAAGAGCATCATAAACATACTTGGTCTCTTTCCCGCTGCTACTTACTACTCTGGTCACATTACCATTAGGGTCGTATTCGTACTTCACAATAAATCCTTCTTCATCTTTCACTGCAACAAGCCTGTTTAAGTTATCATATGAATATTCTATAAAAGTGCCATCCGGTTTTATTATTTTCTTCAAATTCCACATATTATCGTATTCAAATTTTGTCACCCTACCAACCGCATCTGTTATCTCACTTAGCTTGCCAATTTCATTGTACTTGTAAATTGTTTGTCTTCCAAGCTGGTCAATTATTTTTGTCACATTGCCTTTAGCATCATATTCAAATTCTTGAGACGTATTGTCAGGATACTTTATTGAGGATATATAACCTGCTTTTGTCCACGAAAATGCTGTTTTATTACCCTCGGGCTTAATCATCCCAATTAATCTGTTGAAAGTGTCATACTCATAAGTGGTTATACTTCCCAATGGATCTTTTATTTTTGTTACGTTTCCTTTCTCGTCATATTCTAACTCCTGTACTGCTCCATTTGGAAGAATAACCCTTTTAGGAAGACCCTTTTCGTTATATTCTACCTTGGTTTCTCTTCCAACTTCATCTCTTGTTAATATCACGTTGCCTTTATCATCATACTCAAAAGTAATCGCAGTTCCATCGGGATTTTTAATTTTTATTAAATTGTCTCTACTGTCATATTCAAATTGTGTAACAAAGCCAAGAGGATTAATTTCTTTTATTAGGTTGCCTTTTTCATCATATTCGTACCTGTAACTGTTGTTATTCTTGTCAATATAACCAATTATCTGATTGTTGTCGTCAAAGACATACTGAACTTTTCCATCTTCAAATTCCTGTTCGAATATCCTGTATTTGCCATCTTTTTTATAAACAATTTTAGCTCCATTTGGCTGAATATATGTGGTAGTGTGAGCAACATCATCATACATAAATGTGTGCAAGCTACCGTCTGCTGTTTGCTGACTAATTACTCTTCCTTTTTCATCATATACGTTTACTACTTCTGAAACTCCAAGCGGATTTATTATTTTTGTAAGTCTTCCTTTTTCGTCATATTCATATCTGTATTTGTTCCCCTCAACATCTGCAAACCAAATTAACCTGTCCCTATCATAGCCATATTCAACAAAACGCCCATTGTTATCAGTAACTTTTGTCACATATCCATCTGTATTGTAATGGAAGGTTAAATATCCAATCAAAGATTCAATTTTTACAAGTCTACCATCCTCATAAACCAGAGTTGTTTTATTGCTATTTTCATCTTCTATTGCTATTAATTGTCCGTCCAAATTAAAATAGAATTTGACCTCTCCATTGAGTTCAAGTATATAATCGTTCTGGTTTTTAGTGATAAATTTTTTGTTATCAAAAATTGATATATATTTGCTAATATCTTGATTAAAAACAAAATCTTCTGCATGCCCATCACTAAAGAATACTCTTAGTTTTTCACCCACTTTTTTAAGTTTAAAATCAAATGAGTATCTCCAATTATTGCCAAATATACCCTTGTATGAATCAATAGAATTATAAAATCTGCTAAATACTATCTTGTTACTACCCTCAATAGAAATATCATCAGAACTTGTTACAAAATTACCCACCGCTGGATTTACAGGCTCACCTACTAAACAGCTTGTGCCATTCTCAATGGTCTCAATTCCAGTTTGATATAAAAACTGGTCGCCAGCTGGATGGGAGGGTATTTTTATTGTTCTTGATAAAACTTTACCCTCAACATTATCTGCCACAACTGCAACAGAATAAGTCAACGTGGTTTCTTCAGGAAACGGTTCAACGAATACCTTCCACGAAACTAAACGTTCTTCTCCTGGCTTTAAACTGTCAATAGTTTTTTCAGCTTCTTCTTCAATATCAAGTCCGTCAGGTAATACAATCTTTGCTTTTACATTGTTTACCTGGACTTTTGAATTGTTCATTATATAAGCTGTTACAGTAAAAGGATTTGGATAATAATCATTTTCATTTGCTTGAATTTCACTTACAGATGTTAGACTTACCGCTAAAGGTGGTCTCAGTTCCTGTGTAAATTCGCCTATACCATAATATGTTACAAACTCTTTTTCTTCATTAGGAAGAAGAATTTCATTTTCCCAATATATTGCAACAGCACTGTCACCACCATATGAAGTACCATTAGAAAACCTCACATTTGGGTTAACTGTGTAATTCCATGGAGTACGATACAAATTTGACCAGTGAGCAAATTGAACTCTATCTGGTCTATTTCCTTTATCTGTATAAAATATCCCTTGAGTTATTATAGTGGGATTTGTAAGTGTATCAAAGGCTTGATAATATTCGGGTATATTATCACCAGAAAGTTCAATCTCGTTAGTAACTGCTCCAAGCCCTGGTACTCTAAATGGTGCTCCATCGTTACTTCCAAGCATTGTGTCAAGCATTATCCTAAGACCAATATTTTTAGCTTCTGTTGAACTATTTTTTATTTTATACTTTATCTGAACAGTATCTTCTCTTTGAGTTGTGGCACTTTTGACAATAGAAAGCTCTTGAACAATATATACATCATTTGCTACTTGCTGGCACAATGAAGTGGTTCCACTGTATGAAATGGATGAAGGATTGAAAATAAAGTATGAACCATCAATATTGATTGTTGTATAGCTTGACCATGCATCGGGATGCCCATAAAGCATTATTTTACCATCATCATTTGGATTTGAAGGATCACCTTTTCTTGCTCCTATTGTAAAACGGCCCCTTAAATCATTATTTTCTCCACGTAAAAAATACTCTATAAAATCATTTCCAACAAGCTGTGATGCATTTTGAACTGACGCTGACAGAGAAGCTGAGTTTGTGGAAAAAGTAGTTAAGCGCGAGATTGACTTTGTCGACACTTGTGGAGCAAGACTTTTTTTATAATTTTTATATTCCTCCTCGCTCATCTGAAGAAAATTCTGCTGATCAGAAGGAACTGTGCTGACCTGCTGAGCAAAGGCTGTGAGATTAAAAAATACATTAGTGGTTAAAAAAGATAACAAAAGCAGCAATGACACAACTTGTTTTGTTATTTTTTCATTCTATCTTCTCCCCTCGTCTATATAGTATTTTTTGACAATATTATACTTTTAATTTTTCTTAACTGTCAACTATTTTTATAATTTATATCTTAAGTAAGCATTATAAATAAGAAGGTTGGCAAAAACTAATCTTTGCCAACCGCAAAAATGTATACGTTGTTAAAATATATACGTTGTTATATTTTAGTGATAACATCCTTTAAATATTCAAACCCAAGCTTCAATCCCTCTTTTACTTTTTCTTCAGTCCCTTCATACTCTGGGTCTTCATGTTCTATACTCACAACAAAGTTATAGCCGTTTTGTTTTAGCTCTTTCAAAAATGCTTTCCAGTCAATCTCGCCACGACCTGGCATTCTGTACACCCAATATCCCATATCCCATTCATTTTTCCTTTGAATCTGGCTACCAAAAATGGAATATTTATTGAGCTTGTCTTTCAAAATCTGAGTATCCTTTGCATGGACATGGAATATTTTGTCTTTGAACTCTTTTATGACCGAAACAGGGTTAATACCAAGCCAAAGAAGGTGTGACGGGTCAAGGTTCAAACCAAAATTGTCGTAAGGTAGCCTTGAAAACATTTCTTCCCAAAGTTCAGGTGAATATGATATTGTCCCCATCCATCCACCGTTTGGGTTCCAGCCTGGCATAGGACAGTTTTCTATTATAATAGAAACTCCTTTTTCCTTTGCATACTCCAAAATCTCTTTAAACACAATCTCAAACTCATCAAAGTTTTCCTTGATTGTCTTGTTATAGTTTCTCCCAACAAAGGTCCCAACATACTTGACGCCAAGAAGATTTGCTGCATTAATAACCTTTTTTAAATGATCATGGTAAGATTTTCTTATCACAAGGTCAGGGTGCAGGTTGTTGTCATAGTATGCAAGAGAAGAAATTTGCATATTGTTCTGCTCAAAAAGTTTTTTTATTCTTTCTGCTTGGTCTTCTGTAAGATTTGCAACATCCAATGTTGTACCAGAGTAGTCTCTTGTATTTTTTACAGGCCAGCACGCAACCTCCAGCATCTCAAAACCAATGCTTTTTGCCCACACAACAAGATTTTCAAGGCTTTGTTTTGGCAGGCAGGCTGTTAAAAACCCAAGTTTCATTCTATCGTCAGCTCCCCTTTCCATCTTTAGAATTTGGACCAATGCTTAATAATCAATCCTCACAATCTTGCCAGTTTTTGCTGACTCAAAACATGCAAACACAACTTTCATGGTCTTCAAACCTTCTTCTCCAGAAATTCTTGGTGGTGTGTTTGTCAAGATACAATCAATAAATTCGTCTACCACACCTGATTTTGTTTGTCTTTCGTTTGTCTGCATTGTGTCAAGCTCAAAATATGCTTTTTGACCGTTTGCATATCTTATTATCATCGAAAATTTTGGATCTGCGTAAAGTGTAATTGAACCCTTCTCACAGTAGATTACAGTTGAGTTATCCTCACTTCCCGGGTATGTCCATGAAGCTGTGAGCGTTCCAATCGCGCCGCTCTGTGTCTTTAAAATGCAGACTGCATTGTCGTCAACGTCAATTGGCTGGCCATTTGGATACTTCTTGGAAAGAGTTGTAACAAACGCAGCTGTCTCAACAAACTCCTCACCAAGCAAAAATCTCATAAGGTCAATCTTGTGAACGCCAAGGTCGCCCATAGCTCCAAAGCTTGCTGCTTCTTTGTGAAAAAACCATGTATCGGGCCTGTCTGAGCTCCAACTCTCAGGTCCGCCATGACCAAAGGTTGTTTTAAAACTCAGCACTTTCCCAAGCTCACCGCTTTGTATTACCTCTTTTGCCTTTTTGTGGGCTATATTTAACCTTTGGTTGTGAGCAATCATCAAAAACTTACCCATCTCTTTTGCAGTCTCTACCATCATTCTGCACTCATCTTCGGTTGTTGCCATTGGCTTTTCACAAAGAACATGAGCCCCCTCTTTTAACGCTTTTATTGTAGCATCGGCATGAAGATAATTTGGCGTTGCAACCACTACTGCATCAGGTTTTATTTCTTTTAGCATCTTTTCATAATCATCATAGACATTTCCAACTTTAAATTTTTCTGCAATGGCTTTTGCATGGTCTAAATTCTTGTCACATACAGCAACAAGCTCAACATTGGGATTTTGTTTTGCCTCCGGCGCATGCCTGTGCTTTGTGATTGAACCGCATCCGATTATAGCAAGTCTTAGCTTTTTCAATTTTCCCTGCCTCCTTAATTGTGTAATTGATTACATATGATATTATAACTCATAGTGTAATCAATTACAATGGTTTTAAAATAAAAAATAACCTTCTTATGCAGACTCCCTTGTTTTTATTTCATGAGAAAGTATTATTTTTTGTTTTTCAAAAACGCCTGGACTTTCAAGTGCATCAATTAAAATTTGTGCTGCCTTTTCGCCTATTGAATACATAGGCTGTGCAACTGTTGTGATTGAAGGCTCATACAGCCTTGACATCATTATATTGTCAAAACCTGTCACAGAAAACTCATCAGGGACTTTAAGCCCCAGAGCTTTGGCAGCCTTTATTGCCCCAACTGCCATCAAATCTGAAGAACAGGCAATTGCATCATATTTTTTAAGACAGCAAAGATTTTTTAGTTTCTCATAAAGCTCTGTCCAACCATAGCTGCATCTTATGACATTCTCTTCTCTAAACTGAAGTCCATTTTCCTCAAGAGCTTTTCTGTATCCTTCTTTCCTCTCAAATTCAGAAGGAATGTCTTCGTTTCCAATTGCACATAAGATATTCCTTTTACCTTTTTTAATAAGATAATCTACAATGTCGTAAAACGCTTTTTTATGGTCTATTTCTACACATGATGTGTCCAAAAAAGGATAAAACTCACATGCCTGAACAATCCTTCTTGTATCAAGTCCTTTGCAAAAATCAATCTCAACCTTTGCAGATGCAATTATTGCACCATCAACCTGTTTTCTTTCTATAAGCTTTAAATACTCAGCTGCAATTTCAGGACTGTTTTGTGTTGTACAAAGAAGTATACCATAACCATTCTTTCGCGCTGTATCTTCAATGCCTTTTACAACACGTGCAAAATAGTGATTTGCAATTGTAGGAAGCAATACTAATATTAAGTTTGACTTGTCTTTTCTAAAATTTCTTGCAAGAAGGTTAGGCTTAAATCCCAGCTCTTCTATTGCCTTTAAAACCTTCTGTCGCGTCTGTTCAGAGACCTTTTCTGAGTTATTGAGAACCCTTGAAACTGTTGCAACAGAAACACCAGCTCTTTGGGCAACATCTTTGACTGTTGGCATTTTACACCCCCAGATACTTTTACTTCTGTTTTTTATTTTATATCTTTGGCAATATTCTTGCAACATTTGTAATTATTTTGAATTATATTTAAGCAATACTGCAGAGCTACTTTTCTTTTTGGGCTCTTCTTATTCTTATCTTGAAAAAAATCAAAATTGTGCACAAGAGAGTAAAGATTGTAGCAAGCACAAAAGGCAAACTCTTTGAAAAGGTATAACACTGTCCGGCTATTGCACCAACTGGCATTGAAAAAAGAGAAATCAAAAACATTGTAATTGACAGGACATGTGCTCTTCTTTCATCATCAACAGAATTTGCCAAGATAGCATCAACAAATGAATAATATACTGCAGCCCCTATGCTGCCAAGCACTGTTACAATTATCATCAAAATAAAGCCAAATGTCCCAGGAGGTGCAACTAAAATCAATGCATTGGAAACTGTAATTGAAAACATTCCCCAAAAAAGGACAGTATCATGTTTTTGTTCTTTTAAATTTGGAATTAAAAATATTACAAATATGAGAGCTACCGCACTCCACAGTGTTGGAAATACCGAAATTATGCTATCTGGATAATGCAAAGCTTCGCTTAAATATATATTTTTATATGTGTCTCTGAATATCAGGGCAACGTTGCCAAATATTGTTACAAGCACAATCAAAAGAAGCTGTCCGTTTCTGAACATATACTTTAAACTGTCAAACCACTCAGAAAAACCATTATTATTTTTGTCAGAATTTTCCTGTACAAGCTTTTGCCCCACAGAACTCTCAGATGTAACAAGATGTCTTACAACAATTAGTATATTTACTAAAATCCCAAACGCAAGGACTGTCCATTTAGTTGCAGGTATCAAGCCAAACCTTGCAACAAGGACGCCCATCACAGGCGCAAAAAGGTTACCCATATTCCACACAAATACAGTTACAGAATAAATTGCAACTCTTTCGTTTTCGGTTGCATCTTCCATTAAAAGAAGCCGCCATGCAAGTTCAGGAATTCTCATAAGTCCGTTAAAGATGGTAGCAATTAAAAACCATGCAAAATCTTTGGCAAAGAAAAATATATATGCATACACGCACCACGACAGAAAATCGCCAATGAGGAGAACCTTTTTGCGTCCAAACCTGTTCACAAGCATTCCTGCAAAGGGTGATGTGATAAGCATCACCAAGTTCAACACTGTTGACAGCAGTCCTATCTGGTAATCCTTTACTCCAACTCTTGTCATGTAAAGTGAGGAGTAGATGATAAACATAGCATATGGAATAGTAAAAACGGGCTCAAAAAATAGGATCTTTTTAGCGTTTGGATTTATCTCTTTGAATGCTAAAACAATCTGCTGCAGCTGTGCCTTGAACCTTGTCATAAAAATCACCTCGTATGTGTAAAACCGCTATAAATAGCAAAAAATTTAGACTTTGCCACCAATTTTGATATTGTTAATACCTTCCTGTTTTGCACGATTATAAATCTCCTGCAAGTACTCTATTTCTAAATCTTTGTTTCCGCTTACTTTTTCATCTAAAACTTCAGGTGTGTATTTATATGGTTTTATGATATAAAGCCTGCTATATTTTAAAAGCCTTGCAATATTTAATATATCCTCAACTGTATGAAGGTTTTTGTTTACTGTTGTTCTAAATTCATAATCAATATTTGAATTTTTCAATATCTCTATTGATCTTCTGATTTTGTCAACGTCAGAAAAACCTGTGATCTGGGGGTACTTTTCAAGCGGGGCTTTTACGTCCATTGCAACATAGTCAAGAAGCCCAGCATCTAAAAGCCTTTGCAGTACCTCGGGTTTAGAGCCGTTTGTGTCAAGCTTGACAAGAAGATTCTTTTGCTTTATTTTTTTTATAAACTCAGTTAAGTACTCTTCATTTAAGGTTGGTTCCCCACCTGTAATGCAAACAGCGTCAACTATACCTTTTCTTTTGTCCAAATACTCAAAAAAGATGCTGTCATCCATAAACTTTCCTTTGAAGTTTACAAGCTCTGAGTTGTAGCAAAAAGGACACGAAAAATTGCAGCCACCGAAAAAACAAGTAGCTGCAATCTTTTTTGGATAGTCAACGGTTGATATTTTCATAAAATCAACAAGCATATTCTATATCTCCTTTTAAATGTTTTTTGATAGAGTTCAAGCAAAGTGTGCATATTTTATTTTAACTTCTTTTCACCTTTCTTTGCAAACCTCTAATTTTTTAAAAACAAGGAAAAAAGAAAATCTATTCAAGCTTTTTCCTTACCAATTTAATATTTTGCTCATCCTTGCAGTAAAATTCATATTCACAGCC
The DNA here is from genome assembly GCF_000022325.1 of Caldicellulosiruptor bescii DSM 6725. Lineage (NCBI taxonomy): Bacteria > Bacillati > Bacillota > Caldicellulosiruptorales > Caldicellulosiruptoraceae > Caldicellulosiruptor > Caldicellulosiruptor bescii. Next base: position 389,338 of record NC_012034.1, on the reverse strand, counting down.
ATTGCAATTTCTATCTAAAGAATCTTCAATAAGCTCAAGTACATCCTTTCTGGTTCTGATATTTCTTATTTTTTTTATCACATCAATTACATTTTCAAGGTGTTCATCTTTTTGCTCATAGTCAAACTTTTTCCCTTCTCTTAACCAGAAGATGGAAGAAAAAATCTTTTTGGAAGGAAATCTCTCTTTCATGGCTTTTGTGTAAATGAAAAGCTGGGGAATGTAAATATTGAATTTTGTATCATCAAAATGAAGGTTTGTTTTAAAATCAACAAGTAAAACTTCATCTTCAAGATGGTACACCTTGTCAATTATGCCATATATCATTTGATTGCTAAGTTTAAAATAAAACGGGAGTTCGCTTTCTTCTTTTATCACTTTATCTTTGATTTCTTTTACAAACTGGCTTTCAAAAAAGTTTAAAATAAGCTCTTTCACAATCTTTTCATCCTCAAAGTTATTTTCAAGCACGGCTAAGGCAATGTTGCTATCTAAGCTTTGAATATTTTTCAAGCTTGTGAGCTCTAAAACTCTGTGCACTGTGGTGCCAAGTACTTTTGCGTTCTGTTGTATCTCCTCTCTTGAACTCAGCTCATCAAAAACTGGAAGACCCATGATGTACTTTAACGAAAACATGGCAGGGCATCTTTTAAAATCCATTATGTGTGAGGGTGACAAAAACTTAAACCTATTTTCAAACTCGTCAGGCAGAATCATTAGAGGTAATACACTGCTAATTGTATTTTTCTGTTTACAAGTAAAATCATTAGATAGATCTTCTTCAGTGTCTTTTATCTCCACAACTTCTTTTTCAATTCCAATCTCTTCTGCCTTTGCGAGAATGTAATTCAAACCCACCTCTTCACCAAACGACTTTACTCCTCCTCTTTTCTTTATAGCTTCTCTTAAGCTTGAGTTTATCATGAAAAGCCCTGCCATCGGTCTTGTTATGGCAACATAAAAAAGCCTTTTAAGTTCTTCTTTTTCCTGCTGTTTTGATATATTCTTTATTCTTGTGTATTCTTTTTCCATCCAAAAAGGAGCAATTATATATTCTCTTGTGCTTGTGTCATAAGAACCTCTCAGTTTTGGACTTCTGCCCGGAAAGTACCCTGTACTTTCGCAAAGTCCGACCAAAAACACTATTGGAAAGCTGAGTCCTTTTGCTGAATGTATGCTAAGCAATACTGCGCTGTCATTAAAAGAAGAAAAGCTCGAAAACCTTTCGCCTTGATAATTTACAAAACTGCAAAGGTCTTCTATCGAAAAGCTTTTGCTCTCTTCTGCCAAGTCATAAAAAAGTCTGACATTTTCGTATGCACACTTGCCAAAAAACTTGTAGACCTTGTAGCTATATTCGAACATGTCTTCAAACTCATACAAAATCTCTGAAATCTTTTTGACAAACAGGTTATCACGCTGTTTTGCAATGAACTTTAAAACATCTTCTGGAACATAACATTCTATTTTGCTCATCTCGCAAAAGAGAAGCGTGAATCTGTCCACTTTAAATATGTCATTTGCAAGAAGTCTCAAGTACCCAGATTTTTTGTCTGGATATTGCAAAATCTCAAGAAGGCCCAAAAGCGGCACTATCTCTTTTTGTTCCAAAAGCCCTCTTTTGAAGTTAATATCAAGTGGAACATCATAATCCTCAAACACCCTTTTGTAAATATGAGCAATGTTTTGAATTTTTCGCGACAGAACTGCAAAGTCAGAGTATTTCACCTTTCTTTTTGGCTTGCCACCCACACTTATCTCAAAACCACTTTCAACCATCTTTTTTATCTTTTTTGCAACATAAATAGCTTCATTTTGAATAATCTCTTCTCTTGTTGGATTTACAATCTCCACAACCTTTAAAAATCCGTCAGCTTGATGCTTATAAGAAAGTGGTTTGTAGTTTGGAAAAAGCATGCTGCTTATCATATCTATCTTTTTGCCAAGCTCAGAGTTTGTTCTAAAGTTTTCACAGAGCTCTAAAACCTGGCTGCAGCTTTCCATTGCTTCATCAAAAACCTCTGGCTCTGCACCCTGAAAACGGTAAATGGACTGTTTTTTGTCTCCAACATAATAAATGTTTTCAGCTATATTTTCAAAGATTGATTTTTGTAAAAAGTTTGAATCTTGAAACTCGTCAACAATCAAGAATTTAAATCTGCTCTTTACATCTCTATTTACTTCTGGAATGCTTAAAAGTTCAAAGGTCCTATGCAAAACCAAATCGTATGTGAGTTCTTTTAAAAACTGGTCATTTAACCTGTCTGATAAGTAATCGAAAACATGAAACATTTCATCTTCAAGGTGGCAAGCTTTTTCAACATACTTTGCTGAATTAAAATACTCCTGTACAATACTTTCTGCGAAGTGAAAATACTCTTCAATGAAAAACCTCTCATGTGACAGTTTCCACAAAGTTTCAGGATAAACTGAAAGATAATGGTCCACAAGCTTTAGTATTAGCCTATTCTGTTCAGGGACAATTTTAAAGTTTGTGTCAACCTTCGCCCATGCCCAGTAAAATCTTAAAAGATACATACAAAATGAGTGTATGGTTTTAATATGAGAGTTTTGAATCTTTGAAATTGTGAGCAAATCAAGCCCTCTTTGTTTTGCTTTTGAGATTATTCTGTTTTTAAGCTCTCTTGCTGCCTTTTCTGTATACGTTATGCAGACAATTTCACTTGGCAAAGCTTTTTGGGAATTTATGAGGTCTATATAAAGGTTTGCTATACTTTCTGTCTTGCCACAGCCAGCAGAAGCAGTATATATGATTATATTGCTCATCTTTCGACCATCCCTCTAACTTTTTGTTTTTAAAACAGAATACAAACATGGCTGTACTCACATGACACACAGTTTTTAAAAGACTGCTCCTTTTGGTAAGTTTCAATATTAGAAAGCTTTTGTATTTTTTCTTTTATATCATTTAAAATCTGTTCATTTAACTTGTCCAAAGGGGCATGAGTAATTTCATAAATATCAAATCGTGGCTCTTCGAAAAGATAAATAACCGCAATCTTATCAAGCTCAAAGATGTAAGTTGCAAGCCAAATTTTATCAATACCTTCATTTTTAGACTCACGCCTTGCCTTTACAAAACCAAATATTTCCTCATCATCCACTTTGACGACAAAATTTGGAAATAGCTGAAGTTCAATACCTTCAACCATCTTTTTTATTACAAGCACTCTTTCTTTCATATTTTGAGGGATAAATTCTTCGACACCATATTCAATCATTCTCTCTACAATCTCTAAGGATATCTGGATGATGTCCAAAGCTGCAAGTTTTTTCACAGGTTCATTGTGGGTATATCGAATGTTTGAAATCAAAAAACCAAGAACTTCTTCGGGCAATTTGCCTAAAAGCATCTTTTGGATACATGAAAACAAAAGCTGCAGATTTGACAAAAAGTGTTTCTCTTCTTTTTCTATTTCATCAATGTCAAACTTTTTAAATGCAAACTTTAACGGACAACTTTCAAGTTCGATAAGTTCCCTATCTTTTATATGGAAAATCTCGGGAACCTGTGAAGTTTTGCAAGTTTTCTCAGTATCCTTTGCATTTACATTTTTTATAAACTTATACTCCCTGTATGTCAGCTTATCGTCACTTGGCATGTAGCTTTTCAAAACAGATACTTCTTCAATACCTTCTAACTCCAAAAATGGGCTCTTGTTTGTCTCTGTTTGGTAGTAACGAGGATATGACATATACACATCATAGGAGTTTAAAACGCTTCTAAAGTGCACAAGGTCTTTTTGGAATATGTAGTCAAAATCCTTTATCTCATCAAGCATAAGCTCTTCTTTTAATCTCATGTTTCGTAAAAATCCTTCAGAATTTGAGCGTGGCAAAATATCATCTGAAAGCCCAATCAGATAAACTTTTTGATAATCAGCGCCCAGAACATCCTGAATGCTGAGAACATTAATGCCGCTTAAAATATTAATCGAAACGTCAACCATCTTCTGAGAAAGAATTGTTTTAAAAATATCCAAAAACTCTTCAAAAGTAAAATCAGAGTCAAATTCTTTAAAATCTTCCTGGCCTTTTTTGAATATCTCATTCAAATGATAAAAAGCCTTTACAAATTCAATGTCATTTACAAATTCGGCATGTTTTGTTATTCCTAATCTCTCAAAAACTTTTCTAGTATTTTCAAGCCAGTTGCTAAATGGTTTTGGCAATCTATCATATTCATTTTTTATTCTCTTTAGTCTATTGAAAACCCGCTGAACCTTTGTGAGGTTTTCAATCACATCTTCAAATGCATATAAATTTGCAAAAAACTCCAGCTCTTCAAGCACTAATTCTATCTGCTCAAACTCTAGAATACTAATATCTTTTATCTTTGAAAACAAAATCTCAAAGTCTGCATTTTCTGTGTTCAAAAATCTATGCGATATTATCCTTTCAAAATTCTTTTTATCAAACTCTCCACCTAAAAACTCTAAAAGCTCTAAAACAAACCTGATAAATCCAAATTCTATAAGGCTTTTCTGATAACTCAGATTTACAGGCAGCATCTCCTCAGAAAATGTTTGTACAAGAGCATCTCTATACCTTTCCATACTTGGCAGTATAATTGCTATCTTGTCAAAATTTACTCTCTTCTCAGCCACATCTTTTTTAATCTCTTTCACAAGAGCGTTTATTTCAAGGATTATATTTGGATAGGAAAACACTTTAAGCTGAGAAGATTTTGAGTTAAAATCCCATTTTGAACCTTGCTCCTTCATTCCAAATACCAGGTCAAACCCAAGCGATTCTAAAAACTTGGCAGTTTCTATGCAGATCTCAATATCATCAAAAAATGGCATGAAAACTTCTATATCAGTTATTTTCTCCGCAACAAGCCTTAGTATCCTTTTTTGGTCGCATCTAAAATCTGGAAAAAATGCTATCTTAGCAGCATTATAGTTTTTAAGTTCAAGTTTGTGTTCTTCAAGAAATTTTATAGCTAAATCCTGAAGATAGGAAAAGTTCACAAGGTTGTTTTGGTCAAGGTATTCCTTGTACTTTTCAAAAAGTTCTTTTATAAAACTATAATTTTCAGCTACTTCAAAAATTTCCCGAGAATAGTCTTTTGACTCTAAAAACATCAAATTCAAAAGGTATATGACCTGGCTTGTAAACTCATATGTCAAAACATTTTCAAAGCTTGTCTTCCCTTTGAAAATACTTTTGAGAAGATGAAATATAATTAAAACTTCTTGATCCCTTGTGATTACTCTCCGTGTCTTTAGCACCTCATTTTTGCCAGGGGTTATTAAATCATCAAATGTAAATATATCAATATCAAAAAGAACTCCGTTTTTCTTAACAAGCCTTTCTTTGAGTTTATTTATAACAAAGCGTCGAGGAAGAATTATAAGTTCATAAGGCTTTGCATCATCAAAAAGGCTTAAATTAAGTTTTTGCAAAAGGTATGCTTTTTTCATTTTTGAGGTTTCTCCTCTCTATAACTTACATTTTTTAATTTATTTAACTTTTTCTTCTTCTGAGAGGTTTACCTTTTGTTCTATTTTTGAAAGTTTGTTTCGCAAATTTTGCTCTTCTACATTTATAAAATCATTCAATTTTACAATTTGTCCTTTTGTAGTTTGTTGTCTTTTTGCAATTTACTAATATTTTATCACAAGGGTAATATTTTTTATCTCATTTGTAACTATTTTTACTCTTCAGTGGTCATATCTTTTTTTGTTCAACAACTTTTTTAATTTACCATAAACTCTATGTCAAAATACATTGAAATATGTCGAATAGAATGAAAACTTATTGTAGTAACCTTATCTCCAATTTTTAGCACTCTCTTTGATTTTATGAAAGACTAGAATGTTTTCTGGTTTTGGATAGTATGTATAATTTGACATTTAACGGAAATTTACCATTATCATGCTGAAAAATTTTCTTACTCTTATTTGTATAATCTGGCAACATCATAAGGCTGCTTGGATTGTTTTCTATTAAATTTTTGTTTCGATATTGACAAAAATTTAATCTATTTAAAAAACAAAAGTTGTCCTACGCAAAATATTGTTTAAAGCAACTTTTTTATTTCATGGTAAGGAATTAAGATTGTGTTTTATTAATTCAAGTTGATGTTTTCTAAACGTAAACCCAACAATTCTTAATATTAGCACAAAGCAAATAATTGGTATAACATCCAGTTTTATCTAATTAGTTCCTTTTTAATTTACAGCTATATTAAAGAATCGTGCAACAATAATTTTTGTATAATTTACTTGCATAGGGGAAAAAATTATTATATAATCTTAATGTGAAATATATTTTTTCGTGAGGTGAAATTTAAATTGGAAATATTAAAGATAACAATATCTGGATTCAAAAATATTGAAAATACGACTATTGAATTTAATCATCCAATAACAGCCATTGTCGGCCCAAATGGTTATGGGAAATCAAATCTTTTGCAAGCACTTGAGTTTGGTAATTATTTTATTAAAAGTGATGAAATAGAAAAGTCGTTTTTTATGAAGCGTCCATCTTTTATACCTATTAACAAAAATATGATAAATTCTGAATTTCATTATGAAATTGAATTTAAAACAACGTTTGTGGAAAAGGAAGTGGTAGTAAATTATGGTTATAAATTTATGTGGCCATCTAAAGATATCAAGCCTTTAATCACAGCAGAGTGGCTTAAAATAAAACCAAATGAAAAAGGTAAAAGGTATTCTGAATATATTCGTCGAACTTCAGATAAAGCTTTTATTAAACCATCACCTAAGGATAGGTGTGATAAAGAAATTAAGATTGAAAACAATAACTTAGTAATTAACAAGTTGAAAAGTGATGATGAGCTTTTTTATCATAAGATAGTGAATGATATAAACAAATTAAATATTGAAATGATAACTAAAGTTTTGCCTGAATTCTCTTTTCATCTAATTCCATCAAAAGGTAATGTGCCAAAACTTACAATAGAAGAAACCGTACTCTTTGATATTTTACCTACAGTATATGATTTAAAAAAGAACTACCCAGAAAAATTTGAATATCTTATGAATGCATTTAAAGAAATATTTCCCTCAATTGAAGAGTTAGATGTTGCTGAAGTAAAACCGCAAAATATTTTTAAAGGACTGCTAAAAGATGAAGAATTTGTAGATAAGATTTATATTATGCGCGTAAAAGAAAAAAACCTAACAAAATCCTTAGATATTTTATCTCTTTCACGTGGAACCTTGCGAATTTTGGCCTTTTTAACATCACTAATATTGGCTGATATAAAAGGTTATCTATTGATTGGATTCGAAGAGTTAGAGGATTCTATTCATCCCAAATTACTACAAAAATTGCTAATGGTCTTGTCAAATATGAGTGATAATTGTAAAATAATAATAACTAGTCATTCGCCATATTTGATACAATTTTTAGATATTGATAACATTTATTTGGCAGTTCCTAATGATAAGGGAATTGCCACATTCAAAAAATTACCTTTGAGTAAACGCAATAAAATTTATAATAATCTTAGAGAAATGGGAATATCTTTAGGTGATTATATCTTTGAGATGTATATAAATCCAGAAGAAGAATTTTTGCAAATGCTAGGAGTAAGAGATAATGATTAAAAGCAATGAACATATGATTGTGTTTTTTTGTGAGGGAATTACAGATCAGATATTTTTCAAAAAAGTGTTAAATTACTTGTATTCATTGAGTTCAAAAAAAGTTGTCATTGAAGGACCTTTAAATGTTAGAGGAGCTGGAAAATGCAGAGATAAGCCGATTAAAGTAATGGAAAACATATATTTGAAAAGAAATGAATTCAAAAAGTATTGTTTTACTGTGTTTATTGCTTTTGATATAGATGTATCTGAGTTCAGTCCAAAACCGCCTTTTGATGAAAAAGAGTTTGAATATGTCAAGAAAGCTCTTATTAAATATAAGAGAATAAAAGATGTAAGTCCAATAAAAGTAGAAAAAATGATAGAAGATTGGTTTCTAGACGATCTTGAAGGTGTCTATAAATATTTGGATAAAAACTACAAAGGCCCTTTTAAAATACCAAAAGGGAAAGATGGTTTTCATAAAATATCTGAGTTATTTAAAAAATACAGGAAAGTATATACAAAAGGCGACTCATGTGAACACTTAATAAATTGTTTAGATTTAGAGATAATTATAAGGAAAAGGTTCGAATCTCTTCAAAAATTATTAGAAATATTTGGGGTAGAAGATAATTTCAAGAAATAAGCTACATAGTTTCTCTACAGCCTTAGTCATTACAATTTATAAAATAAAAATCTCTAAATAAGTGTTGATGTGGTTAAACAAAAAAAGAGCACTTGTTCTGAATACCTGGTACAATATAATCGATAAAAGAACAAAAAATATCAAAGAAAAGAAGGTATCTTGAATAAGTGTTCAACAGTAATTATATTACCAAACTCTCAAAGCCTGAAGATGTAATTATTGAGAACATACTGTAAATTACAACCGACGTAGAAATTCACTTAAAATTGATACAAAATTTCATATCTGCTTTAATTGCAAAGTCCAGACTTCAAAAGTTCACAACTACAGAGTTTAAAGAGTTAAAGAAATACCGATATTGAATAAGAAAACTTAGATTGTATTAAATCGTATTAAAAAGAATGCAGATATATTTGTAAAGTTTGTAAGAAGAGATTTTATAAACAAGTAGATTTTTTACCCAAATATTAAAGAAGGACAAATAGATTAGCAGCATGGAGAACAAGTCAATCAGGAAATATAGTAAGCCTGACAGATGTTGAAAAGCTAGTGATTAATATTCAATATCGATAAGATTGTTTGACAAAGTTAGTTTAGGAGAAGTAAAAATGAGTTACTAGAAATCATATGATATGCATAGATGAATTTAAATGGCATGCTGTGGCTGGATAAAATATCAATGCATAATCGTAGCTCCTTTAAATGATAAGATAATAAATATTTTGAAAGAAAAGATAGACGTCAGGAGGTTCTAATAGAATATTTCAAGAAGTTTGAAGACAGAGAAAAGGTAAAATACATGCTTGATAAAAGTGAAAGGTGGGCATTCAGAACGAGACTATAAATAATTTTGTGTAAAGTATAAGAACCTCCTTCTTGGTAAGAATCACAATATAAACAAAAATATCCAAGAAGGAGGTTTTTTGTTATGGAGAATGTTTTAACAAAAGAGCAGCTCTTAGAGTTTATAAGAAAAAATAATATTCAGAGTGTAAGTGATATTTACGAAAGTTTAAAAGACCTGTTCAAAGATGTACTTCAAAGCTTTTTAGAAGCAGAAATTGAAGAAACTCTGGGTTATGAAAAATATGATATTAAAAACAAACAAACTACTAACTCTCGAAACGGATATACTCAGAAAACCGTAAAAACAAAATTTGGAGAGATGGAAATTGATATTCCAAGAGACAGAGAAGGTGAATTTGAACCTAAGATAATTCCCAAATATAAAAGAGATATCTCTGAAATTGAAGATAAAATAATAGCTTTATATTCCAGAGGGATGACAACAAGAGATATTCATGAACAAATAAAAGATATCTATGGTATTGAAGTATCTGCTGAGATGGTAAGCAAAATTACAGAAAAAATAGTACCATAGAATAAGAGAATGGCAAAATAGACCATTGGAAAAGATATATCCGTTTATTTTCATGGACGCGATCCACTACAAGATAAAAGATGAGGGTAAAATTGTGAATAAAGCTACCTATGTTGTTTTAGGGATTAACATTGAGGGATATAAGGATGTTTTAGGAATATGGATAGGAGAAAGTGAAAGTTCTAAATTCTGGCAAGGTCGATTGAATGATTTAAAGACAAGAGGAGTAGAAGAAGTCCTGCTGTTTTGTGTTGATGGTCTTACTGGTTTGAAAGAAGCAATAGAAGCAGTGTTTCCAAAGAGTGATATTCAAAGATGTATAATCCACCAGTTGAGAAATTCATTTAAGTATGTTTCGTATAAACACATAAAAGAATTTTCAAAAGATTTCAAGAGAGTATACCAGGCAACAAATGAAGAAGAGGCATTTGAGAATTTTTGTCAAATAAAAGAGAAATGGGGGAAACAATATCCTTATGCATTTAGAAGCTGGGAAAGCAACTGGGAAATGCTGACCTCGTTTTTTAAGTTTCCCCCAGAGATTAGAAGAATAATTTATACAACAAACATTATAGAAGGTGTTCACAGACAGTTTAGGAAAGTTACAAAGTCAAAATCAGTATTTCCAAATGATATAGCTTTAGAAAAGATGCTTTATCTTGCAACTAAAAATGTTGTAAGAAAGTGGACGCAAAGATACAGAAACTGGGATATGATATTAAACCAGCTTTTAATAATGTATCCTGAGCGGTTGAGAGAATATATAAAGTAGAAGCAATCATTTGTTCGCGTTTTTTTTAACTGCTTCTATAGAAGCAGTTAAAAAAACAAATAAGAAAGAATAATATAACCCAGTATTAAATTTTCTCCATGAAGTTAAAAACTTATGCATAAAAAATATTAAAATGGTAATACTAAAAAATAGAAAGTCGGCAATTAAATTTTGAATGATTACTTACCAAGAAGGACGGCTTATCTTAAATACACAAAATTATTTACACACCCAAAAATTTGCAGTTACAATATATTACAGCTCTACAATATGCGCTATTGATGTGGAAACACAAAATTCTTGACAAGTCTCTCCTTTGCCGCTTTTACAACTCCATATGCTGTGGTGCCAAACCTGTCTGTACCTGCCATCTGCCTTATTCTGGCTATCGATACTTCTTTTCCATATTGCAAACAAATTGTTGCTAAGCTTGCTGCTGCACAATCTGTTATATCATGCTGCTTTACACAATAGTATCTTTTCCTCATCTCTTCATCCCACTTGATTTTTGATATATTTGCTTCTTTATTTTCTTATTTAGGCTGTTTTGTACTCAAGCTATTTTTTCTGTAAACATCTTCTTGGAATTTCTATGCAAATTTTATCTTATACATTTTCACTCTGTCAATCCCGTTTTTTTTAGCCCATTTTCAACTAAATTTTGAGCTCAGAATATACTTTTCTTTAAATAGCTTAAATTTTCTTGAGTTTTTAAAATGATAAGTTTGAAAATTGTTTATCTTACTATGTTTATAAATAAAACAAGATATATATGGCTTAACTTAAACTTCTTTAGTCCTCTTCTTTTATTACTTTTTATCTTTAATCTTAGAGTTTTAATACCTTCTCAATTGTCATAAAAACTTTTGAAAATTTTTTATTTTGAGTTTTAATAATAGGTTATTGAATAAAAAATATTAACAATAATACATGAAATAGACAAAAGTTATTGATTCCAGTCATAAGAGAAAGAAAACTTCTTACCTTCTAACTTTCTAAGAAGTTGATCAAATAGAAAAGTAATTAGTATCCAATCAATGTGCCTTTTATAATTTCTAAACCCCTTGAGCCTCACATTTTCAAGATTATATTCACCTTTTAAATTGCTAAATAACCTTTCGATCTTTGTTCTCTGCTTGTACAGCTTTTTACCCTCTTCAGTTTCTAAGAATCTTATGTTCTTGCTTCTAAAACTATTGCTAACATTGTTTTTATCTTTCATGTTACTTTTGTTTATCCCAGCAATAAATTTAATATTTAACTTATTTGTTATATTAAACCATCTGCCACAATCGTATCCTGCATCTGCTGATACAATCTCACCGTTATAACCCCATGCCCTATACAAAAGTTCTTCTTATCTTGAGTCATGTTTATTTGCTGTTGTTAAAACCAAAAAAGGGGTATTACTTCTTCTTTACCTGTACACAAAAGATGTAATTTGTATCCCTTGAAAAATCCTATTGTAATATGTATACCTATTTTCGATTCTGAATCATTTTAGCACTTCTCAGTGGAGTAGAGTCAACTATTGCTATACTCATCTCAAGTTTTATTCCAGCTATTACTATGTCCTTTATATCTTGCATGTATTCTTCCTCTATTTTTCTTGACAACTTTGCAAAATATGAATAGTTTGGACTTTCTTCTATACATATTGCCCTTTTAAACTCTGTGTTTTGGCTTATTCGATATTCTAATTCTCTGAAACTCTTTATCCCCTTGTGTTTTGTTGTGGTTTTCTCGTAAATTAAAATTATAACACAAGGGGGGCTTTTTTCTTTTGTTACTATGTTTACTCTATATGGTTATTTCTTTTATTCAACGACCTCAGCTTATAAAAGTTAAAAATAGTCTTTGTGAAAAAAATTAAACTTGCGAGAAATAGTATAAATACCAACTTCGAATTAATAGAAATATTTTTCATAAATAAAGTGAAAGTATTAGCAGATATGTGTATAATAATTGGAACAATAATTGTTCTTGTCCACAAATAGAAAAAGCAAACTAATATCCCAAAAGTAAATGCGTAAAAACCTTGATATAAATTTCCGTGGAAAACTGCGAAAACAAATGCATCTGACAATACTGCTACTGTAATATTTAATTTGTTCATAAAAATTTCTAGTAATAGTCCTCTAAATATTACCTCTTCAATTATTGGTCCAACAATCCCAATTGCCAGAACAATTAATCCAAATTTGATACCGCTATAATTTAAACCATTAATAAACTCAAAGTAGATCTTACTGTCAGGTATATATTTGTATAATTTTAATATTTTATCTACTGTATCTACTATTAAATTGTAAGTAATTCCAATGCCGATAAAACATACAATATTTCTAAATGTAAGTATATATCTCGAATTTGAATAATTTAACATATATTTCAACTCACTACTACAGAAAATTATCACAAAAATTATAGTTACCAGATCGCTAAATATTTGGCTTAAGGTTGAATTCCATTCATCTGTAAATATATATACAAAAAACAAACATAGCACACTTGAAATTAAATAAATCACAATACACTTTACTAAACATTGCTTTCTTTTTATAGTATGACTACTTTGACTCACCCAAATCTCTCCTCAGTCTAATTCAGTTATTTTAAACCAAAGAGTAGAGGTTTCTATTTTTATAAATAGAAACCTCTACTCAAATATGAAACTAACGTCAACTATTTCTTAATTGTAACAGTGGGGACAGACGTATCATAGTTGACTACATTTCCCCAAACAGTGTTTGAATCCATCTTCTCTGGCGGGTAAATTGGATCTGATAATGCAAATTTTGTAACAACACCAGCGCAATAACCTAAAATATATCCGACCCAGTGTAATATTTCTCCTCCATTTATTGTTAGTAAATCATCGTTGCTTAATTGAATGTTACCACTCATCTTCTTCACCCCCTTTAACAATTATTAGAATTTTTACTTTACTTTTATACCATCTTTAAATCCATCAATAAATCCTTTCCCAAATTCATATATTGCTTCCACAACACCAATAATTTCTAAGCCTTTTGCAAATATAGATAAAAAACTACCACCATTAATTTCCAAAAGTTCATTAACATTGACTAAAGCCTTATACCTTTTTAAAACTTCTTCACCCATAACATCTCGAACCTCCTTTTTGTATAATTTTATTTTTACTATTTTTACTATATCCCAACCTCCTGCGGCCGCAAAAAGAGGTTGTTGCCTACCCTCATAACCTCAATCCCAACTTTTCTAACACCCATTCAATCAAACGTTTCTGCTTAGACACTATGCTCATCTCACATGCTTGCCCTGCCCTCAAATTAATACCTTTTGGAACTTTCTTTGCTTCTACCTCAACCTCATAAAACCCTTGCCCGTTTTGAGTTGCTACCTTTATATCCCGCGATACCCTTACAACCTTCCCTTCCACTACATTCAAATTACTTGCTCCCGCAAATTTCACCCTTGCATTCTGCCCTATTTCTATGCTACTACCTTTTGTATTTGGCATGTATCCAATAACCTTAAATCCTCTTGACCCACTACCAACTATCCTGCCAATCTCAGCTCCGCTGTTTACCACCGCTCCCTTGAGAAGATTTTCACTGGATTCTACATAACCATCTTTTTCCGCTCTTATACTACAACTCTCTATCAATCTCTCTGTTTCTTCTAAACTTATTTTCAAATTCTTTATTTCACTGCTTAAATTATTAATCTCATTATCAATCTGCTGTAGTACATCAAACTTATACTTTTCAATTTCTTCTTTTGTATCATCACCTGAAATGTTTAGCAGTTTCAGCTGCCCTTCTATTTTCTGTTTCTGTAAAATTATCTCACTTTTTGACTGCCTCAGCTCATCAAGCTTTGAATCTATTTTCAATATTAAAATCTCATTATGTATATTACTACCATCCAATTTTGTCTTCACCTGCTGATTGTAAACTTCTATTTCACTTAATATAAATTCCAAATACCCTATGTCGTATTTTGTTAGCTTAACTTGCTCACCTTTACTTACAACTTCCTTTATTTCTTTTAACGTGCTTTCAAATTTATCGATATTTTTAATCTTCTCATCCAAACTCTCCATCTGCTTTTTAAAATCCATTATACTGTATTCTCTTTGTACTCTTGCTTCTTCTGCTGCTTTTTTTAATTTGTTTATCTCATAACTATAGCTCAAGTACCTCAAATAGTATGCATTATTTTTATTCCCAAGATTTTCGCCTTTTTCTATGCTTTTTCTCAATTCTTTCAAATCATCAATCCTTTTCTCATATTCGCTAAGTTGCTGTTTCAAAAAATCCCTCCTCTTTACATACTCCTCATCATCAATCTTAAATAAAATATCACCTTTCTTTACATATTCACCTTCTTTTACAAAAACCTCTTTTACCTTCCCTCCAACATAACTTACAACCTTTGCTTCATCTTCTAATGGTCTTACTATTCCTTGAACCTTTACATTTATATCAATTTTTCCTACCACACTCCACAAAACAAGCCCTATCACTAAGGCAAGCAAAATATATGTAATAAAAAGTCCATACCTTGGAATCTCTAATTCATACAAAAGCTTGCTTTCCTTAAGTTCACTAAAATCATATATTACTTCTCTCATCCTCCAGCTGCACTCCCAACCAAATCCCATAGCCCTTTTTGCTCAAGTCCCATCAGCTGCTCTCTCCACAGGTTATAATAATACCCTTTCTTTCTCATCAGCTCCTCATGCGTTCCCACCTCTACTATCCTGCCTTCATGCATTACCACAACCCTGTCGCATTTCAAAATAGTGGATAGCCTGTGCGCTATTATTATAGTGGTTATCCCCTCACATACCTTCTCTATTACCTTTCCTATCGCCTGCTCAGTTACAGAATCAAGATTACTGGTCGCTTCATCCATTATCACTATCTCAGGATTTTTTAAAAGTGCCCTGGTTATTGCTATTAGCTGCTTCTGCCCGCCTGACAAATTAGCTCCATTCTCTTCTATCATGGTATTGTATCTCAAAGGAAGTTTTGATACAAACTCATCCAGTGTGGTTAATCTGCTTATTTCAATTATATCTTCCATTTTTATATTCCTGTTGCCTAATACCAAATTCTCAAATATCGTACCACTGAACAAAAAGATGTCTTGAGATATATATGCTATCTTCTCCCTCAAATGCTTCTTGTTTATATCTTTTAAGTTATAGCCATTTATTCTTATCTCTCCGCTTTCATAATCATAAAATCCTAAAAGCAATTTTGCTAACGTGGTCTTACCTGAACCACTCTCACCTACTATCGCTATCTTCTCTCCTCTTCTTATCTTAAGATTTATATCCCTCAGCACAAGCTGTCTTGTACCGTATCTGAAGTTCAAACCCTCTATCTCTATATCACCCTTCAAACTGGGTGATAATTTCCTTTCTTCGTCATCTTGAAACTCACTCTCAAGTTCCAAAATTTCGCTCAGCCTTTCGGCTGCAACTATCGCCGTCTGCAACATCGGCTGCAATCCTATCAAGTTCTTTATCGGGTCTACAAAGTATGCAAGCAGTGCATTGAACGTAAACAACTCCCCTATGCTCATCTGCCCATTTATTACTTTGTGTGCACCAACCCATAGTATTACCATAACTCCTACCGCTGCTATTGCGCTGCTTATATTACTCTGCAAATTGTTTAAATTCGCTACCTTAAACACATCTTTTAATAGCTTTACAAACTTGCTCTCTGTCTTAAAATTTACATCCTCTTCTATATTAAATGCCTTTACTACTTCTATCCCATTCAGTGACTCTACTAAATACGATGTCAAAATTGCATTGTCTTCCATCTCCTGCCTGTTCGCTTCCCTCAATACCCTGTTAAATCCAAACACTACTGCTGCGTATAGCAAAACCATCACAAGCGCTATAAAAAACAGTGTGGAATTTTGCAGGTATAAAATACTTGCGCCTGCCACTGCCATTATGCTGTCTATCATTAGCGTCAAAGTTGCACCAGATACTGCATCCCTTATCTTTGATGCGTCCATAAACCTCGATATTATCTCCCCTATCTTCCTGCTACCAAAAAAACTCATCGGAAGCTCTATCACATGTTCATAATATCCCAGCATCAGCTTAATATCTAATCTTTGACTTAAATGTATCAAAAGCCTTACCCTGAATGCCCCTAATATCACCTTGAATATTGTAATCAGTATCGCACCTGCTGCTATAATGTGAAGTGTATTCTTCAAAAGATTCGGTATTACATCATCCATCAAAAACTTGTAATAAAATGCTGCCGCTATCCCAAGCAAGGTATATACAACTGACACTGCAAAAATATTCAATATCAAGTCCTTCTGTGGTCTCAATAACTTGAAAAACTTTTTCAAAACTCCCTCTTGCTTTCCTTTCTTGAACCTCTCATTTGGTACAAGAAGTATCAAAATGCCTGTCCATATCTTAAAAAACTCTTCTGGATTTAGCTTAACTATTCCTTTTGCCGGGTCTGCTATTACTATCCTTTCTTTTCTTATTTCATGTATTACAACATAATGAAATAGCTTGCCATCTATCAGTACATGTGCTATACACGGAAGTGGTATTTTTTCAAATATTGCTTCTTTTGCTTCTGCCCTGACTGCTTTTGCTTCAAATCCAAGCTTTTCTGCCGCTTTTACAACTCCATATGCTGTGGTGCCAAACCTGTCTGTCCCTGCCATCTGCCTTATTCTGGCTATCGATACTTCTTTTCCATATTGCAAACAAATTGTTGCTAAGCTTGCTGCTGCACAATCTGTTATATCATGCTGCTTTACACAATAGTATCTTTTCCTCATCTCTTCATCACACTTGATTTTTGATATATTTGCTTCTTTATTTTCTTATTTAGGCTGTTTTGTACTCAAGCTATTTTTTCTGTAAACATCTTCTTGGAATTTCTATGCAAATTTTATCTTATACATTTTCACTCTGTCAATCTCGTTTTTTTTTTTTTTAGCCCATTTTCAACTAAATTTTGAGCTCAGAATATACTTTTCTTTAAATAGCTTAAATTTTCTTGAGTTTTTAAAATGATAAGTTTGAAAATTGTTTATCTTACTATGTTTATAAATAAAACAAGACATATATGGCTTAACTTAAACTTCTTTAGTCCTCTTCTTTTATTACTTTTTATCTTTAATCCCAAAGCTTTTATTACCTTCTCAATTGTCATAAAGACTTTTATTAAAAATTTTTGATTTTGTGTTTTAATAAAATTAGTCATTGCCATCCTCTTTTGTTATGTGTTCTTGGTTTCTTTCGCTATTATTTTACCTCAAGGAGGATAGCTTTTTGTATATCCACCTATTGTCTTTTCTGTTAACCAGTTTTATTCAATAAGCTATTAACTTTTATTTAAATTCCTTTTGATTCTTCAAATTTACTATCTAAATTGTTACTAAAAGTTTAATCCATAAAAAAAACTTAAAAGGCTGCCTGTATGCAAATTCATTTAAATATATTATATGTTTACAAAGCAGCCTTTGGAAAAACCTAAAATGGCTAAATCTTGAAATTCCTAATTATCTCAACAGCCATCTCATATTTTTCGAAAGGTGGCATGATGTAAATGCCGCTTACCATGTGTTTTATTTTCTCAACTATCTCACAGGCAATCTCTACGCCCTCTTTTGCAGGTTCCTTGGAAGTGCGCATTCTCTCACGGATTTTGTCAGGTATTGTGATTCCTGGCACCTCGTTGTGCAAAAACTCGGCATGGCGTGGTGACCTTAGCGGCAAAATTCCGCCTAAAATTGGTGGGAGTTTAAAATCAACCTTTTCAAAAAATCTCTCTAAGGTTTCCGGTTCGTAAATTGGCTGTGTTTCTATAAAGTGCGCCCCATTTTCAATCTTGTGCTTGAGCTTTTCTATCTCTTTTCCCAAATCATCTGCGTTAAGATTTAGCGCAACACCTATTGTAAAGTTTGTCGCCTTGCCAATTGGATTGCCCATGTAATCTGTACCGTTATTTAGCCTACTCAGAATTAAAACAAGACCTTCAGAGTTAACATCAAAAACAGGTTTTGCCTGTGGATGGTCGCCAATTGATGGTGGGTCGCCTGTGAGCGCCAACACATTTTTAACCCCAAGCGCTGCTGCACCCAGAAGCTCTGACTGAAGAGAGATAAGGTTTCTATCCCTGCATGTAAAGTGCAGTATTGACTCCATACCCAGCTCTTCTTTGAGTATATGAGCAAGAGCAATTGGAGAAATTCTTACCCTTGCCATTGGAGAGTCTGCAATGTTTACTGTGTCTGCTCCGGCCTCTTTTAAAAGCTTCACACCCTCTTTTGTCTTTTCAAGCTCAATTCCTTTGGGTGGACTTATCTCAACTGTAAAGATAAATTTCTTACCAAGTTTTTGAGAAAGCTCAGATGGAGTGTCTTTTAAAACTGCTTTCTGTTCTTCTTTTCTTTCAACCACTTCAATCTCTATGGAAGGTGAAACCTCTTTTATCTTTTCTTTGACAGCCTTTATATGTTCAGGACCTGTTCCACAGCATCCTCCAATAATCTTTGCACCAAGTTTGATATATTCAGGAACAAACGATGCAAAATAATTCGCCGATGTTGAAAAAACAGGTCGTCCTTGAATAAGCTGAGGGTATCCCGCATTCGGCTGGACAGAAAATGGACCTTTCAAATGCTGTGAGAATATTTTCAATGCCTCTAAAGTTTTTTGCGGTCCATTGCCACAGTTAAGTCCTACAACATCTGCATTTGTAGATTTCAAAAATTCTATGACCCTGTAGATATCTTCCCCATATACTGTGCTCAGCTCTTTGGTAAAAGAAAACTGAATTATATATGGAATTTTATCATTTAGCTCCTTCAAAGCTTCAATTGCGATTTGAACCTCATGTGTTGATGCAGCTGTCTCAAATATTATCGCATCAACCCCTTCGTCCAAAAGAAAATAAAGCTGTCTTTTATATACATCTTTTGCTTTTTTATCATCTATCTCAAAACCATTGCCAACTGGTTTTCCAAGGGGTCCAACACTGCCTATGACATAAACTTTATTCTCTGCTACCTCTTTTGCAATCCTGACAGCACTTCTGTTTATCCTCTCAACCTCGTTTTCAAACCCAAAAACCTTGAGTTTGCACTCATTTGCACCAAAGGTGTTAGTTTCAACACAAGTTGCACCTGCTAAAATATAGTCTGTATGAATTTGCTTTACAAGCTCAGGATTTGCTACATTTGCCCACTCAAGTGGAAAATCAACCGAAAATCCTCTCAAAAGAAGCTGTGTACCCATTGCACCGTCAAAAATTACAATAGCCTGCTCTTTTAAAAATTCTCTAAAGCTTTTTTTCAATTTGCGCCCTCCTCATCATATACTTATATCTGCACATTGACCGCGCTTTTGCCGTGTATGCTTGATACTGCCCCATATGCACCAAAGTAATACCTTTCAATAACATCTACATGAGACTTTGTCTCTATATTAAAAATATAAGGTTTTTTAGAAAAATCCTGAGATTCTATTAAAAATTCTTTTAAAACCTCAGGCTCTACATTCTCATCAATATCAACAAATATCACATCCTCTTCAAGCCCTGCAAGTTCAAAGACAGCCTCTGGCGAGAAATCATTTGTGAGTTTGAATTCATAAACACTAAATTTTTGAGAAATATCAAGCAAGGAATAAATTGATGTTATAAACTTCTTCTGTGTGCTACTCTCAAATGAAACCTCTTTTCCTTTTAAAACCTTAGATATTGACTTGATATACTCAGGGTTTGTGCCACAGCAACCACCATAGAGCCTGACTCCATTTTCAACAAACTCATCTGCCAAATTTACAAACTCAGGAATGCAGCTTTCATAGATGGTCTTGCCATCAACCACCTTAGGCAGCCCTGCGTTTGGTTTTACTGAAAGCGGAACAAACGAAAAAAACTGCATCTGCTTTATAATTTCTAAAAGCTGTATCGCACCACCAGAACAGTTAGCACCAACAATGTCACAACCAATTGAACTAAAATAATAAGCTGCAACCTCAGGAGGAGTTCCCATCAAAAGCCTTTTGTTTTGCTCAAACGTAAGAGATATCAAACAGGGTATATCTTTTTTCAACTCTTCTTTTGCCTTTTTATATGCAAAAAATGCAGCCTTTGCTTCTTTTATATCAGACATGGTTTCGATTGAAACAAAGTCAGCTCCTGCCTCAATTCCGCTTAGAATCTGTTCGTAAAATATACTTTCTGCCTCATCAAAGCTAAGATCACCTGAGGGAATAAAAAGCCTGCCTGTTGGTCCAACAGAGAGCCCAACATACCCGCTATACTCTTTTGCAACCTCTTTTGCAAGCTTGACCGCACATTTGTTTATATTCTCAACCTCATTTTCAAGTCCATATTTCTTGAGCTTTTCTCTGTTTGCGCCAAAGGTGTTTGTCTCAACACAGTCAGACCCAGCTTCAAAGTACTGCCTGTGAATAGACGAAACTACATCCTGTCGTGTTACCGACCACAAATCAGGACATTCATCTTCTGTCAAGCCATTTTGAATAAGCTGAGTGCCCATCGCCCCATCAAAAATCAAAACTCTTCTATAAAGCTCATCTTGTAGCAATGCCAATACCATCCTCTCTTTTAAATTTTAAAAAAAGCTGCTTAAAAAAAAATTAAGCAGCCCCTCCAAAATACTTATTCATTGTTATCTTCACCATTTTCTCTTTGGTTTTCCTTTTTTGTTTCTTGTTGGGTGATTTCATCAGCAACCTGCTCGCTGAAATCTGACTGAATAAGCTTCAAAACAGCTTCCAAAGCTTCTTTCTCATCCTCACCATCTGTAATAATTGTCACTTCATCGCCATAGTCCACCATAAGCGACATCAAACCCATTATACTCTTTGCGTTGGCTCTTTTCTCATCTTTTTCTATTAAAATTAGGGACTTGAACTTACTTGCAACCTGAACAAGCAGGGCTGCAGCGCGTGATGTGATCCCCTGAGAATTTTCAATCTTCATGTGAAGGCTTTGCATGTACTACTCCTCCTTTTCTAAGTTCCTCGGCAATTTTATCTATTTTCCTCAGCCTATGATTGACACCAGATTTGCCAAGTGGTTTTTCAAGCATATTACCTAATTCTTTCAAAGAGGCATCTTTATATTTAATCCTAAGGCGTGCTATCTCTTGCAGATTCTGTGGAAGGTTTTCAATACCAATTGTTCTTTCAATAAATTCAATATTTTCTATATGCCTCATAGAAGCATTTATAGTCTTTTCTAAATTAGCTGTTTCACAATTGACAAGACGGTTGACATTGTTTCTGAGCTCTTTTACTATGCGAATATTTTCAAGCTCTAAAAGTGAAGAATGTGCTCCAATTATGTTTAAAAAGTCTACTATTCTATCACCTTCTTTTAAGTATACTACATAATGAGACTTTCTTTCAACAATTTTTGCCTCAAACTCAAAACTCTTTAAAACCTTCTGCAAAAACTCCGCATCATCCTTTGTTTTCACATCAAACTCCAAATGATACATCTTCTCAGGGTTTGTAATAGAACCGCACGACAAAAATGTTGCCTGCAAAAAAGCCTTTCTGCAGCATTTTTTCCTCACAAGCTCCTCTTTTAGCGAAAAACTGAGATGATACTCTTTTGCACCTTTTCTAACAAAATGAAGGTCTTTCAAAACGCCTATGTTGTCGCTGCTTGGAGGTAAAAAGATAGTATATACATAGTTTTTCTGCAGCTTACTATTTTTCTTGATACTTACCTCACAGTGTTT
Organism: Caldicellulosiruptor bescii DSM 6725; assembly: GCF_000022325.1. Taxonomy (NCBI): domain Bacteria; kingdom Bacillati; phylum Bacillota; order Caldicellulosiruptorales; family Caldicellulosiruptoraceae; genus Caldicellulosiruptor; species Caldicellulosiruptor bescii. The sequence continues at coordinate 367,187 of NC_012034.1, read as the reverse complement.
TGAAAACCCGTTTTTCATGAGAAGGAAAAAAGACCTTGCAGTCTGAGCATTTTCAAATGAAGTTTTAAATGAAAAAGTACCATCAAGTTCATATATGTTCCCTGTGAATTTCAAAAATGCTGCAGCTGCAGCTCTTGCGCAGCAGGAATTTTGAGAAAGTTTTTTGCTCACTTCTGCTTTTGCAGTCGATGAAAAAGACATTTTTGTTTACCCCCAAAAAGAAAGCTTTTTTTGCTGCGCTTCAGCTCTTAAACGGTTTACTAAAATTTTTCAATCTCAGATACCCTAATCTGTACTCATGGATCACATCCTTGCCATAGACGATGTTGCTCACAACCCTTGCAAGTTTTGCTGAGTTGTGACGAATAAGTCCGTTAGAAATGCTCAAAAGTCCTTCTTCTACCACTGTATATCCCTTCTCAACTGTTTTCTTGTCACTCCAGACAGGCTGTGCACCATCTTCCCTGTATCTCTCCAGCACATCTGGAGGAATTGGCTGGTTGTTCACAATAACAATGTCAAAAATCCTTCCGCCGCAATGTCTCTCTATTGCTTCTATATGGTCACACAAGAGGTATCCGTCAGTTTCACCAGGCTGTGTCATAATATTTGCAACGTAAATCTTTTTGGCTCTGCTTTTCTTTATACTCTCAACAACCTCCTTGAACACAAGATTTGGCATAATGCTTGTATAAAGGCTCCCCGGTCCAATTATTATCACATCCGCCTTTTCAATCTCATCCAGAACTTCAGGATATGGCTTTGCATCAGATGGAGTTATAAAAACTCTTTTTATTGGGGTCTTAGAATTTTTCACCTCTTCAGGAATTTTTGACTCGCCAACAACTACCCTGCCGTCTTCAAGCTCAGCACAAAGATTAATATTGTCAAGAGTCACAGGCAGAACTTTTCCTCGAACTGCTAAAACCTCGCTCATGAGTTTTACCGCTTTTTCAAAGCTACCTGCAATTCCTGTCATTGCAGCTAAGAACAGGTTGCCAAAACTCTGACCTTTAAGGCTTCCTTCCTTGAACCTGTAATTCAAAAGCTTTTGCATAATCTCTTCTGTGTTTGCTAAGGCCAGTATGCAGTTTCTGATATCACCCGGTGGAAGCATGCCAAGGTCTTCTCTGAGCTTTCCTGACCCCCCTCCATCGTCTGCAACAGTTACAACTGCTGTGATGTTTGCTGTGAGATTCTTTATACCCCTGAGCATTGTAGAAAGTCCTGTACCACCACCGATTGCAACAATCCTTGGCCCTTTTTCCAAAAACCCTTTTGAATATATAGCATCAAATATGGTCTTCTGACTTATTCTGTATGGCAAACTTTTGTTCAAAAGCCTTATAAAACCCTTTATTAAACCCATCAGCGAAATCAAAAAAACTCCAATTCCTAAAACAAATAATCCTATGCGCAAAGAGGTGCGAAGTCCCACTGAAATACTAAAAATGTCAATATCTTTCGTCAAAGAGGCAGAAATTAATATAACACTTAATAACATCAAAACAATCCATCTTTTTATATAAATACCTGTTTTTAGAAAATCAAATATCATTGGCATGTCACCCTTTTATATCTTTCTCTATATCTCTATGAAATATTGAAACTTTATATCCCTGGTTTTCAATAGTCTTTTTAAGCTCTTCAGCCACTGTGACAGAACGGTGCTTGCCACCAGTACAGCCAATTGCAATTACAAGCTGCCCTTTCCCTTCTTCTGCATAATTTGGTATTAAAAATAAAATCAGGTCAAAAAGTTTTTGCAAGAATTCTTTTGTGACGTCCCATTTTAAAACATATTCTTTAACTTCAGGGTCCTTACCTGTTTTGTACTTGAGAGTATCCACATAAAACGGGTTAGGGATGAATCTGACGTCAAAAACAAGGTCAGCATCAAGCGGAAGCCCGTATTTAAATCCAAATGACATAATAGTGATTAGCATTGCCTCTTTTGACTTTTGCTGGACAAAAATCTCAAAGAGTTTCTCTTTTAAATCCTTTGGCAAAAGTGTGGATGTATCAATCACAAAGTCAGCATACCTTTTTATATCCTCAAGCTTTTCTCTTTCCTTTTGAATGGCTTCTAAAATGCTGCCGTCACCTTCATGACTCAGAGGATGTTTTCGCCTTGTCTCTTTGTACCGTTTTATAAGAACCTCATCATGGGCATCTAAAAAGAGGAGTTTAAAGTTACGGTCATCCTTTTTCAGCTCCTGAAGAACATCTTTGAAGTCGTCAAAAAGTTCACCGCCACGAATGTCTACAACCGCAGCAATCCTCGAAATCTTCTCTTTTGTTGCACTTGCAAGCTCAGCAATCTTGGGTAAAAACTGCGGTGGTAGGTTGTCTATACAAAAAAATCCCATGTCTTCAAACGCCCTTATTGCCAAGCTCTTACCAGCACCAGACATGCCAGTTATTATTACTATCTCCAACAAAATCACCCTTTTTATCTTCTATTTTGTCCATCCACTGGTACAAAAAGTGGTGTCTCAAACTCGCCTATGAACTGAATTTCAGGTTCAAGCAAAATTCCAAATTTTTCGTACACAGATTTCTGAGCAAGATAGATGAGCTTTCTTACATCCTCAGCTTTAGCATCTCCTAAGTTTATGATAAACCCTGCATGTTTTTCTGATATACACGCACCGCCTATTCTGTATCCTTTCAATCCTGCATCCTCGATGAGCTTTCCTGCAAAGTTGTTTGGCGGTCTTTTAAACACAGAACCGGCACTTGGATAAGAAAGAGGCTGTTTTTCTCTCCGTCTTTTTGAAAATTCATTTGCTTTTTGCAAAGGAGATATATCTTCTCTGTCGGCAAATTTGAGGCAAAATACTGCTCTGAGAAGCACCATTTTTTCTTCCTTTAGCCGGCTGTTCCTGTAAGAAAATCTCATATCTGCCCTACCAAGTTCTACTGGGTTCAAGTTCTCATCCAAAACCTCTGCCCGTTCAAAAACATCTTTTATCTCGCCATCGTATGCACCAGCGTTCATGTACACAGCACCACCAACAGTGCCAGGAATTCCTACTGCAAACTCCAAACCTTTTAGACCTGCTTCGCACGCTTTTCTCGCAACATGAGAAAGCATTGCTCCACACTCTGCTTCAATTAAATTTCCATCTATTTTGAAAGAATCTATCTTAACTGTGGTGATTATCGCACCATTGTAACCTTTGTCAGAGACAAGAACATTTGAGCAGTTTCCAACAACAATGTAGTTTATCGCTTCATCTTTTGCTAAAGTCAATATCTCGATAAGCTGCTTGGTACTTTTGGGAAATACTATATATCTTGCTTTTCCGCCTATCTTGAATGTTGTAAACTCTTTTAGCGGATGGTCTTTTAGAAACTCAATACCTGAATTTTTTAAATACATTTCAAATTCCATTTTTCTATCACCTTAAAAGCTTCTGTTTCAAATTTTATTATATTATATTTAAACTAAAAATTTAATTGTTTTTTACCTCTACTATCTCCATTCCACCTTCCCATGGCTTCAATATGCGAGAAAACAAACTCTTTAGGGCTTTGGTGCTCCCATTTTCAAAAAGCCACAAATCTTCATACTCCTTTTTCAGTATCACAGGCATGCGGTTGTGAATATGCTTTATTTCTTCTGCCGGCTCTGTTGTGAGGATGACAAAACCATCTACAAGTATCCCACCTTCAAGCTCAATTCTTTTGTAAAGTCCTGCCATGTAAAAGACATTGCAATCTTTGGGTTTTATGAAAAACTTTTGTTTTTTACCGCCATTTTTGTTCCACTCAAAAAAGCCCTGAGCAGGAATCAAACACCTGTTTGATATTATGCTGGAAAACAGAGGCTTTTCCAAGATAGACTCAGCTCTTGCATTTATTATGACCTCTTTCTTGTTTTGAAGAGGCAATCCCCATCTTAAAATCTCAGCTTCTCTTTGAAAGTCTTTTGGTACAATTGAAGCAGCAAACTCTGTAGGAAATATCTCACCCGACTTTACTTTCCGCAAAATAGGATTTCCTTCATATTTTTGAGAAATCTCATCTAAAATTTTTTTAATCTCCTCAATGTTCTCATCAAGATTTAAAAAGTACCTTCCGCACATAAAATTACCCTCCAAAGACCAGCTTTAGCTCCTCATACATATCCTTTATTGAACCATATATCAAATCTGGTTTCAAAGTTGAAGCCTCAACATCTTTCATCTTTGTCTCACCAGACAGCACTAAAGCAGCAACCATACCGCTATCCTTTGCCATTTTCATGTCTGTGTAAAGCCTGTCTCCTATCATTGCAATCCTGCTTTTTTCAACCTTTTTAAGGTTCGAGATTATATCAACCATTATGGAAGAAGGTTTTCCAACAAATACAGGTTTTTTCTTTGTTGCATTCTCAAGCATGATGCAGATAGACCCGCAATCTGGAATATATCTTCCACCATCTAAAGGACAGACAAGGTCCGGGTTTGTTGCCAAAAAAGGAACACCTCTTCTTATGAGCTCACATGCATCTAAAAGCTTTTTGTAGGTAAGAGTAGTATCAAATCCTATAACAAGATAGTCTATATTGTAATTTGGACTGTCAACAACAACGATGCCCATCGACTTTAGCTCTCTCTTTAAAGATGTTGTGCCAACAACATATACTCTTGGTGGTTTTTCTTTTTTGTGGATTGTCTTTATATAAATTCCCATTGCCTGACCTGAAGTAAATACGTTTTCTTTTGTAATCTCAAAGCCCATGTTCAAAAGCTTTGAATAGTACTCTTCTGAACTTTTTGATGAATTGTTTGTCAAAAATAGAAATTCTTTTTGATTTTTATTCAAGAGTTTAATAAACTCTCTTGCACCTTCAAATACCTTTTCACCAAGATATACTGTGCCGTCCAAGTCAAGCAGGAAAAGGTCTATGTTTTTTAGAATGCTACTATTCTTCATTTGTCAGCTTCCCCTTTTTCATTTTTTGATGCTGCCAAAGCTAAAAGCCTTTTTGCAAAATCTTCATAGCATTTTTGAGCATTGAAATTCTCTTCCCATGTTTCTCTTGCACCATAGCAAAACCTTTTATAATCTTCTTCGCTCATGGTAGCAAATCTTTCTATAAGGCTTGCAAGGTCAAATTCTGAAAAGTTTTTGTCAAGCAAAAAGCCGTTTATTCCATTTTTCACAATCTCTTTAGTTCCACCAACATCTGTTGCAACAACAGGTATTCCATACGACATTGCTTCCATGATAGAAACCGGAAGACCCTCTGACTGGCTTGTGTTTATAAATAAATTAAAATTTTCATTTGCATAGAGATTTAAAATATCTTCATTTTTCATAAATCCCAAAAAATTATACGAAATATTACTTTTCTTACTGAGCTTCTTTTCGGCATATGATTTTACCTCTTCAAAAAGCTCCCCATCGCCAATGTGAGTCCACGAAATTTTGACGCTGTCAATCTTCTCAAGGCTATCAACAATCTTATCAATCCTCTTCACAGGGGCAAGCCTTGCGCAGCTGACAATCTTGAAAATCTCATCTCTTTTCTTATCAATGTTTACACTGTATCCATTAAAAGTCCCTAAGTACGACACTTCTGCTTTGTTCGTTTGATACCTCTTGTTTATATAGTCAGTACCCATCTTTGAGCAAGCAAAAACTTTATCAATGTTTTCAAGAATAAACTTTTTGCATGGCTGAGGATAGCTCTCTTCATACAAATCTCCTCTGTGTGCTCTTGAGACTTTCAGGGCAAAAGGCTGGTTGTAAAGTGCGGTTGACAACGCCAAAAAATGAAACCAGTACGAATAGAGTATTGTATCCTGAACAGGAATATTGTATTTTTTTATAAGTTTTCTTAAGTTTGCAACTGTGATGTTTGTAAGGAAAGTCCATCTAAAAATTATCCATAGATTTAATATCTTGTATGAAAAAGGCTTTGGAGCAAATACAGCCTTAAGTATCTCTTTTATCATAAGTTCTACAAGTTTTGGATTTAAAAATAGAATCTCTTTTAATCCAAAGCTTATATCAGCCACCTCAACCTTTGGATTTTGAATATGCTCTTTCAGGTTCTTTAGCTTTTTAGGTAGCACCTTTCCCGGCCAAATCGGTACGATATAGATTTTATCAAAAAACCTTGTAAGAATATCTATTTCGTTTCCCACAAATACATCTCTTTTGGGGTGTGGATAGCCTATTGTGAGAAGAATTAAGTTCAATTTCAGCTTTCCCCCTTGATAAAAATTGTTTTTTTATTCTTTTTTGAGTTTATCACTCAAAAGTCTAAAGCGTCAACACAACATTTCAGAAACATAAAATAAAAAGACTCTCTTGACCTCTTAAAAATCTTCTTTTATAATGAATATATGAACAATTATTCAAATGTTCAATCTTGAAATTGAGGTGAAAAGAATTTGAAAAATCAAGAAGTATCAAAAAAGATTGATTTGTGCAGCTGTAGTGTAATCCACAATGATATTGTGCAAAAAGTAAAAGAAAGTCTTCCAGATGAAGAAGTTATGTTCGACCTTTCTGAGTTTTTCAAGGTTTTTTCAGACTCAACACGCATAAAAATATTAAGCAGTCTCTTGGTTTCTGAGATGTGTGTATGCGACTTAGCAGCAGTCTTAAATACATCCCAGTCGGCAATATCTCACCAGCTAAGGCTACTAAAAGCTTTCAGGTTAGTAAAGAGCAGAAAAGTCGGCAAAGTTGTGTATTATTCTCTTTCGGATGACCATGTAAAAAGTATAATTGAACTCGGTCTTACGCATCTCAGCGAAAGCCAGTAGATGAAAGGATGAGACAAATTTGTCAAAAGTAAATGTAGAATTAATTTTGGAAAATCTTTCATGTGCTAATTGTGCTCAAAAAATTGAAGAAAAAGTGGCAAAGCTCTCTTTTGCAGAGGATGTTTCGCTAAATTTTGTAACAAAGAAACTCTCGGCAAAGGTTGACCAGAAACACTATAGTACATTTGTTGAAGCGGTAAAGAGGATTGTAGATGAAATAGAACCTGGGGTAAGAGTACTTGTGGCACCAAAAGAAAAACCAATGCTGAACATGGGTGAAATCTCAGCTGTAGTAATCTCTGCTATATTTTTTGGGGTAGGACTTCTTACAAGAAAAGAAGATTTTGCCTTAATCTTTTTTCTTTTCTCATATCTTCTTTCAGGAAAAAATGTTATCTTAAGCTTTTTCAAAAACCTCAGAAAATTTCAAGTATTTGATGAAAATTTTTTGATGACAGTGGCAACATTATCAGCTATTTTTTTAAAAGAGTACCCTGAAGCAGTATCTGTTATGCTTCTTTATAAAATTGGCCAAATTCTTGAGGATGTTGCACTAAACAAGTCAAGAAAAACCATACAGGCTCTCAAACACCTTGAAATAGAGTATGCAAACTTGAAAATTGGCAATAGCATCAGGAAAGTAAATCCAAAAGATATTGTACCTTACGATATAGTGGTGGTAAAACCGGGTGAAAGAGTACCGGTTGATGGAATTGTAGTATCTGGAAAGTCATTTTTGGATACTTCTGCTATCACAGGAGAATCAAAACTTTTTTCTGTTCAGCCAAATGACAAAGTTTTAGCTGGCAGCGTGGTAGTTGACGGGTTTTTGGAAGTCAAAGCTCAAAGTTTTTACAAAGATTCTGCGCTTCACAGAATAGTTGAGATTGTTGAAAATGCATCTGTAAACAAATCTAAAACCGAAAAGTTCATAACAAGATTTGCAAAGGTTTATACACCGTCGGTAGTTATTATAGCAATAATATTAGCTATCTTGCCACCACTGTTATTTGACCAACCTTTTTCGCTGTGGATTTACAGGGCTGCTATCTTTTTAATCATCTCCTGCCCTTGTAGTCTTGTTATTTCTGTGCCACTTTCCTATTTTGCTTCAATTTCAAAGCTTTCTTCGAAGGGAATATTAGTAAAAGGTTCTCAATATATAGATATTCTTGCATCAAAAATAGGCAGTTTCCTTTTTGATAAAACTGGAACAATCACAAATGGGACTCTTTCTGTTGAAAAGATAGTGCCTGTGGAAATTTCTCAACAAGAGTTTTTAAAAATTCTTATAAGTATCGAAAGTCTTTCGAATCACCCAATAGCAAAATCTATATTAAGCCAAGTTGAACAAAAAGATATTTCTCTTTCTTCAGTACAAGAACTCAAAGAACATCCGGGAAGAGGAATAGAAGGAATTGTTGAGGGCAAAAAGGTTTTAATAGGCACAAAAGAGTTTTTGCAGGAAAATGGAGTTAAAATTGAGTATAGCTTTGAAAAATCACCCGAATTTTTGTACATTTATGTATCGTGTGAAGGTAAATTCTGTGGGTATGTTGCCTTGAAAGATTCTTTGAAAGATGACGTAAAAAAGGTTTTTAACCGCCTCAAAAGTCTTGGTTCAAAAATATACATCCTGACAGGTGACAAAAAAGAGGCGGCTGAAAAAATTGTTAAAGACCTTCCGATAGACGGCATTTACTCAGAACTTCTTCCAGAAGAAAAGGTAAGAATTGCCGAAAAAATAAAACTTGAAAATAAAGAGTTGGGATATGTTGTATATGTGGGAGATGGAACAAATGATTCGCCAGTGCTCTCTGTGTGTGATGTGGGAATTTCATTTGTAAAAAACAGCAGTTATCTTGCAACATTGGCAGCAGATATTGTTCTTCTTGATGAAAAGCTATATAAGATTGTAGATTTGATAAAAGATTCAAGATTCACAAGAAAGATTGTTATTCAAAATATCGTTCTTTCTCTTGGAATAAAATTTGCGGTGATGTTTTTAGGAATTCTGGGAGTTGCAAATCTGTGGGAAGCAGTTGTGGCAGACACCGGTGCAATGCTTTTAGCAGTTTTGAATTCTTTGAGAGTGCTCAAAAGATAAAAAAAGAGGTATAATATTTAAGAGGGGGTTTTGCTTTTCTTAATATAGATGCTAAAAAGAGGTGTTTTGAGATGATAGAGATGTATGTTAAAAACGTTGCATTTTTTGAAGAGGGGGGAGGGTTTGCAGTCTTGCTGTGTGACAAGAACAACAAAATGGTTCTTCCCATCTTTATAGGACCGCTTGAAGCTCAGTCAATCGCACTTGCGCTTGAAAAACAAAAGTTTCCTCGCCCTTTGACACACGATTTGATGGTTGAGATTATGCAAAAGTTTTCAATTTCCATCCAGAAAGCTGTTATTACTGACATCAAGGATGGAACATACTTTGCACAGCTTCATCTAAGAGACTACAACAATGTAATTTCTGTCATAGATTCAAGACCAAGCGATGCAATTGCGCTTGCGCTGAGAGTAAACTGCCCAATTTATATGGCTCCAAAGCTCATAGAGTTCACCTATAAGTACGAAGAGCTGATTCCTCAGTAAAAAGAGTTATTTGAGCTTTACTACCTTCCATGCGCTTCTGTCAAGTTGACGACCAAGAAATTCTGTGCGCACGCTCAAATAAAGCATGTTCGGATTTTGTAAATCTTTTTTGGAAAATACTATCTCAATCTGATTCTTTTTTCTGCGCATCTTTGCATTTTGAAATGAAAAAGCAGGGGTTGTCATAGTCTTTACTACATTCATCTTGTTTCCAGAAACCAAAATATATATTCTGCCAAGATATTTATAATCTTCAAATGCTCTTATGTGAAGATAATACGAAATAAGTTTTTTAGCAGAACCAACCATTTCGATACCTATATAGATGTTCTTGCTATCGTGAGCCGCAAATATCGCTTCAATATCAGCACCTTTTTCAAAAATGAGTGACCATATGTCGTGCGTTGGCTCCTTGCTAACTAAATACTTGTCTGAAAACAGGTTATCACCCTCATATTTTTTTGCATCTTTGCTATCTGATTTTGCGAATAATTCGTTTTGACGAACAAATGCCTCCAAAAATCCTCTCATAACCTTCATCTGAGAGTGGTAGTCTGAGATTGAATTTGATTTTCTTTCTATCATATAGTCATCCAGTGGTACCTGATACCACTTTGTATCTGTAAATGCAAGCTTGAAAGGCGGAACAAGATACATCTGAGGGTGTTTGCCAAAAGGAGTCGGCCAGTCTCCTCTGTGCACAAGATATTGCCACTCTTCACATTTATAATTTAGCGTCAGGATTGAAAACTTGACAAATGCTGATGTTGCCCAGTGGTCAGGATGCTGGTCGCGTGAGTATGGATAGATTACTAAATCAGGTTCAAATAATTTTATTATGCTCTGAATATTTTTCACAACGTTTATTCCCTTGTATTCTACTGCCCTCTGATAGGAGTTTGAATACGGACTTTTGAATGTGCGTGTTAAAGGATTAAAATACCCTATCTTAGAATCAAAATATTTTTCCCATAAAAACCGCAAACCCCTATCAGGATATCCTAAAAAAATTATATCTTCCCTCTTCAAACCTAAGTCTTCAAGCGCATGGATTGTTTCATTCTGTCGAAGATAACCAAATCTTATATAGTCATCAGGAGTAAGTCTTATCTTGCCAAAGTTCTGCCCTGCAGCACGTGTAAAGCCATCTCCATTTGTCATAACAACAACTTTAACTTTACTCCCACTCAAAAGAGCTTTTTGTATCACACCTGCAGAAGACAAAGTTTCATCATCACAGTGTGGGGCAAAGACGAGTATACGTTTGTAATTTTCAACCCGAAGCTGCGGAAGCTGAGCGGAAAAAAAGCAGTTTGAAATATATTCTCTTGCCAAAAATACAAGAACATTTGCAACAATCCATATAACAAATGCATATAAAATGTACTTTCGCTTAAATCTTATTCTTCTTTCATTCTGAGGTTTTCTGTAAACTTCACCTTCAGAACTTTTAGCTTTAAACGGTGGCATATATTTTCCGCAATACTCCTTTACAGCAAAGATGCTCTTTTTATTTTACACTATCTTTGATGTATTTTCCATTAAAATTTACCCCTAAAATCGCAAGCGGGCAGAAGCTCTTTTACCTGTAGAGCTCCTGCCCGCTTTCTATATAAAAGGAGGAAACGAATCGGGGGGATTCTACTGTATGTATTTTTTAAAAACTCAAGGGGGTTGTCCGCAGCATTTCTTTGTTGTCTGTCCCTTGCTCCGCTCTTTACAGTTTTAATTATATGTTTTTTGTATACACCAATCAATACCAAAAATAAATGAACTTTTTCAAAGTTTTTATTCTGTTTTTGTAGATGTGGTTATGTGAATAATTGACCTATTTTAATAAAATATTTTTCTCTTTTTATATACTTTCGACATACATCAGAATTTTAAAACACCACCATACTATTATTAAAAAATACTTTAGAAGTTAAAATTTTTATTCAACATACTTTTCTATAAAATATTTAAAAGAAGCATTTCTGCTCTTAGCCCTCTCCATTGAATAATTTTTAGTAAGCTCTATCATGAAATCAGATCTGTCAAAATTCTTAGGGATAAACCTGTTAAAACCTTCCTTAGTTAATTTTTCTGTATTACTAATTTCTGATTCCGGAATTTTAAATTTTGAACAAAAATTATCCTCTGCACCTGCTAAATACCAACTTTCTATTTCTTTTTTAACTACAATTATTTTTGCTTTGTCTATATTCTTTATCAATTTTGCTATTTGTTCTTTTTTATATGTAACACATGGTGAATCATCTATATCTGCAACAAAAACGTAATCATTATTGCTTCGTACAAAAGCCTTTATAAGATTGGAATACTTTTGCAAATTTTTAGAACTTTTCAGCTCATCCCCAGAGTACCTTATAATCTGAACAAAAGAATATTTAGAATAGAGCTTAGATTCCAATATGCGTTTAAAAAACCTCTCATCATCTATACCTTCCACCAAAATGTATATACCTTTGCCACGGTTCATTTACTTACGCTCCTACCTCCAGAAGGTTTTGAACAAAGAGTTCTTCTATTCCCAAATCATTTTCTAAAAATATTTTTATCTCTTCTTTCTCAAGTGGTCGGTATATCTTTGAAAAGCCATCTCTACCGCGAGAAACCAAAAGAAGATTATCAACCCCCGCATATTTGACAACTTCAGGATTGTGCGTAGTAACGATAATTTGTTTTCTTCGCGAAATTTCTTTCATCATTTCAATAACTTTTGAAATAAGAAAAGGATGAATATTTCTTTCTGGTTCTTCAAAGATAATAAACTTTTTCCTTTCAAAATATAACGCAATTATCATTGCTATTACATTAATAGTTCCATCAGAAAGCAATGATGCAGGAATATCCTTTTTTTCAAAGTATGATTCTTGTAGTTTGAAAAGCAAAGACTTATCAGGTAATTTTTCTACAGTTAGATTATTAACAAATGGTAAAACGTCACTTACTAAATTAAAAAGCTTTCGACTTTTTTCTTCGTTCTCTAAAATGTTTTTTAACACTATTGAAAGATTACTTCCATTTTCTTCTAATTCAGCCTTACCTGTAATTGGAGCAGCCTCTTTAGACTTTTTTGGATCAAAATCGTAAATTGAAATATTACGGAATATATTATCTATCGTCAATCGCCGCCATATAAAAAACAAAGGTGTTTGAATTAGCAGAATGTTCTGGGGTAAAGAATCCATTTTTAAATATAAAAGCGGAATAAGACTTTCCACTTTCTCCTCAATACCTTTTGGAAAAATTCCGTACACTACTTTATCTTTTTTATGGGACAGTCTGATTTCACCCTCAATAATTTTCCCCTCTTCATCTTTAAATTTAAACTTTTGAAGCAAACAATCGTTAACAATTTTAAAACCTGGTGCTCCTTTTTTCTCTTTTAGAGAAAACTCATACCTCATTTCATGGAAAGTCATTTCAATGTTTTGCTTTGTATTTGCAATTTTTTCGTCATCTTCCATTTCGCACACTATACTAATTGATAATTCTTCACCTCGGCCAACTTTTAAATTAGTAAGATATTCAATATCTCCTTGGATGGACACAGCATTTTCTAAACCAAGATTCATAATATCGCGTAGAAATTTAAATACTTGAACAAAATTTGACTTTCCTGAAGCATTCGCACCAATAACCACGTTAAAATCTTTTAGCTCTACATTTATTTCTTTGAAGCTTTTGAAGTTTTTAACGCTCAAACTTTTTAATTTCATTAAAAGACACCTCAATTTATTTTTTTATCCTGATAAATTCACCTTTATTCTATATTATCCCTCATATGCTCTCAATTTAAAATTCACGCCAAGGTTTTTTGCAAGCTCCATACACCTTTTTATCTCCTCTTCATCTATAATATCCACACACGAAACCCAAACTTCCTTTATATATTTTTTGCTCTCTTTTATAAATTCAATTACATAGTCATATATGTCTTCAGAAAACGGTCTGCAAATCTCATTGTACCTTTCTTTGTTTGGAGCATTGAGACTTATTGATATCCTGTCAATAAGGTTTGACAAAAGCTGTGGCACATTCTTCTTGTGAATATAAGAGGCATGGCCGTTTGTGTTGACTCTCAAGGGCACAGATGTCTTTTCTTTTAGCCTTTTTGCAACCTCAATCACAGTATCAAGTCTTATAAGAGGTTCTCCATAGCCGCAAAAGACAATCTCATCATACTTTTGTGGGTCTTTTATGCTATTTAAAATCTCATCTGCTGTTGGGTCTTTTGCAAGCCACAGGTCATACCCCTCACCAAGACCTCTTGGCGTGTTTCTTATACAGAATATACATGAGTTTGTGCATTTGTTTGTCACGTTTATATATAGCCTGTTGTCAATTGTATATGTTATCATTCCCATTTTATCTTCATTTCATCTCCATTCTTTTTATTTAATACCAAAAAAGTTTTTGGCATTTTGTGTTGTTTTTTCAATTACTAAATCCTCAGAAATCTCTTTTATTTGTGCAATCTTTTGTATCACATACTTTAAGTAGGTAGAATCATTTCTTTTACCTCTGTGCGGGTGTGGTGTCAGGTATGGACTGTCTGTTTCAAGCATCAAAAGTTCAAGGGGGTATTCTTTTACAACCTCAATAAGCTTCTTTGCATTCTGAAAAGTGACAACACCGCCAACCGAAATATAAATGCCATGTTTTCTCAAAATCCTGCTCATCTCAACGCTTCCTGAATAACAGTGTATCAAAACTGGAATCTTTCCAACTGCGTTCTCAAGAAGAATATCTAAAGTTTCTTTATGTGCCTCTCTTGAATGAACAACTATTGGAAGATTTAATGCTTTTGCAACCTCAATCTGTCTTATAAATACCTCTTTTTGAACATCTCTTGGTGAAAAATCATAGTGGTAATCAAGTCCAATTTCACCGATTGCGACGTTCTTTTCAAACCTTGCAAACTCAAAAAGTACATCTTCAAAATCATTTGGTGCATCCTTTGCCTCGTGAGGATGAATCCCAACAGTTATATAAATGGTATCATATTTTTTTGCAATTTCAATGTTTTCTTTTGAAGACTCAATAGAAGAAGAGGATGAGATGGCAATTATATTCTCTTCTTTTAGCTTTGCCATCACATCCTCTAAATCTGTGGCAAATGCTTCATCATCATAGTGAGCATGAACATCTATTATCATTTTACTCTTGCTCCCTCTTTTATGTCTTTTTCAGGTGTGATTAAGCACAGCTCATCTCCAATTGACGCTGCCAAGAGCATTCCCTGTGACTCAACCCCACGCAGTTTTGCAGGCTTTAAGTTTGCAACAACTACAATCTTTTTGCCAACAAGCTCATCAGGAGTATAGTGTTTTGCAATGCCTGCAACTATCTGGCGTTTTTCATTTCCTAAATCAACAATGAGCTTGAGCAGCTTGTCTGCCCCTTCAATTTTTTCAGCTTCTAAAACTTTGGCAACTTTGAGTTCAATCTTTGCAAAATCATCTATTGTGATGTATTCTTTTTGCTCTTCATTTTTGTCATCTGCAGGCACAGCTCCCTCAGGTCTTTTAACTTCTTGCTTGTTTGTGTCTTCCATAGCATTTTCCTCCTTTTCTACTATTCTTGGGAAAATAGGATCTCCTCTTTTAACCTTTGTTCCCTCTGGAATTAAACTAAACTGCGAAGCACTTTCCCAAGTAGTTATATCAGGATTTTCATCTTTTGAAATTCCAAGCTGCTGTAAAATCTTTGGTGTTGTCTGCGGCATAAATGGTTCTATCAATATTGCCACAATTCTCAAAACCTCTGCTAAGTTGTACAAAACAGTTTTCAAGCGCGGATACTTAGATTTATCCCTGCCAAGCACCCACGGCATTGTCTCATCTATATACTTGTTGGCTCTTGCAATCAACTTCCAGATTTCTATCAAGGCATTTGAAAATTGAAGCTCATCAAGACATCTGCACACTTTTTCGTATACTTCTTTTGCTAAGGTTATTAGCTCATTGTCAAGATCTTCTTTTGCTTCAGGAAGATGGATAATTCCATCAAAATACTTTTCAATCATTGCTACTGTTCTTGACAATAAATTCCCAAGGTCGTTTGCAAGGTCACTGTTGTGTCTTGTCCTTAGAGAATCTTCTGAAAAGTGACCATCAGCACCAAATGGAATCTCTCTTAAGAGGAAATACCTCAGACTATCAACTCCATACTTTTGCGCAAGTATTACTGGGTCCACAACATTTCCCTTTGACTTTGACATCTTACCGCCTTCTAAAAGTAGCCAGCCATGACCAAACACCATCTTTGGAAGAGGAAGACCCAGTGCCATCAGTATTGCTGGCCAGATAATTGTGTGGAATCTTACTATCTCTTTCCCAACAAGATGCACATCTGCTGGCCAGTATTTTTTGAACTTGCTGTCATCCTCACTCATGTATCCCAGCGCTGTTATATAGTTTGAAAGTGCGTCTATCCAGACATAGATTACATGCTTGGGGTCAAATGGCACAGAAATTCCCCATTTTATAGTTGTTCGCGAAACACACACATCTTCAAGCCCAGGTTTTATGAAATTGTTTATCATCTCGTTTGCGCGCGACTGTGGAACAATAAAATCCGGATGCTCTTCAATATACTTAACAAGTGCATCTTGGTATTTTGAAAGCCTGAAAAAGTAGCTCTCTTCCCTTGCACGCTCAACAGGTCTGCCGCAGTCAGGACACTTGCCATCAACAAGCTGTCTGTCAAGCCAGAAAGACTCGCATGGTGTACAGTACCAACCCTCATACTCGCTCTTGTAGATATCGCCCTGCTCATAAAGCTTTGTAAATATCTTCTGGACAACCTTCTTGTGGCGCTCTTCTGTTGTTCTAATAAAGTCATCATATGAGATGTTCATAAGCTTCCAAAGGTCTTTTATTGACGCAACTATCTCATCAACATACTCTTGAGGAGTCTTACCAGCCTCTTGCGCTTTTCTTTCTATCTTCTGGCCATGCTCATCTGTCCCTGTCAGGAAAAACACGTCATACCCTCTTAGTCTTTTGTATCTTGCAATTGTGTCTGCTGCAACTGTGCAATATGTGTGACCAATATGGAGTTTGTCCGATGGATAGTATATAGGCGTTGTTATATAAAATTTTGGCTTTTCCATAAATGATTTTCCTCCTTTTGTTAAAATTCTTTCCTCAGAGTTTTTAAATACTTTTATACCTACATTCCATAACGTTTATGAGCAAAATCATAAAAAAGATCTGGTATCTTTGGTGGGAAGTATGTAAACAATGGAAATAATATCAGCATTATAATTAAAAGTAGCACAAACGGTGCCTTCTTTATCTTTTTGTTAGATAGAGTTATGGCAAGTGAAACAAACTGAGCAATTATCACTGCTAAAACAAGAGTGAGTATATCAAAAATCAAATTGTCTTCCAAAAATATCCTATAGGTGTAGAAGAACACTGCTGTCAAAAATGGTATCAAAAATAGTGCAACTGTCTTCCCCACAATAAAATTGTCAAACTTCTTTCCATAAATGATAAATTCAATTATGTAAAAAATCAACCCTCCGAAAAATCCAATTTTAAGATGCTCCCATACACTTTCGTTGACTGCAAAAAGTACAGCAGTGGCTTTTATTTTTCCGAAAAAGTCAAACCCAAAGTGAAGTAAGCTTGATATTGCAATGATTATAAATATGCCTACAATAGATGTTATTTTGGCTCTTTTTCTATAAATTTTCTTTGAGTATGAGGAAAGATAGATTTCAAACATTTTCACACCTTCTCTACTACCAAGTTTTTGTACTCACATACACAATCCACAAAGTCTTTTTTGAGACAAAATTCAAGGTCAGCTTCAAAACCAAGTTTTTTTAAATGATTATAGTGATATGAATATTTTAATATTTCATGAGGGTCATTTTCAAATTTTTTATAAAGCTCATACGAAGCTAAAGACAGATCATCAACCTCAATTTTTTCAAGGCAGGTTTTAAATATATCCACAAAATATCCCGCACAAAGGACATCTTCAAGGGTGAATTTCTCCTCGGTTCCTGCACATACAATTGCTATTTTCTGCATATCATCTTTTAAAGCTTCTTTTAATATATACTCTGCAGTTTTTTTGCCGTTTATAAACGAACCAAGAAAGATTCGCTTTGCAAAGGATGCCTTCTTGAGCGCTCTTGTCCCATTTGTTGTTGTCATTACGATAGCTTTGCCAAAAACAACTTCCTTTTTGTACGAAAGAGGTGAATTGTCAAGGTCAAACCCTTCAATTTTCAAACCGCCTCTCTCTCCTCCAAGAAGAACGCTTTCATCTAACCTTTTAAAAAGCTTTGCTTCTAAAATATTCTCAACAGGAATTATTACGTTTGCACCATTTGAAATAGCCCAAATCATAGTAGATGTTGCCCTGAGAAGGTCAATAACAATGGCGTATGAATCTTTTAAAATTCCTTCAGTTAACTCTTTATAGTGCGAAAATGTCATTACCTTCAAGATGGTACACCTTCTTTCTTGAAAATTATTATTCTATTAATTTTACTAATTTCTGATAATTATCTAAGAAAAATCTCTTGACAATATCCCAGTCAAGTCTAATGAACATCTTGGGCATTGCTTCATCCTCAGCATCATCAAAGTAACAAAGACTCATAAGGATATGATAAAGATTTACCATTTTGTTTGGAAATTTTTGTGGAAGAAGCTTAACAAGCTCCTCTAACTCTATTCCTGATTGGCATATACAGTACAAATCAATAAAATCTTTTTTTGAGCCTCTTGAAGAAATAGCAACTAATTTCATCATACCTATATCTATTTTTGAAGCAATTTTCAAGCCTTTTATTTCAGTTGGTATTACAAGATTATCTAATAAAGGATTAGGATAATATAGCCATGTTACTCTAACTCCATCTAAAAGCATATGAAGAGTATCTTTTGCTGAGTACAATATGTTTATATCGCCTACTTTTTCCAATTTATATATTATATAGTCGCTTGAAAATTCTATTGGTGAAAAAAAGTTGAAGTCCTCTGAAACTCTATGTCCAAGCTGCAAAGCAAGTCCTGTCCCCCCACCTAAGTAAAACTCTCCAATTACATCACTTTTTACAATCTTATTTAGAACTTCATACCTTTGATACTCTAAAACATTTAAAATCATTTTAACGTTAACCCCCATTTTGAAATACCCCTAAAACGGAAACATCCCTTCCATCTTTTTGAAAACCTCAAAACACCTCATTTCATCCTCTTTCAAATTGAAATATAGTTGCCAAAATCTTGCAGGTTTTTTCAAAAGACTTCTGCTATTTTTTACTACATCCTTAATCTCTTCTTTTGAATATGTGTTAAATAGCCACTTTATGCAATCTTGGTCTCCAAAGTTAAGAAGGCGTGTGATGATAAATGCTTTGTGCCTCTGAATGTCTAAATCTTCAAATCCAATATCCCAAAAGAATTTTTTAAACTTTTCGGGTATTTGAGTTTGGCTGTCCATCTTAAAATCATAAGCCCCCAAAAGAGTTTGCTTTAACTTTATATATACCATACTTGAGCAAAAAGATACACATCTTTTTTGAAAACTTTTGAGTAAGAATTGTGGTATAATAAAAATATGAGGGGATATCCAAAAAAGTATAAAAAGAGTTGAGGTAAAATGGTAGGTGTATCATACATTAGTTCAAAATCTTTGATAAACACTTTTTCGCAGAGTTTGCATAATTCAATTGACTATACAATAATTTCTCAAGGAAATGTTTTGAACAATTTGAAAAACAACATAATACCTGATAAAGTAGCTATCCTTGAAAAGCAAGCACAACGTCCAAGTTTCGAAAACCAGCTTAAAATATACAGTCCAGAAATCCTAAGCTCTAAATCAGGTTTAGAGGTAGTACAAAATAGTTTTGAGCAAATGTCGGATTTACCCTCACCAAGTACATTAGTTGAAATGGGAAATCAGCTAAACCTTTTAAATAAAGGAGTTTTGACATCAAATCAAACTCTTCAAGAGCAAGACATTACTATGCTCTCCAGTAGTTATTTATTTTTGACCAAAGGACTGTCAGCTGATAATTTAAAAAATCTTATGAGCAAAAACATTCCTATTTTGCAAGACATTATGATGTATACTTATAGTCCTCAAAATGGAGTTGTACCTTATTTGCAGAGCAATTTTTCAACTTCTGTTTTGGATGTAACGGTATAGGAACAGCGTGAATATATCCATGTGTCTTTTTATTTAAAGAGATATTTTACACCTATTATTTTAGGTTTATACTTCATTTAAAAGTCTTATAATATCATCTGTACTTAGTACTGCTTCTGCCGCTCCCTTTTCTATGGCGACTCTTGGCATGCCAAAAACTACGCATGATTCTTTGCTTTGCGCAATTGTCAAGGCACCCTGATTTTTCATTTCCAAAAGACCATTTGCTCCATCACAGCCCATTCCAGTCATAATTATGCCTGTTGCATTTTTCCCGTACCATTCAGCTACTGAACTGAATAAAATATCACACGATGGTTTGTGGCTATTCACCTTTTCAACATTTTCAAGAAGCCTTATGTAATACTTTCCTAAAATTTTTTCAACAGCCATATGCACTCCGCCTTTTGCTATATAAATCACACCATTTTCAATCTTTTCACCATCTTCGGCTTCTTTCACTTGTCTTTGAGATATTTTGCAAAGTCTCTCAGCCAATGCTTTCGTAAATGTCGGTGGCATGTGCTGAACAACTAATATAGGAATCGAAAAATCTTTCTTAAGATTTGTAAAAATCTTTTCTAAAACAGGGGGGCCTCCTGTTGAAATTCCAATTGCTATTACCTTACTTTCTCTTAGCTTGTCCACTAAATAGTTGGAAGTATAAGTCTTAAGCCCCTCAAGGGAGTTTAAAACCTTAGTTTTGTCTTTCTCTACCTTACTTTTTTTACGGCTAAGTTCTCTCCCAGCTAATATCCATTGAACTTTTTCTGACAGTTCTTTTTTAAATTCTTTAAACTCTTCTTTATTTGCAGGTTTTAATATATAATCAATTGCACCTTTTGCAAGTGCTTCAAGAGTAATCTGGGCACCAGGTTCAGTATAAGCAGAAACCATTACAATTTTTGTTAATGGATTTATCTCCTTTAAATAGCCGATAAGTAAAAGACCATTCATATAAGGCATCTCATAATCAACAAGTGCCAAATCAATTTTAAATAAATTTGCCTTTCTAATAGCTATAAGAGGATTTGTCGCTGTAAATATAACTTTATCTTCCTCTAAACCCCTCAAAGTCTCTTTTATAAGTTCACACATAAGCTCTGAATCATCAACAATCAATATCCTTTTCATAGTTTTGTTCACCATATAAATTTCTTTATCTTAACATTATCACAACTTCATATGTAAGAAATTATACACAAAATTTTTGCAAATATTCAATTAAATTTTTTGTGATTTTTTGAAGGCAAAATAATACAAAAGCTATATAACTGAAAAAACAATAAAGATGATAGACAATTTTTTTTTGACAACCAAATTCAAAAGGTTTTATAATTAAAATTACTTAAAAAACACAATGTCAAAGGATTGAGATACACATGGTCATTGCAGTTTTAGACGGACAGGGTGCTGGAATTGGAAGAGAATTTATAAAAAGATTGAAAAAAAAAGAATTTGAGGATAAAATAAAAATTGTTGCGCTTGGTACAAATAAAGTAGCTATGCAGAACATGCTTAAAAACGGCGCAGATGTAGGATATTGCGGTGAAGATGAAATTGTTTATTTTTTGACAAACTTTGTCCCAGATGCAATTGTTGGACCAATTGGAATTTTGACATGCAGTGGAATAAAGGGTGAAATTTCTGCAAAGATAGCACAGACAATTTTCAGCCTTTATTGTAAAAAATACATCATTCCTTTGAATCTGCATGGTATTTCTATTCCTGGTACGGTAAATTCATCTATGAAAGATATATATTCTTTGATAATAGATGATATAAAAGAAAATGAAAAAAAACTTTATCTTCCTCATCCTCTTGAGTAGTCCTCATAGCAATCAAGACACAAAAACTTTCCATCCAAAATTCTTATTCTGTGCTCTGCTGTTTTTTCTCCACAATTTTCACATTTCAAAGACCTGAAAATACGTGCATTTTGTGGTAATTTATCTTTTGGTTCTTTGTACTCAAAAATCTCATCTAAAGGCGCATCAAGAATATACTGGAGGTTTTCTTCTCTTGACCTATTTTCATTAAAACCCTTGAACACAATTCTAATACCCTGATTTGTATCTCTTCTGAAAAATGTAAATGCCTGTTTGCCTCTGTCTTTGAAAATTAGATTACCTTTGCCGGCAGTACATCCCAAAATTGCCTGAATAGCATCAACTCCACATGCATCATTTTCTGTAATGCAAACTATTTCTTCATCTGAAGAAAAATCTATAGAAAGTCTTTTTATAGCTGCCTCACATGCTCTAAATCCTATCGCAAGACCTGGACATATGTGCCCGTGAAACTCAGCTGCCTTTTTCCAGAAAAGTTCTTTTTCCCATGTCATATTAACACCACCTCTCTCAATGTATCTTTGATTTTCTCAAAATATCTCGCGATTTCTTTAAATTTCGCTATCATTGAAAATGATTTGTTGCTTGATATTACTATTATTGCTTTATTATACCATGTTCAGTTTAGAATTAACCTTTTCACTGTATTTATCTTGTTGCTATACCATATTGCGGCAGGTATTGATCCACAATAACCATGGCGTTTACCCTCTCATGGCTCTCAGGGTCTTTTCTCCCTTGCCCTCAATTCCCTCGTCCCATCTACCATGGCGTGGACTTAAGTTTCGGCTCGTATGCAGGGTCTTCGCCCGTATGGGGATGTACTCTGACCACCCGCTCTCATTTTTCAATCTACTTTCTATAAAAATTTAATCCTTTCTCCTTCTCCTAATAAATTTAGGTATTCTTATTTATTGTTTTGTAAAAAAAATAAAAATTGATTTTGTTAATTTTTTTTATTAAATGTTTTGTATCAAGATAATTTAAAGTTTCTAAACTCAAAAAAATGAGAAAAGTGGCATTTCGTAATTTACACCTGTTACCTTTTTCTCGACTTTGTCAGTTTGAAACTCAAAAAGTTTGGGAGGACTGGGATTGACAAAATTTGGACCTCAATTTTGTCACTACATCATTTGCTAATACCAATAAATTCTAAGCCTTCCTCTTGTTTAAACTCTCCACATGAAGAAAATAAAATTTATTCAATTTGCCTATTGCGTTTTTTTTTTTTTTTTGATATAAGTATTTATAGCTATTTTATCCATTGAAAGGAGTTGATAACTATCATTATGCTTAACACCTCTTAAATACTTTAATCCTATTTATTTTGTTAGGAGGTTCTAATTTGTTGCACAAACACAAGAAGCTTTTTTTACTGTCAGGTGCTATCTTTGCAATATTATCATCAATACTTGCTGCCAATCTCTACATGAGTAATAATCCTTCTACACAAAACCCTCAACAAGCCTATAAAAAGCAAATTGTTCCCTGGAGCTACAAAAAACTTGGTATCACTAAAATGTGGAAATTTACAAGAGGCAAAAATGTTAAAATTGCTATTCTGGATTCTGGTATTGACCTGAACCATCCTGACTTAAAAAGTGCAAATATTATCAAAACTATTAACTTTATTGAGCCAAACAAACCCGCATCAGATGAAACAGGACATGGAACTTTTATCGCAGGTATAATCGCAGCTCAAAATAACAACTTTGGTATTGTCGGCATTGCACCTGATGCTGAAATTTTCATCTTAAAAATCTTAAATAAAAAACTTGAAGGAAAAGTTGACCTCGTTGTACGTGCTCTTGACTTTTGTATAAAAAACAAGATTAACATCGTAAACATGAGTTTTTCTACCTCATCTGATAATCCAAAACTCAGAAAAGCTGTTTCAAAAGCAGCAAAACATAAAATAATCATTGTTGCCTCGGCAAGAAATTCATTTGGTTCAAAAGCAGGCTTTCCTGCATCATACCCCGAAGTTATATCTGTTGCTTCTGTCAACTGCAAAAATCAAATATCTCAGTTTTCTTCTCAAGGCAAAATTGATTTTTGCTCTTATGGTGAAAATATTTTGTCCACAGCTCCAAACAATAGCTACAAACTCTCAAGTGGAAACTCTGTGGCTGCTGCACACCTGACAGCAATTATCGCTCTTATCTTAAGCAAACCAGAAAAGTGGGGCTTGCCCCCTAAACACAGCATAAACAAAGATAAAATCTATAATGTATTGCTAAAACTTTCTGAAGACCTCGGTGAAAAAGGTAAAGATAATATATTTGGCTTCGGTCTTGTGAAATTTAAATAAAAATAGTTCGGAGGGGTGTTTAAAATGAAAAGTAAAATGAAAAGAATATTAGCTATCATTGTTTGTATTAGTTTTATATTAACCTTTTTGCCTATCAATTCTGTCAGCTTTGCAAAGCCAAGATATGATGTTTGGAAAGATAAAATAAAGGTCTATGATGTTGACAAAAAAATTAAAGCAGCAGAAGCTGAGTATGAAGGATACAAGTATATTGCTACACTTGATAAAGATACAAATGAGATAAAATTAAAAGTCAAGCCAACTGCTGCTAAAAAGTTTGATAAAAGTTTGGACACATTAAGCCCAGAAGAAAGAAACTTTTCTGTAAAAGTAGAATACTTTGATGGTGAGAATTTAAAAGCAAAACTAATTGATGAAAAAACAAAAGAGGAGTATAATATTGGTGATTCTGATACTGTTTCGGCACAGTATGTTATTGATATTTCAATAGCCTTAGGACTTGCTGAAATTCTAACAGCAATTTTATTAGCAATTGGTAAAATAATTGTTTTATTTGGAGAAAAATATGTAGAAGCAAGTGAAGTAATTGAAAATGTTAAAAACAGAAACTATGATTATTATAAAGCAGCAATAAAAAATGGTATTCTTTATATCGGTCCTGCAATAGATTATTCAGAAGCTTATATGAGAGTATATAATTGGTTAGATGTTTTCTGTAAATATAAAATCAAGGCTAAAAATCTTGCTGATTCAGTAGCAAAAAATTATATCACATTTGGTGGATACGTTTATGGACCAGAAATTCATGGAAGCATGCCTAATTATTTTTATCATTATCATATTTATATGAATAAGGATACTAAAATTCCTGCTCATATTTTTTATCTTTTATATTGAAATTTTTCAAATAGCTTTCTTGAGGGTTGTCATTATTAAATACTTCTGGCAACCCTCATTGCCAAAAATAATTGAAAATTAGGAGGGAATTCCTAAAATAATGTTTGAAATTCCTGTATATGATTTATCAGAAATGTTAAACAATTATCACAAAATTACATATAATCATTATAATTTTTTTGCTAATAAAGACATGTTATCTTTTCATCCTATCTATCAAAGTTGTAGTAATATACTGTTTGTTATGGAAAAGAACGATATACTTGGAAGTATTATTGAATCTATTATAGTTTTATCCTTTATAAATGGCAAGGTCGAACAAACTATTAGTTATAAACTCAAAAATAAAATATCTCAAATAATTTTTTTTGATGAGGAGAAATTTACTCTAACTGGTTACACAATAATCTCAACTAGTACTAAAGTTAGTGAAATTAGAATATTTAGTGTAGATTTAGCAAAAAAAGAGGAAAGCTTGTTGTTTAGTTTTATTATGGAGTTTTCTGAAGAAAATGAAAACAAAGATATGCTTATTCCATTTACAACTCACGTATTGGCATTAAATGAAAGATATATAATGCTAATAAATAATTGTGAAAATTTTAAAGATAAATTTGTTCTGATTATTGACCTATATAATAAATCTGAATTTTATCTTGATGCATTTATAACAGATAACCACTATATTTGCGAAATTTCATTCGCAGAAATAAAAAAATTCAAAAACAGAAATTATCTATTTATTAAAACTGGTAGAATTAGCTCAGATGAAAAAAGATACTATTTTAATTTAGGTGAAGATATAATTAATAAGATTGAAACTTTACTGATTATTCCTTGTGAAGAGTTAATTCAAGATTTAATCAGCGGTGTAATGCCTGCGTTATCTAAATATATAATTGATAAAGTTGAGTATTCTGAAACATTAAGTTTTTTAAACTATGGAAAACCTTATTATGGTTTTTTTTACAGTATAAAAAGTCATTCTCTTTATATCGATTCTCCATTTGTTCCTTATGTAAAAGAAAATTTTTTGACAAAAAGAACCGACATCTTTACTTACAATCTAGAAACGAAAAAAAGAGCTTTTATAGGGTCCCTACCTTTTCCCTCAGAAAAAATACGTCCAGTATATATAGAAGAGAATAGATACTTTTTATTATATCGTCCTTTCCATTCTT
Source organism: Caldicellulosiruptor bescii DSM 6725 (assembly GCF_000022325.1). NCBI lineage: Bacteria > Bacillati > Bacillota > Caldicellulosiruptorales > Caldicellulosiruptoraceae > Caldicellulosiruptor > Caldicellulosiruptor bescii. Next base: position 341,437 of record NC_012034.1, on the reverse strand, counting down.
ATTTACTACCAATTAAAAATTTTTTTATAAAACATTATATAGGAACCAATGAAATTTCCTTCTTTGAACTACCAATTAACATTCCATATAAAGAACAAATTGAAGAGTTTTATCTTTTAAAAAACTGTTCCATTTTTGTCACAGTTAATCCAGAGGAAAAATACACATATATTTATTTAAACGATAATGAGTTAATAAGAAAGATATCATATATGGAAGAATTTTTCTCATTAATTATAAATTCTGAAACAGAAGAACTAAATGCTATTATAATATATCCAAGATTTTTAATAAAACATGACTCATAAGTTTATTGTCCTTAATAGTCTTTAGAAAGCTTATATTTTTATTGTGATGACGAAAATTTATTTTTAGATTATTTTCCTGATTTAGTATTTGAAAATTTTTAAAATAAAGTATTCCGTACACATTGGCTGTGCATATGGACTTGCTACTAATCATGTTAACAAAAGGAATTTCTTTTAATATTATGTTAATACAATCTTTAAAATTTAGCTTTATAGTTTATAATAAAGTAACCATAGATGACACTACAAGTAACATGTTTTGTTTTTGCATTTGATTTGACTCTTAATAACCGTCGATGATAAGAAGTAAAAAGCACCAGAAAGTAGTTTTTACCCAGTTTGAATAATTGAAACTCATTTTTAGGGGCTTCTTTTATTTTCATTCGCTATTAAAAAGTTTGGTAAAAGTTTGCACAACTCAAGCTAAAATGAGAAGAGAAACTTTTATGTAAAAATAGAATACTTTTATGGTGAAAATTTAGAGGCTTTAATAGTTTCTCTTTCCGTAAGACAACTTAGTAGGAGCTGTCCCAAAACAATAATTTTTAATAATCAAAAAAGAATGTATTGTGGTATTAAATACCAATATTAAGTTATAAAGCAAACAAAAAGAGGGTTGGGCGACAGTTTTACCCCAGCCCTCTATCATTATCTTTGCTAATTTTTCTATGTTATAGGCAATACAAACCAAAACCCACTCAAGCTTTACACCCTTCAAACCCCTGAGCAGGAATCTCCTAAATCCTTTATTGTTCTTTATTATCCCAAATACTGTTTCAACTTCTACCTTCCTTTTATTGTAAATTGTAGCACGAAAATAGATTGCATTCAAAAATGATTTTGAACATAAACAATAGAAGATTCTCAATCATTTAATAAGAAAAAAAGACAATAACAAACTAACCGATGCTAAAAAGGCATCAGCTGGAATTATTATAAATTTAATCAAGATTTAAACTGATTGGGGGCTTATAACTTCTAAACCAAACTTTTTTGCTTCGCTGATAAGTCGATTAACACGAATTATCTCTTGTTTCTTTCGAACTTCACTAAAAACTTTTTTATCATAGTCAGTGTCATTCTTAAGCATATTATAGATTATAACCAGTAATTTTCTAGCAAGAGCTACTATTGCTTTCTTTGCCCCTCGGCGCTGCTTTACTTTCCAATACCACGTAGCAAGGTATGAATCTCTTACGCGAGTTAGACTCCATGCAACTTCACACAGTATCCTCTTGATGTAGGTATTACCCTTTGTTACTCGAGTGGACTTTTTTTTCCTGCACTTTCATTATTGCCAGGACTTAATCCTGCCCATGAACAAATATGTTCTGCAGTTTTAAATTTGCTCATATCTATGCCAATTTCAGCAATTATTGCAGCAGCCGCCGTTTTATCTATACCTGGTATGCTATCCAATTGCTCAATCTGCCTTTTAAATTTTTCAAGTTCAAAATTAATATTTCCTTCTATTTCACTAAGATGTTCATATGTCTCATCTAAATGCTTAAATGCTTAAGCAGAAGCCTTAAAAATTCACGCTGATGTCTGTTCATCCTGCCATTTACCGACAGTTTTATCTCTTGTAATTTATTGCGTGCTCTTGTTTTTACATAACTTTCAACTTCTTCTGCGGTTATACTGCCATGTTCTGCTATGTGGTTTATTATTGCTCTTCCAGATACACCAAATATATCTGTGAGAAAATTTGAAAGTTTAAAACCACAGCTTTGAAGATGCTTTTCAATGCGGTTTTTCTGTGATGATAGTTCTTCTATTATGCTTTTACGATATCTTGTAAGGTCTCTTAATTCTCTTATTGTTTGCGCTGGAATAAAACTCCCATTTAAAAGTCCTGCCCTCAAAAGAGTTGCAATTTATTTTGCATCTTTCATATCAGTCTTTTTGCCAGGAACATTTTTCATATGCCTTGCATTGGTAACTATAACTACCATAGTGCCGTCCAAAGCACTTTCCAAAATATTATAAACAGGTTGCCAGTAGACTCCTGTGCTTTCCATTGCAACATGATGGCAGTTTTCTGATTCAAGCCATGCTTTTAATTCTTCAAGCCCTGGCAGTAAAGTGGAAAATGTTCTTATTGTTTTTTGGGGTTTATCGTTATGGACAGAGCCTTTAAGCAAGCAGGCTACAACAGTTTCTTTGTGAACATCCAATCCACAACAAATCTCAAGTAAATCTTGCATATTATTATCTCCTATTCTGAATTTATTACAGGGATGATTACCTGAGAAAATAAGAAGTTTAGCACCCGTGCTGTTCCCATATCAGGATAATATGGGGCGACAATTGGCTGTGCTCAAAGGTAATCAGGTTAGGTTAATGATCGAGGTATTATATCCATCAACAATAAATCAACCTTTGCCCTGTTAACTTTAGTTTAACAAAAAACAAATCTTTTGCAACCTTTTCTTAAGTCTATTTTCATCAATGGTTGTGCTTTCCTAAGCATGGATGGTTAATGTGGATTTGTTAATAATAGATGAGCTGGGCTTAAGGAAATTTAATCAAAGCAGTGTAGATGATTTTTATGAGATAATATCAAAGAGGTATGAGAGAGGATCGATAATAATAACTACAAACAAGGTATTTGAAGAGTGGCCGAGGATATTTTATGATCCAGTTTTAGCGACAGCGATTTTAGATAGATTTGTACATCACTGTCATTTTGTAGTTATCAAAGGTGAAAGTTATAGGATGAAGCAAAGGGAGGGTGCTATAAAAGCTTTAACAGATGATTCCAAGAATGAATCAAATCAGTTAAATAATGATAATTAAATTTTTTTGAAAACAGGTGGGGAAAAAATGTTATCAAAAGTGGGGAAAAGGTATTGACAATAACAAAATTACAGGATCAAGATTTTTGCAAAACTCTGAAATGGTGGATTTTGAAAACTCAGTCCCACATAACTCATAAGTAATTTCTTCAATCTTTCGTGTGGATACTCCATTTACCACCATCTCACTAAATAGCCAATAAAAGCGCTTGTTTAGTTCGCTGATAACGTTCAAAAAGGTTACAAGTCAAATTTACCATTACGCAGTCTTGGTACTTTCAAAGTCAAAGTCCCTACTCTGGTAATTAATTTCACAGAAATAATAACCGTTATGATAATCTTGTCTTTCCTCTGTCCTCTCGTAGGCTTAAGCCTTAATTTGTTCAGTAGCAAGATACGCTAAAATTTGATTAAGTATTGATTCTAATAACTTGGCTAATTTCTCGTCTTTTGTGCCTGTTGTAAAAAGGTAATGCAAAATTTCAGAATCTATGGTAATATTGTATTGAGCCATTCCTCATCCCTCCTGAAAGAATTTGGTTTTTGGTTATTCTTAATTTCTATTCTAACCAGAGGGTGAGGGGTGGCTCAATCCCTTTTTACACAATTATATAGACTCAACTGTCGCTCATGGTTTTTTTATTTGAATTTAATGGAAAATATAGTTTAGTTGCTTACAGTGAAGGATTAAAATCTATTGATATAAATTGCTTTAGAATAAAAATTGTTGGAACCTCTGCTCAGATTGTCAACAACTATCCTCTTTATATAACCTGTGTAGCTCTCCTAATAAATTTAGGTATTCTTATTTATTGTTTTGTAAAAAAAAATAAAAATTGATTTTGTTAATTTTTTTTATTAAATGTTTTGTATCAAGATAATTTAAAGTTTCTAAACTCAAAAAAATAAGAAAAGTGGCATTTCGTAATTTACACCTGTTACCTTTTTCTCGACTTTGTCAGTTTGAAACTCAAAAAGTTTGGGAGGACTGGGATTGACAAAATTTGGACCTCAATTTTGTCACTACATCATTTGCTAATACCAATAAATTCTAAGCCTTCCTCTTGTTTAAACTCTCCACATGAAGAAAATAAAATTTATTCAATTTGCCTATTGCGTTTTTTTTTTGATATAAGTATTTATAGCTATTTTATCCATTGAAAGGAGTTGATAACTATCATTATGCTTAACACCTCTTAAATACTTTAATCCTATTTATTTTGTTAGGAGGTTCTAATTTGTTGCACAAACACAAGAAGCTTTTTTTACTGTCAGGTGCTATCTTTGCAATATTATCATCAATACTTGCTGCCAATCTCTACATGAGTAATAATCCTTCTACACAAAACCCTCAACAAGCCTATAAAAAGCAAATTGTTCCCTGGAGCTACAAAAAACTTGGTATCACTAAAATGTGGAAATTTACCAGAGGCAAAAAAGTTAAAATTGCTACTCTGGATTCTGGTATTGACCTGAACCATCCTGACTTAAAAAGTGCAAATATTATCAAAACTATTAACTTTATTGAGCCAAACAAACCCGCATCAGATGAAACAGGACATGGAACTTTTATCGCAGGTATAATCGCAGCTCAAAATAATAACTTTGGTATTGTCGGCATTGCACCTGATGCTGAAATTTTCATCTTAAAAATCTTAAATAAAAAACTTGAAGGAAAAGTTGACCTCGTTGTACGTGCTCTTGACTTTTGTATTAAAAACAAGATTAACATTGTAAACATGAGTTTTTCTACCTCATCTGATAATCCAAAACTCAGAAAAGCTGTTTCAAAAGCAGCAAAACATAAAATAATCATTGTTGCCTCGGCAAGAAATTCATTTGGTTCAAAAGCAGGCTTTCCTGCATCATACCCCGAAGTTATATCTGTTGCTTCTGTCAACTGCAAAAATCAAATATCTCAGTTTTCTTCTCAAGGCAAAATTGATTTTTGCTCTTATGGTGAAAATATTTTGTCCACAGCTCCAAACAATAGCTACAAACTCTCAAGTGGAAACTCTGTGGCTGCTGCACACCTGACAGCAATTATCGCTCTTATCTTAAGCAAACCAGAAAAGTGGGGCTTGCCCCCTAAACACAGCATAAACAAAGATAAAATCTATAATGTATTGCTAAAACTTTCTGAAGACCTCGGTGAAAAAGGTAAAGATAATATATTTGGCTTCGGTCTTGTGAAATTTAAATAAAAATAGTTCAGAGGGGTGTTTAAAATGAAAAGTAAAATGAAAAGAATATTAGCTATCATTGTTTGTATTAGTTTTATATTAACCTTTTTGCCTATCAATTCTGTCAGCTTTGCAAAGCCAAGATATGATGTTTGGAAAGATAAAATAAAGGTCTATGATGTTGACAAAAAAATTAAAACAGCAGAAGCTGAGAATGAAGGATATAAGTATATTGCTACCCTTGACAAAGATACAAATGAGATAAAATTAAAAGTCAAGCCAACTGCTGCTAAAAAGTTTGATAAAAGTTTGGACACATCAAGCCCAGAAGAAAGAAACTTTTCTGTAAAAGTAGAATACTTTGATGGTGAGAATTTAAAAGCAAAATTGATTGATGAAAAAACAAAAGAGGAGTATAATATAGGTGATTCTGATACTGTTTCGGCACAGTATGTTATAGCTCTGCCGTGGGCATTAGGACTTCTTGAAGAACTTTTATATATCCTGCTTGGTGCTGCTGGGATAGTTTTTGTCGCTGGATATGCTTATTATCTTGCCGAAAAAGTGGTTGATAAAGTAAGAAACAGTTCATATGATTACTTTTTGGCATATATTTCCTCTGATAAAAAACTTTTTGTTGGACCAGCTGTTGATTTTGGTACAGCTAAGGCTACTGTTTTAGATAGTGGTGATATCTTTGCTAAAAGTCGAAGTCTTGCAGAACTATTAGCAAGAGAAGTAGTTTTTTTGCATCTACTCATAGTTACCCACAAGCATATTATTATGAACATAAAACTCCTCATAATGATGACCCAAATTATTTTCCTCACTTTCATGTATTTTTTAATGAGATTAGAAAACGACCTCATATATTCTATCCTTATTAAACTCAAATTATTTAAATTTCAAGAGGTAGCTAAACTGACTTTTAAAGCTACCTTTTGTTCTTTTAAATATAAAGTAGTCAATGCTTTTATTTAGGAGGATAAAAATGATGAACATTGATGTTGTTTATATTCAAGATTTATCATCCGAAATGCATAATGTTTTAAAAAATAATCAATTGGGTAGTCTACCAATAGAGTGCAAAAATTTCTTATTAAGAAGTGTATTAAAGCAAAGCACATATAAATCTGTTGGTATATGTTTTATTGATATCTCAAATCTTCAACTTAAAACTTACCTGTTTAAAAAAGAGTTAGATAAAATCATTTATTTTGATGAAATAAATAATACACTATATGGGTATTACTGGAATATTGTAGATGACTATGTTAAAATCACTGTTAGGAGTATTAACTTGCTAAATAGACATGAAAAAGACATTCTTGAAATTCCTATTGTTGAATTGAAGCTATGGGAAAAACACCTAAAACAGGAAGGTATAAGTAATTTCATTGTGCCTCCCCTTCTTTTTTTTGAAATGGTAAATTTTCGCTATATAATAACTATACACGACAAGTTTTATGCTTTCAACTCTAATAATAAATGGCAAATTTATGTGATAGACCTTTTTGAAAATAAATTCTATAGTTACATTTACGATAATGATCCTAAAAAGCCGTTTCCTATATCCTATATAAGGTATCTTCCTGTTAGCAATGCTGACGGTTTTATATTTATTAAATTTGGACAAATTGACGCTGAGGAAAAGGAAATGTATTGGCCACCAAAAAATTCAAAAATGACTCAACACTTTTGGGAGGCTTTTGCATTTTATCCACTGAATAAATTTATTGAAGACATTAAAAATCAAAAATTATTTTTAGACGCTTATATTGTTGAACGTATCTCAGAAAATTTTTCTTTTCGCTTTTTAGATGATATTGAATCGATAAAAGATTTGTGCTTCTACTATATTAAGAAATCTATAAAAACTAATTTATCCAGACTTATAAAATTAGAACTTAAAAATTATACCAAAGAGATAATGCAAACTTCAATCAATCTTTATAATAAATTCCTGCACTATAATAATGGTTTACTAACGGCTATTTCTTTATCAATTGAAGAAATAAATGATAAACAAAATCTGTTAAGAATAAGTAAAGAATTTTTAAATGGTAACAATACAAAAAGTGTAAATATTCTCCTGAGCAAAGAAGAGCAATTTATGCCAGATATCATGTACAAGTACATCTTAAAACATGGTCTTTTTTTAACTTTCTCCCCTCGTTTTGACTATAGAGATATTCCAAAGCATTATAAAATAAAGGTATATTCATTAGAATCTTCTTCAGCTTTTCTTGAATTTATCACAAAATACCCTCTTTCAAGTCCTTTTACAATTACACTTGTGGAAAAAAGCAAAGCGAATGATGAATTTTTATTAATCTTATAATAGCAAGTTTTTTGAAATCATTTTCAAAATCTTTTCATTTAAAGCAAAACTTGAAAAGGATAAATAAAAGTTTGCCACGTTTAAATTTCTGAGAGAGAATTTTTTAGCTTTTCCACCAAATTATTATATCATACGTAAATATATACAATAAGTCTGGAAGATGGAATAATTGAATAAAATAAATTTTGTTGGCCATTTATTTGAATCACAACGAACATTAGAAACGGCTCCTCTAAAACTTCTTCCTCAATATATAATATTGGGTTCATCTAACAACTTGACTGTTATTACAAAGAGAAATATTATAAAGGAACCCATAACTAAAATCAATAATTTTTTAATCTACGAATGGTAAAATGATAGAAAATAGCACCTTTTGCCTTTTTATGATCTTAAAACACCTATTGATAGGGTTTTAGAAATTTATGGAAATAGAAAATTTATACATGCTTTAGTAACTGATGGTAAAAACTGTGAAATTTTATAATAGAAATAGATATTCTAAACAAAATGGAAAAGAAAATTTTCTATTTTTCTTATGGAATCTATAATTTAAACTCCTGCATCGGTTTATAAAAATGAAAAACATTTTGCTTTTATCTTTGATATTGCAAACAAAAAATTGTACCAATTCCCTCCTGAAGCAGAAGCCTATTTGAATTAGCTTGAACAAAAATCTTAAAGGCAAAGTCGGAACAATTACCAAAGCTCTTGATTAGTGTTCAAAAATAAAATCAACATTGTAAACATGAATTTTTCTACTACAACTAACAACCCCATACTGTACAAAGCAATACAAGAGGCAACTAAAAAAGCAATAATCATAATAGCTGCTGCCAGAAATTCCTTTAACAGAAGACCTGGATTCCCAGCATCATACCCCGAAGTTATATCTGTCGCTTCTGTCAACTGCAAAAATCAAATATCTCAGTTTTCTTCTCAAGGCAAAATTGATTTTTGCTCTTATGGTGAAAATATTTTGTCCACAGCTCCAAACAATAGCTACAAACTCTCAAGTGGAAACTCTGTGGCTGCTGCACACCTGACAGCAATTATCGCTCTTATCTTAAGCAAACCAGAAAAGTGGGGCTTGCCCCCTAAACACAGCATAAACAAAGATAAAATCTATAATGTATTGCTAAAACTTTCTGAAGACCTCGGTGAAAAAGGTAAAGATAATATATTTGGCTTCGGTCTTGTGAAATTTAAATAAAAATAGTTCAGAGGGGTGTTTAAAATGAAAAGTAAAATGAAAAGAATATTAGCTATCATTGTTTGTATTAGTTTTATATTAACCTTTTTGCCTATCAATTCTGTCAGCTTTGCAAAGCCAAGATATGATGTTTGGAAAGATAAAATAAAGGTCTATGATGTTGACAAAAAAATTAAAACAGCAGAAGCTGAGAATGAAGGATATAAGTATATTGCTACCCTTGACAAAGATACAAATGAGATAAAATTAAAAGTCAAGCCAACTGCTGCTAAAAAGTTTGATAAAAGTTTGGACACATCAAGCCCAGAAGAAAGAAACTTTTCTGTAAAAGTAGAATACTTTGATGGTGAGAATTAAAAGCAAAATTGATTGATGAAAAAACAAAAGAGGAGTATAATATTGGTGATTCGGACACTGTCTCTGCACAGTTTGCTATAGCTTTGCCTATTGCATTGTGATTAAGTGAGGCATTAATTTCTGCTCTTTTAGCAATCTTACATGCAATAGTAATTGGTGGAATAACATGTGTAATCGTTACAGATATAGTCGAAAAGATTAAAAACAGCAGTTATGACTATTATGAAGCATATATATACAATGGAAACGTGTATATTGGTAGAGCTATAGATTTTTTCACAGCAAAAGAAAGAGTTCAAGCAGCTGATTTTGAAAGAGATGATAATAAGGCTAAATTTAATTACAATGTCTTTTGCAAAAATTATGCACTTGCAGAAAAATTAGCACTAACTGCCACACGTGTGTATGGTATAGAACATCATTCAGTTCACAAAGAATCTCCCAATTATTATCCTCATTTTCATACGGTAATTAGCAATCAGTGGATAAAAATACTTGGTTCTGCTCATATATTCCACCCATAGATTAATTAAAACCAACCGAATAGAGGCACCTATTTTTATATTTTAAGCACTACTTAAAATTTTATTTTTTAAAAATAGGTGCCTCTATGCCAATATACTGAATGTTATAAGGAGGTTAACCAATTGAAGAAAATTTGCTTATTTGATAGTTTAAAAGAATATTTATCAAATTATAATACTATAGAATTTTCAAACTTTTGTCTTTACAAAAATAATAAAATTTTTTGTTGGACTTATAAACATCCATTTAAATTATATCAGACGGGAGTATTTTATATTGATACTAAAAAATATAAATCTAAATACTTTAAAGTTTTCAACGATGTTAAAATTTTATATAATGATATGTGCGAAGATATATTTACAATTCACAGCTCTTTTACTTCTTGTCTCAAACTCCATATAAAAAAACTGAACTCTGAGTTAGAAGAAGAGGATATAATAGACATTCCTCTCCTTTTAGAATTGGAAGACTTTGATAACAGCCTTTTTTGTAAAACTAAATATTCAATACATGCAAAATTATTAGATAAAAGATATATCTTCGTGAAATTAATACCATATTTAGGTAAAAAAGACCAATTAGAAAGGTTTGAACCATTGTTTGTTTTTATTGACATTATAGCAAAAAAATATTATCTATTGTCTTCTCGATTATCAAAAAAAATAAAACATATCGACGTGGTCCAAGTACATTTGTTTGATTCTAAATACTTATTTTTTGAAATTAGCAACCTTGGAAATTCCGAAAAACATGATCTCCTTGTCAATAATAAAGAAGGAAGTGATATTGTTTCAACCGATCATTTTACTTAAAAGCACATAATATATCCTATTGAACAATTAAAAGTTGATATTTTAAAAGATTCAGTAGATTTCGAAAAATACACTTTTACATGTACTCAATTCGATGCTGTTTTACCCTTTTATTTCATTGAGAATGATAACTATTACTATCTTAAAACATATGTTAATAAAAATAAATCTGAATTTTACAAAATTAATCTTCTTGAGAAGAATAATTCTTCACATCTTATTTGTACCACCAGGGGAAAAATATTAGAAAATTCCAGTTATACTAATTACAAAATTATTAAAGTAAAGAAGATTGATAAAAAAGATGTTCTTTACATTGCAAGAGAAATACTTGAAAATCAAGAAATAAGTATTATAGAAGCTCTCTATTTAGGAGAAAAAATAGTTACTAAGAATTACAACACATTTAAGTTTAACAAAAAAGAAAGATGTATAGATATTTGTGAAAGTGATGGCTACCTTGTAACAATGGAATATTTGCAGCCTAATAACACCATTTTTAAGTTTTTTTCGCTTTATGATAAAAGATTACTGCTAAAAACCGAACCTTGTTCAAATATTTTGTATTTTAATAATCCTCTAAATAATGAGGAAATTTTGGTTGTACCATATTGATATAGAATTTTCAATCATTAATATTTTTTGAACTACAGGCATTTTCCAGTTGCCAAAAGGGTTTGGGACAATAATAAAAATAATGTATACAAAATAAGCTTGTTACGCCAAAAAGTCAAAAATAGAAATATTAATTGAGGTGTAAAAAGACATATTCATTTGATACTGGTAAGCTTGCGTATGAATTCAGTACAAAATATCTTCTTTTTGAGCCCTTTTCTCTTTTAGTTAAAAAAAGTGAATTCAAAGATAAACCATTTCTTGACTTTGTCAGTTTGAAACTCAAAAAGTTTGGAAGGACTGGGATTGACAAAATTTGGACCTCAATTTTGTCACTACATCATTTGCTAATACCAATAAATTCTAAGCCTTCCTCATATGCGATGAAATTTTTCGGCCCCTTTATCTTCATCACATTCAGGATGTCTATAGCTCCTCCTTCTGTCCTTTGCTTTATCAAATATTTCTTCCCTTTTATCTCTATTTCAATAAAATTCATTGAATCTATCGCTTCCATTATCCTTTCACTACTTATCTCTTTACCTTTTTTCCTCAAAATATATTCCAATGTCCGTTGTAATAAAAATGCCAAAAAACATATCAGGGAGTTAAAATAAAATTGTGTCCACTGTATAATTAGTATTGAAATAATCACCAAAGGGTTCACGATTATGGAGAAAAATGAAATTTTTGAGACCGCTAAAAATATGGCTATCGAACAAGTGCTAAATATGTATTGCTTCCTGTGATGATCCTACTCGCCCAGCTCTAAAACAGCTAAAAGTAAAACTTGCTCGATTGCTTTATGTTATCGGAAAGAAAAGTAGCCCTTGTTAAAAATGACAATGACAAAGGCAATGGTTTTTATTGAAGTAAAACTTTCAACACCTGCTATGTAGTTTGAAATCTCTGTCCCTCGCACACGCCCTTAGAATTTCCGACCTTCTATCCTCTTCTTTCCGCTACAAAAGAGTTGATAGCTTATCTACTTCCCTGCTTATGTCGCAAGTACATCAATGGTTATTTTTGAGCGTTCCCTTATTCAAACTTTAAAAGCTTTGAATCTTCCATATTCCGAAAATGAAATACTAAAAATCAAAGAAGACCTTAAAAATGAGCTTCAGTTATTCAAACAAAGAGAACTACCAACAAGTGCTTTTGCTCTCATCATCGACGGTTATTCAGAAGTGAAGTTAAGGATAATTCTAAGGTTAAACAAGCTACTTGCAATGCCAGCCTCGGTATCGACTCAAGAAAGGTAAAAAAGACATTTTCGGTGTCTACACTTTCTTCGGCAAAGAAAATAAGGCTGATTGGATGAAAGTTTTTGACGATTTAATTACAAGAGGTCTTAAAGAAGTTTTAATTGTCATAAGTGATGACTTTCCTGGTATTATAGATGTTGCCAAACTTGCTTATCCTCTTGCTGACCTTGAGCTTGCTTTTGTCCACCTCCAATGAAATAGCAGAAAACATATGACAAAGGATAAAGCTTTCAGCTTTTAACAGGATTTTAGACAGACTTAGAATTTCTTTCTCCGATTTTGACGAAGCTGTACTGAAATTTAAAGAACTTTGTAATGGATACCTTTCAAAATATCCTCGATTTTATTGCTGCAATATCAGAAAAAGCAGAGTTTTATTCTGTTCATATGAAATACCCTGAGGAATTAAGGAAGCATATTCTTTGCTACAGACGCCGCCTTGCGTGTAAACAGCATGATTGAAAAGTAAAGAAGTAAATTCAGGTGGATACTTTTAAGGCTGCCAAAGTCTTAGAAATTAATATTTACTTAACAAGAAGAAAACTTACGCCGTACAAAATGGAAAAATGGAGTTCCCAGTATTAGAAAATGCATCAATAACATAACCCAACTTTACAACTTACGTTATAAATTGGAAACACAAAATTCTTGACAAGTCTCTTCTCTTGCCAAGCTCCACTCCTCTAAAATCAAATGCTCTGCCAACATGCCTTTCCTTTGCTATATCTACTCCTACAACTAATGTTTTCTCTGTGACTTGTAATATCTTCTCATTTTGTGTATACTTCAAGGTAGGTACCTCCTTTTGTGATGATTTCTCGTAAGTTCTAGAACTTACTTAACTATATTTTATCAGGAGGTACCTTTTCTTTTTCAAATCTCATTTCACTTCATTTTCACTCATTTTCGTTCATTACAGGAATGCTTGTATAATTATTTTCGTAAGGCACATCAAAAAAATTTAAATAAAATAACAACCAAAGTTTCGATTAACATAAGATTTTAAGTCTCATTAATTTAAAATAACATTTCCAATACTTCCTCTTTGAGAGGAAAGCAGCCTAAAATCACTTCCTGCTGCTTGTGGCTTCTAATCTTTGGCCACACTCTAATTTACCGCTGGCCTCTTGCCAGCCTTACTAACTTTGATATAATTCTTTCTATCTGGGCATGGAATTTATCTGCACATTCACTCCTGGGAACGGAAGCATATTTCCGTATACCCGCACAAAAGACTATTATTCCATTCCAGGTAAGTCTAAACTATTTGGCTGGTTGAGGCCAGCTTAAATCTTAGTTTAAGCTGGTTCCTCGTTCTACTGCCCAAGGTTGTATACTTACCTTGGCTCGGAATGGAAAACTCATGCCCTAATTCAATTTTAAAACTACTTACGAGGAGTGTTGACATCATATCAAACTTTTCAAGAGCAAGACATTGCTATACTCTCCAGTAGTTACTCATTTTTGATCAAAGGACTATCAACAGATGAGCTAAAAAATCTCATAAGCAAGAACATCCCTATTTTGCAAGACATTATGATGTATGGTTACAGTCCTCAAAATGGAGTTATACCGTATCTGCAGAGCAATTTTTCAACTTCTGTTTTGGACGTGAAAGTATAAAAAAGGGGGCTGCACCTTGAGTACAGGGCAGTCCCTTAAATCTTTATTGGGATTGTAGCAGTGCACTTTTTCGGAGGTTACTTACCAGCAGCTTTAACTGTTGACTTTACAGACGTAGCACTTTTTGAAGTTGCTGTTTTCTTTTTCCTTAGGCTAAACTTTTTAGAAGCGCTTTTTGATGTTTTATTGGTCTTTGCAAGTTTTGAAACCTTTCCACCTGTCTTTGTGCTGCTCAACACTGTTGCTTTTTGAGCTGTGTGTTTTGCTTGAGTGCTGGTTGTTGTTGCAGCAAAGCTCAGCATCCCTACTAATACAAAAGCGGCTAAAATCCCTATCGCCAAAACTCTTTTTAGTACTCTTAAATTTCTTTTCATGTCCAAACTCCACCTCCTTTTCACAAATCAAATTTTTCCCAAACGCATTTTTTATTTTAAGCCTTTTACATTAAAACACTCTTAAAGCAGAATTAAATTTTTTTAATTTACTGAAATCCTTTATGAGCTATAATTGATTTTAGGCTGCAAAGTGTATCTTCTAAAAAGAATTGAGCCAATAAAAAAACTATTATACAAAAGGGTGAGGAATATTCTACCATGAGAATTCTTGTAATTGAAGACCAAAAGTCCTTAGCAAATACAATAGCAAGAAGGCTTCAAGAAGTAGGCTATAGTGTAGATATGGCACTTGATGGACAAGAGGGATTAAATTTTATCCAAACTGCAAGCTATGACTTAATAATCCTTGACATAATGCTACCTAAGATTGACGGCATAACTTTGCTAAAACTTGTGAGAAACAAAGGTGTCCAGACTCCTGTTTTGTGTCTGACTGCCAAGGATTCTATAGAAGACAGGGTAACAGGGCTTGATGCCGGAGCAGACGATTATCTTGTAAAACCATTTTCTTTTGATGAGCTTTTAGCAAGGGTAAGGGCTCTTTTGAGAAGATACAGCCAGATAAAAGACCCAATTATCCAGATAAAAGACCTTGTAATAGACACCAATTCCAGAAAGGTGACACGCGCAGGAAAGGTAATTGACCTTACATCAAAAGAGTATTCTGTTTTGGAATACTTGGCAAGAAACAAAGGAAGAGTACTTACACGCTCACAAATAGCTGAACATGTTTGGAACTATGACTTTGAAGGGACTTCCAATATTGTAGATGTATATATACGATACCTCAGAAGAAAGATTGACGATGGTTTTCCTGAAAAGCTCATCCATACAATAAGAGGTGTTGGGTATATGTTGAGGGATGAAAAAAGATGAAAAAGATTCCCAAAAATATTAACATCCGTACAAAACTGACTCTATGGTACTCAGCAATGTTGATGGTGATTATAATTCTCTTCAGTGTCTTTGTATACCTTCTGATGCTCCAACTACTCTATGTGGGTGAAAAAAATTTCATTCAAGATTTTTCAGATGAGGTTGCGCTAAGAGTAAGTATATCCAAAGCTCAAAAGATAAGTGTAAATGAGTCGCACAAAATCATCAGTTCAGGTGTGCAGATTGTAATATACTCAAAAAATGGCATTCCAATTTATAAAACAAGTAATCTTTTTACAAAGGCAGTTGAAAGTATACCTTTGTCAGAAAGGGTCCGAAAGATAGAGATAAACGAAAAGGATTGGTTAATATATGACCAGAGATTATTTGACGATAAAAACAGGATGATTGGCTGGCTGAGGATAGGAAGACCTTCACTTACAAAAAGGGTGTTGCAAAACTTAAAAAATGTTATATTTCTGTCCATTCCACTGCCATTTTTAATTGCAATATGGGGCGGTTATTTGCTTGCTAAAAAAGCATTAAAACCAATTGATGATATTGCCAAAACCGCAAGAACAATTGGACACACTGACCTTAGCAAACGCTTGAATTTTCCAAAGGTAGAAGATGAGATAGGTCGACTTGCAATGACATTTGATGAGATGCTTGACAGGTTAGAAAATGCATTCAAAAGAGAGCGTCGGTTTTTGTCTGATGCCTCTCATGAGTTAAGAACACCACTTACAACAGTCAAGGCATTAGTGGAAGAAGCTTTAGAGGACTGCAAAACACAAGATGAGTACAAGGAAGTACTTTATGTAATACACAAAGAGATTTCAAAGATGAACAAGATAATCTCGCAGCTTTTTATGCTTACAAGGTGCGAAGAAGGAAACTGGCCGGTCGACTTTGAAAAGATAAACTTAAGGATTATTGTTGAAGATGTCATGGAAGAGATGCAAGAGTTTGCTCAGCAAAAGGGTGTAAAACTTTACAAAGAGTGTGATAAGGACATTTTCATTGAAGGAGATCAAACACTTATAACAAGGCTTTTTATAAACCTCATTGAAAATGCAATAAAATACAATAAAAAAGATGGATGGATTCTGGCAAAAATTGAAGAGCAAGAAAATGAAGTCAAAATTACAATTGAAGATGGAGGTATTGGCATCCCTGAAGAAGACCTTCCTTTTATATTCAACAGGTTCTATCGCGTTGACAAATCAAGGTCAACTGAAGGAATAGGACTTGGCCTTTCCATTGTCGATTGGATTGTAAAAATTCACAGGGGGAGAATAAATGTCACAAGTAAAGTTGGCATTGGCTCATGTTTTGAGATTATACTGCCAAAAAAACGATTTATTTATAATAAATGTTAATTATCAAGAATTATTACAACGGATATTCCTCCTTTACAACCCTCTTCAAAACCACTATAATTAAATTGCCTGAATAGTAAGAGCTGCAAAGCAATTAAAAAAGGAATGAATTAGCAAAATGATAATAGCTGTTTTGGACGGGCAAGGTGCTGGTCTTGGAAGGACATTTATAAAAAGACTCAAAAAAGAGCTTGGGCAATATGTAAAAGTTGTTGCACTTGGAACAAATGAAGTTGCTATGCAAAATATGCTTAAAAACGGGGCAGATAGCGGATATTGTGGTGAAGATGATATTGTCTATTTTTTAACAAACTTTGTGCCAGATGCAATTGTTGGACCTATTGGAATTCTTACCTGTGGCGGAATAAATGGTGAAATTACTGCAAAGATAGCATATTCAGTTTTCAGCCTTGATTGCAAAAAATACATAATCCCGTTGAATCTTCACGGTATATTTATCCCTGGCACTGTGAATTTATCTATGAAAGAGATATTTTCTCAGATAATTGAGGATATAAAAGAGACTTTAAAAAAGAGGATGAGCAAAAGTCCCTATTTTCCCCATCCTCTTGAGTAGTCCTCATAGCAGTCAAGACACAAAAACTTTCCATCCAAAATTCTTATTCTGTGCTCTGCTGTTTTTTCTCCACAATTTTCACATTTCAAAGACCTGAAAATACGTGCATTTTGTGGTAATTTATCTTTTGGTTCTTTGTACTCAAAAATCTCATCTAAAGGCGCATCAAGAATATACTGGAGGTTTTCTTCTCTTGACCTATTTTCATTAAAACCCTTGAACACAATTCTAATACCCTGATTTGTATCTCTTCTGAAAAATGTAAATGCCTGTTTGCCTCTGTCTTTGAAAATTAGATTACCTTTGCCGGCAGTACATCCCAAAATTGCCTGAATAGCATCAACTCCACATGCATCATTTTCTGTAATGCAAACTATTTCTTCATCTGAAGAAAAATCTATAGAAAGTCTTTTTATAGCTGCCTCACATGCTCTAAATCCTATCGCAAGACCTGGACATATGTGCCCGTGAAACTCAGCTGCCTTTTTCCAGAAAAGTTCTTTTTCCCATGTCATATTAACACCACCTTTCAAGCTTGTCATTTGCTTTGTTCTTCAAAAATTTTTTCTTGTAACCCTTTGGGAATGTCAATTCTTTCATAATAGGGTTTTATATCTATTACAGGTGAACCATCTATTGCATCAAGCCCTTTTACAACAAGAACGTTGCCTCTGCGAGCTATCAGCTCTGCAACGTTAAAAAGTATTGGGTTTGGTCTGTTTGGAGACCTGCATGCAAAAACACCTTTGGGAACATCTGAAAAGGGTGTCTTGGTAATTAGAGTGTCCCTGTTTGATTGATGTCCCCAGTACAAAACAATTAAGTACTTTGCCTCTTCGATATCCTTTAAACCATCAATATAATTTTCAAATATCTCTAAATAGAAAACTTCTTCTGAATCTGCACCTTGCCTTGGTGCCTCTTCTTTTGTTTTATATGGACTGTGAATTATTCCTATTTTCACAAGTTCCATCATGCCTAAATCTCCCCTTTTAAAAATTAACTTATGTTTAAACAGCAGCTACTATTGGAACAACAAAAATTTCATCATTGTGTTTTTCCACTTTTACATCTACCCCATATACTTTCGAAATCACATCAGCTGTTATTATTTCTTTTCCACCTGATGCAAATATCTTTTTGTCTTTTATAAAGATGAACCAATCAGAAAATCTAATGGCAAGATTCAAGTCGTGTAAGATTACAACTACTAAAATTTCTTCTTGCCTTGAAAGTTTTCTTAAAATCCTTAAAACCTCTATTTGATTCTTCAAGTCAAGATTGTTTATCGGCTCATCCAAAAGCAGGACTTTGGGCTCTTGAACAAACGCTCTTGCAATCACTACTTTTTGAAGTTCTCCACCGCTTATCTCATCTAAGTATCTGAAAGCAAGGTGTTTCAAATCAAAAATATCAAGTGCCATTTCAACCTTCTCCAAATCTTCTGAACAAGGAGCAAGTCCAGTAAAATGCGGCTTTCTTCCAAGAAGTATTGCCTCATACACTGTTATTCTGTTTGTAGTGTATCTTTGTGGAACATATGCTACATTTTTTGAAAGCTGGTTCAATGAATAACTATTCACATTCTTACCATCTATTAGCACAACTCCTCTTTTTGGCTTTAAAAGCTTTGCTATACACTTTAAAAGCGTAGATTTCCCTGCTCCATTGTTACCTAAAATTGACACAAACTCACCCTTTTTTGCTTCAAAAGAAATCCCACTTAAGACCTGAAAGTCTTTAAAGCTAAATTCAAGGTTATCTACTTTCAGCATTTTTCATACCTTCTTTCCGCGGATTAAAAGATACATAAAAAGCGGTGCACCAAGGAAAGATGTCACAGCGCCAACTGGCAAAACAACTGGCTGTATTATAAGTCTTGCTACTGTGTCTGACAAAAGAAGCAAAAACGCACCTACAAGACCAGATGCCATAGTCAAAAACCTCTGGTCATTCCCTATAAACCTTCGTGCTATGTGAGGCGCTACCAAGCATATAAAACTTATAATTCCTAAGAAGGATACAATTACAGATGTTATAAAGCTGCTTACTAAAATCCCAAAAAACCTTGTTCTTTCAACATTCACACCAAGGCTTTTTGCAACATCTTCTCCACTTGCAATTGCATTGTAGTTCCATGAATTTGCCAAAAAGTACAGCCATGCTAAAATTACAAAAACCGCCATAATCTTTACATCATCCCATGTCGCCCTTCCAATATCGCCAAATGTCCAGAACACAAGCGCAGCAATCTTTACATCTGATGCAAAATACTGAATTATAGTTGTTGCGGCAGAAAAAAGAGAACTCAAGGCAACTCCAGAAAGCACAACTGCCTCTGGTGAAAACCTCTTTATTTGTGCTAAAGCAAGTACTACTCCAGTTGATAACATTGACCCCAAAAAAGCACACACAACGACCACTGATGGATGCAAAATGGTAACAGAGTCAGAGGCGGCAGAGGATGCTACCCCGCCGCCCAGCACAATTATTCCAATTGCCGCACCAAACGCAGCACCTTGTGAAATTCCAAGAGTAAAAGGAGAAGCTAAGGGGTTGTGAAAAAGGCTCTGAATTGCAGCTCCTCCAATTGCAAGGCCAATCCCTGCCAAAATTGCCGCAACAACTCTTACAAGTCTTATGTCAAAGACTATAAGAGCTGTTCTTTCATCACTTCTCCCTAAAAAAGCCTTTAAAACATCAGAAAAACTCAAATCCGATGAACCTGAGGATATTGCATATACCGAAAGTATCACTGTCAAGATAGCAATAGTAATTAAAAACAGCACTTTCTCAGCAACAAGCTTTTTGTACTGGGATTTTAGTTTTTTGTGTTTCTCTACTTCTTGAGTCATCTTCATAAAACCTCTTTGCTCTTAATTTTTAGTCAAGCTTTATTTTCACAAACCCTCCAAATTTCTTTGCCATCTTGGTATAAAGCGGCTTTCCTAAGAAGAATTTGTAAATCTCATCTGCTCGCTTGATTGGGTCAACATCTTTGAATCTATCTGGATACACAACCTTTGCAATAAAGAATGTGTTTGCCAAAACAGTGTCAATGTTGGTCCAATAGAAATTGTAAGGAAGCTGACCGTAGACTTTGCCATATTTGAAAGCTGAAAGTGATTTATAAAACTCAGGGTTTTTCTTGTAATCCTGTTTTACAAGATCCAAATTTGCCTCGTCAATAAATATAATATCAGGGTCCCACTCTAAAATCTTTTCTTTTTCAACCATGAACCAGCCTTCTTTATTGGCCTGGTCTGCAACATTTACTGCATTTATGACCAAAAATGGAAAATATTTGCCCATTGTGCTTTCAAATCCGTGCCCGCCTTTGAAACTGATAGCCCCAACATACATCCTTGGCTTTTTAGAAGCCGGGATATTTCTGGTTCTTTCATTGAAAAATGCCTTGCACCTTTGCATATAGTTTATGAGGTCTTCTGCACGCTGCTGTTTCCCTACAATTTTACCAATAAGTCTTAGTGATTTATAGACATTCTCATCAAAAAGTAGTTTTGTACCATAGTCAAGCACAACAACAGGTATCTTTGTTTTTGCCTGAAGAGCGTCTGCCTTTGCCTTGTCTAAAAAGCTTGCAGCAAAGATTACATCAGGCTTTACAGATATTAACTTTTCAGGATCAGGGGATGAATCAGCACCTCCTTGTCCAATTGTTGGAAGTTTTTTGAGCTGTGGATATGCCATGATATATGTTCTTGAGCCTTCTTCCCATGCCTTCTCTGCATTTTCAACTCCAACTATATTTTTTGTTCCATCGACATACAAAACAAGCCTGAGTGCCCCAGGTCCTATCGCAACAATTCTTTTGTTTTTCTTGTCTTCAATCTCTACTTTTCTGCCAAGAAGGTCTGTGATTACAAGCTTTTGAGAAGGCTTTTCTTGTTTTGCTTGCCCAGAAAATGTGTTCAATACAATTAGTAAGAAAAGACTCAAAATTAGCAGAATACTTATTGCCTTTTTACTCGCTCTAAAGTAATCAGAACAAAAACTCTTGCTTCTCACCAACTTCTTACCTCCTCTTTGTATATTTGTAAACAAAATAAAAGCCCACAAAAGGTGAAAATCTCACCCTTCGTGGGCCTTGTTCTCAAAATCTTTGGTTATACCTTTGTCGAATTTATCTTACCCCCAACTCTAAATATTTACAGCACCTTCGTGGTGCTATTTAAGAATAATTCCGACTATCTTGATGCATTTAATTCTGCTTTTAATCTATAATCACTCTATCAGTTTGATTAAGCAATTCATCTAATATTATAATACTAATCTCATTTACAATTTTCAACCTTGTGTCATTAGTTATAAATATTTGTGCCTTTTCAGCTATTCCTGTTGCAATAAATATTGCATCTGGAGTTTTTATTTTATATTTGGCACGTAATTTTGCAGCAAGGGTTGCTATATCCTTATCCACTTCTTTAATTATTAAGTTTGGAAATGTAGCTAGGAGTACTTTGTATTTATTCACAAGGACTATATTTTCTTCTTGAAAAGGCTTTGAAAGTAATTCAGTATATACAAGGCTAGAAGTTACCCCATATAGTTGTCCTTTTTGGATTTTTTCAAATAAGGACTTAACTAATGGAAAATAAGTTTTATTCTTCTCTATGAGATATATAAATAAATTAGTATCTAATGCAAGTTTTTGCCCCACTTTTATTGGTCCCATTCTGTTCTCATCTCTTCAATAAATTCTTTACTCTCAAGCTTTTCCCATATCTCCTGCCCTAATCCAGCCAGAGCATCTACATAAGATTCAGGACGTTTCATAATAATCAATTCACCTGTTATATTGTCATAGTCCCATATTATATCATTTCCAAGTCTTTCTATAATATATTTTATTGTGTCCACTGGAATTGATATTTTTTTTACATTATCTATGTCCTTAATTAATTCTGACACAGCTAACATCACCACTCAATTATTTTTCTATTTACTGTATTATTATACCCCTTTATTTGAAAGAAGTAAAGTTTTATTGAAACCAACGAACTCAAATAGGTATAGAGATACTTACCACAGCGAAAGAATGTGCGAAAACTCTAAGGAGAAGGTTATAAAAAGAATTGAGGCTGCCTCCGTCTTGATTATGAATGTAATTAAAAATTGTAATGTACCATTCAAAAGAAACATCAAAAAACTACCAGGTTGGAAGGGCAATCTGCTGTGAATATTATTTATACTATATTATGAGCTCAATAATCTTCATGATGAAGAAAAAAAAGAATTAGTTCGAAAAGTGACAGATAGCAATTAACAAAAACATATAAAAAACTGCTAAAATACTATGTGTATCAAGGCACACTGTAAGGAAAGCAATATATGGTTATCTTAAGGATAAAACAAGAAAACCTGCAAATTCTCCCTGAAAAACTTTTGTTTGAACTTGAAAATCTCATTATTGAGTAATTTAAAAAAACTGGTGTAAGATTATATGTCTTCCTTTTTACTTGTTCAGAAAATACAGTGTTAAAATAAACAAAAATACGATAAGGTCAATTCTCAAAAGAATGTAAAAGATTCTGTGAGAAGATTCAAGAGGACGCATATCAGTTTATACAGATTGAAATCTGCGTAAATCGGAAAAAAGCTATGGCGGAACTTTGCTGGAGAGTGTAAAAAAGCAAATTAATAATCTAAAAGAATTTTTAATAAACTTTAGAATAATACATTGAAAATAAATTAGATTTAAGGTGAGTGTTCAATGTAGTTTTGAACAATTACCTTTTTTGCTTTTCGGACCTAGAATCTACTTAGATTTTTAAGAAAGACTATAAGAAGGAATAGTTCACAAAATATTAATAACAGTATATAATTATATTTGCAGGAAGAAAATCTAAAAATTTAATAATATAAGGGAGGAATTTTGGCATGTTGTTTTGTAGATTCATTAATAGTTCTTAGATGTTAAAAAATTTATTTATTATATTGAATTTGCGAACTCTTCTCATTGGAGCACATCTGTTTTATATGTTCTCACTACATGTATTAATAAGGATGACCAAAGTTTTTAGATATTGGCTATTCTGGATAATGCTTATATTGAATGTTTTTGCTAAAGATTATAAAAAATAGAAAGAAAGGAGTTGAATGTTATGAACAGAGCTTTAAAGGTTTCAGTAGCTACCCTAATAGTTTTACTGTTTATAATAACTGGGGTAATTGCATTTGCACAAAGTAATGTGACTGGAGATTTAATGAAAAAAGATATGAATCAAGTTGTAGGGAACAATGAAGTTGAAGATATTAGGAATAATATAAATTATTGAGCATTAATAAAAACAATAGATGTTGAGTATTTTATGTCTAAAGTAAATGATTATATTCAAAATAAACCCAATGCTACAGAAGACGAAATTAACAACTTTCTGAGAAAAGAAATAGAGAATAAATATTTGTCGAAGGAAAAAATTAATGTTAATAATTCTAATAAGATAATGGGGTCATCTGATTATCCTGGACTACCTGACTTAAATCCAAAAGAACAAGAACTATTTAATCAAAATCCTATCAAAGGATTAAAAGCAATATAGGCGGATATAAAGCTGATACTGAAGCTAAAAAAAGATATAATGATTCAGTACTACACAATGGCAATTGCGATGCATTTAGACATGCATATTGGAATGCATTAATGGTTAAGTATATCGATTATAGCTGGGCTTATGATTGGGCAACAGCTCATGAAGAAGGAGCTACTGGACAACCTGCTATAGAAAAAGAAATGGATTTATATAATAATATGATGGGTCGAACGCTTGTGCTTGGTAATGAATCAAAATCTGATGAAGAAATTGCCGATATAATACAAAATGCAGTTAGAAACGGAAAGATGAAAAGAATTGTAGATAATAAATTAATTTCAACTAACTCTGAAGGAGAGAAGTAATCATGAAAAAAGTTACATTAATAAATCTAATAATTATGTTTTTAATTCTTCTGTCGCTCATGGTTTTTTTATTTGAATTTAATGGAAAATATAGTTTAGTTGCTCACAGTGAAGGATTAAAATCTATTGATATAAACTGCTTTAGAATAAAAATTGTTGGAACCTCTGCTCAGATTGTCAATAACTATCCTCTTTATATAACCTGTGTAGCTCTCCTAATAAATTTAGGTATTCTTATTTATTGTTTTGTAAAAAAAAATAAAAATTGATTTTGTTAATTTTTTATTAAATGTTTTGTATCAAGATAATTTAAAGTTTCTAAACTCAAAAAAATGAGAAAAGTGGCATTTCGTAATTTACACCTGTTACCTTTTTCTCGACTTTGTCAGTTTGAAACTCAAAAAGTTTGGGAGGACTGGGATTGACAAAATTTGGACCTCAATTTTGTCACTACATCATTTGCTAATACCAATAAATTCTAAGCCTTCCTCTTGTTTAAACTCTCCACATGAAGAAAATAAAATTTATTCAATTTGCCTATTGCGTTTTTTTTTGATATAAGTATTTATAGCTATTTTATCCATTGAAAGGAGTTGATAACTATCATTATGCTTAACACCTCTTAAATACTTTAATCCTATTTATTTTGTTAGGAGGTTCTAATTTGTTGCACAAACACAAGAAGCTTTTTTTACTGTCAGGTGCTATCTTTGCAATATTATCATCAATACTTGCTGCCAATCTCTACATGAGTAATAATCCTTCTACACAAAACCCTCAACAAGCCTATAAAAAGCAAATTGTTCCCTGGAGCTACAAAAAACTTGGTATCACTAAAATGTGGAAATTTACAAGAGGCAAAAATGTTAAAATTGCTATTCTGGATTCTGGTATTGACCTGAACCATCCTGACTTAAAAAGTGCAAATATTATCAAAACTATTAACTTTATTGAGCCAAACAAACCCGCATCAGATGAAACAGGACATGGAACTTTTATCGCAGGTATAATCGCAGCTCAAAATAACAACTTTGGTATTGTCGGCATTGCACCTGATGCTGAAATCTTCATCTTAAAAATCTTAAATAAAAAACTTGAAGGAAAAGTTGACCTCGTTGTACGTGCTCTTGACTTTTGTATAAAAAACAAGATTAACATCGTAAACATGAGTTTTTCTACCTCATCTGATAATCCAAAACTCAGAAAAGCTGTTTCAAAAGCAGCAAAACATAAAATAATCATTGTTGCCTCGGCAAGAAATTCATTTGGTTCAAAAGCAGGCTTTCCTGCATCATACCCCGAAGTTATATCTGTTGCTTCTGTCAACTGCAAAAATCAAATATCTCAGTTTTCTTCTCAAGGCAAAATTGATTTTTGCTCTTATGGTGAAAATATTTTGTCCACAGCTCCAAACAATAGTTACAAACTCTCAAGTGGAAACTCTGTGGCTGCTGCACACCTGACAGCAATTATCGCTCTTATCTTAAGCAAACCAGAAAAGTGGGGCTTGCCACATAAACACAGCATAAACAAAGATAAAATCTATAATGTATTGCTAAAACTTTCTGAAGACCTCGGTGAAAAAGGTAAAGATAATATATTTGGCTTCGGTCTTGTGAAATTTAAATAAAAATAGTTCAGAGGGGTGTTTAAAATGAAAAGTAAAATGAAAAGAATATTAGCTATCATTGTTTGTATTAGTTTTATATTAACCTTTTTGCCTATCAATTCTGTCAGCTTTGCAAAGCCAAGATATGATGTTTGGAAAGATAAAATAAAGGTCTATGATGTTGACAAAAAAATTAAAGCAGCAGAAGCTGAGTATGAAGGATACAAGTATATTGCTACACTTGATAAAGATACAAATGAGATAAAATTAAAAGTCAAGCCAACTGCTGCTAAAAAGTTTGATAAAAGTTTGGACACATTAAGCCCAGAAGAAAGAAACTTTTCTATAAAAGTAGAATACTTTGATGGTGAGAATTTAAAAGCAAAATTGATTGATGAAAAAACAAAAGAGGAGTATAATATAGGTGATTCTGATACTGTTTCGGCACAGTTTGCCATTGCTATCCCAATAGCCTTAGGGCTTGCAGAAGCTTTAATAGCTTCTCTTTTGCTAATTGGTAAAGTAATTGAATTATTTGGAGAGAAATACGTAGAGGCAAGTGAAGTAATTGAAAACGTCAAAAATAATAAATATGAATATTATAAAGCAGCAATAAAAAATGGTATTCTTTATATCGGTCCAGCAATAGACTATCCAACGGCATTTACAAGAGTATATAATTTTGAGCTTGATGTCTTTTGCAAAAATAAAAGTTTAGCTTATACACTTGCACAAAATGTGGCAAATTCATTTCCTTTTGGTGGTTTTGTAAGAGGACCTGACAAAGATGGTTATAGCTCTATTTATTTTTATCATTATCATGTTTATAAATATATAACATCAAGCTTTGTATATAAATTACCATGTCATATTTTCTTCCCGTAAGATAACTTAGTAGGGTTGTTGTAATTAAAACTACAACAACCCTATGTCTTATGTTGAAAACAAAATAAGGAATGGAGTGAGCATAGCAATATGTCTAAAATTATCATATACAATTTAAATGAATCATTAAATATTTTTGGAAATCCTACTAATTTTGATGTTTCTTCATTATTAGCAAAAAACATTAATAATGTAAGTGTCATTTATCAGAGTGATAGTTACGTGTTATTTACCATTAGCGATTGTTATGATACCTATAATATACAATCAATTATAATTGTGGCATTAGAAAATAACAATATTAAAGCGACTTTTACTCATATCATAAAAAATGAAATTTCAGAAATAATTTATTTTGATGAAGAAAAATTAAACTTGCTTGGTTATTCAGTAAAAGCCATCTCATCAAATTTAGTCGAATTGAAAATATTTCAAATTGATTTAATTAAGAATGAAGAAAAAATAGTTTACAGATATACTTTAGATTATTGTGAAGAGAATGCAAATTTAATAAACCACATACCCATTCATGTATGTGCTATAAATAATAGATATATTATGGTAATAACTCCAAATATTGATCATTTTAAAAATAAAATTGCTTTAGTTTTTGACATCATAGGAAAACAACAGATTTTTATCGATCCTTACATTATAGATGAGCACTACATTTATGAATTATTAGACATGTCCGTTGTAAGCATTAATGGTAAAAAAAATATATTAATCAAAACTGGACAAATATGTTCATTTGATAAAAGAGTATTTTTCTATGCAAAAAAGCAATATTTTGTAAACTCAACAGAAACTATTATAATTATACCCTGTGAAGAATTAATTCAGAATTTAGTCAATGGAAAATTTAAGTTTACTAAATACATAGTAGATAAAGCTGAGTATTGCGAAACATTAGATTTCCCAATTAAAGCACGTATTTATAATCCATATTATGCAAACAACAAATCCTATTCAATCATATACTATAAAGAAAATTTCATAACTAAAAAAACTGATATTATTTCATATAATCTGGAGACTAAAAAGAGCTCTTATATTGGTTCTTTATCATTCCCGTTAGAAAAAATACCTCCAATATATAAAGAAAAAGATAAACACTTTATTATGTACATTCCTTTTTACCCTCATGCAATTGGAGGAATACCGAGTAAATACTTTATAAAACATTATATTGAATCTAACCAACTTTCTTTTATTGAATTACCAATTTCAATTTCATCAAATGAGATTTTAAATGAAGTGGAGTTTTTTAACAATGATACAATTATTGAAACAAAAAACTTTGAGTCAGGACAAAATCTTATATATTCAGTAAATAATGATATGCTTATTGCAAAAATAGGCTATGGAGAAAATTACTTATTTGTTGTAAACCCTAAAACAAATGATCTTAATGCGATTATGGTTTATCCTCGATTTTTAAAAAAAAGTTAAGAAGTTGTTGAATAAAAGATATAACCATTGTAAGTAAAAATATCCATAGGAGAAATAAAAAAATATCCTCATTATTTAATCTTTTCTATATTACGAAATATCTTGAGTATCAAATGTTTTAAATATTACCTATTTTTAGTAAGGTGTCAATAAGTGCATAAAATAACTTTTATGGGACACTTGTTTGAGCCCCAAATTGTACTATCAGAAAATCCACTTAAAAAACGTTACAACTTAAGGCTCTTATATCACAAAGAAAGTTTGTTTATAGCAACAAGAGAGGAAAATTCTAACTCAAAAATTATAAACTTACTTTTATATTTCCTTGAGAAAGATAAATATCTTCATTTGTTAAGTGATTATGAATTAAAAACATCATTAGATGATATCATTGGAATTGATAGGTTAAAAAAATGTTTATGGATTATCTGTAAATTGCAGTTTATTTACTTTACGTATATTAAAGATAGATGTTCTAAATCACATTGAAGAATGTTTATACGAAATAAAATTACCTTGTAACTCATTAGTTGAATTTGACAAGTTTTCAGAGCAATATAAATTTTTTGCCAAACAAAAAATTTTAAATGACAGATATTCTATTTTTACATTAGAAGTGCAAACAAAATCAATTAATTATAGAAAGTCAAAATCATTTATTTTTTTCTTTGATTTTTCATTAGAAAAAATTTATGATCTTTCATATATTTCTGAAAAGATTATAAGAAAGCTTAATTTGGGTAAAACAACTCTGCTACATGGAAAATACATTTTATTTGAAACTGGCAGAATTGGTGATTCCGAAAAATTTGATATTATCTTTGAAGCAATACAATAGAAAAGAAAAAATTGACCACACAGAATTTTCTGTTGAACAAACTATGATAATCTACCCTCTTGAAAAATTTTTAGAAGATATTGCAAACTGTAATTTAAGTTTTGAAAAATATTGTTTTGAAAAAACTGATTTTCAAGTTGTTATTCTAACCGACTGTCGGTGGTTTGAAAATGATGAGTATTTTTATATAAAAACTTTTACGACAGAAAATAAGTCAGAACTTATAAAAGTAAAGGTTTCAAACAAGGGTGTCGAAAAAAAAGAAATTATCTGTAGACTTAATGAAAGAATTATAAGTGACTCAATTTTTGCAAAGGAAAGGATATTAGATTACGGAAAATTAATTGATGAAAATTTATTCTATGTTGTAATAGTTAATAGAATAAGTCCATATTGTTCTAAAATTTTAATTCTTATATATTTAAGTTGTTGAATAAATAATTATACCATTAATGTTACTATATAGGATTACAAATTATTCCACGTGTATTTAAAAGAAAATTTACAGTTTTCAATTTTTTGAATATAGACCTCTATCAAATAAGTAATCATTATTCCCCTCTACATGCCTCTTATATGTTCTAAAACCTCTTAACCTTACTTGTTCTAAATTGTATTCTCCTTTTAATTTCCCAAATAATCTTTCAATTTTTGTCCTTTGCTTATACAACCTTTGCCCTTCTTCACTTCCTAAAAATTCTATATTCTTTATCCTCAAAATATTTTTTACATTACTGAAATCCTTACTATTTCTCTTATTTACCGCCGCTACAAACTTTATCTCAAGTTTATCTGCCACCTCAAACCACTTTACACAATCATAACCTGCATCCGCTAATATCACATCAAGCCAAATATCTTAGCTTCATACAAAAGTTCTACTACTTTACTGTCATGGACGTTTGCACGTGTCAACCACCATACTATTGGTATAACCTCATCTCCAATTGTTGCTATTACATGTAATTTATATCCATTGTAAAAACCTAAACTAATACATACTCCTGTTCCTGCTTCTTTGTCACCCCTCAAACTTCTCAAAGGGGTAGAATCTATAGCACAAATTTTTGTCTGTGGATCTATTTCTCTCACTAAAATTCTTGCTATTCCTTCTATATATTCTTCTTCAATTATCTTGGCCCATTTCGAAAAATATGAATGATCGGGGCTCTTCTCTATCCCTATAGCTTTTTTAAATTCTTCATCTTCGTTTATCTTGTATTCTAATTCCCTGAAGCTGTTTATCTTGTTTTTGACTTTGTAAACAAAACAAGCTATTATATGGCTTAACTTAAACTTCTTTGGTCTTTTACTTCTGCTGCTTTTTATCTTTAATCCCAGAGCTTTTATTACTTTCTCAATTGTCATAAGTATCTTTAAAAATTTTTGGTTTTGTGTTTTAATAAAATTAGTCATTGCCATCCTCCTTTGTTATGTGTTTTTTGTCTTCTCTTCCTATAATTTTACCTCAAGGAGGATGGCTTCTTATATATCTATTTATTATCTTTTATGTTAATTTCTTTTATTCAACAACCTAAATTGATATTTATAATAAATCTGAATTCTATTTAGATCCTGTAAATGTCAATATCAAAATGAACAAAAAATCGAAAATAAAAATGTACAAAAAATAAACTTAACTTTGCTGGTTTGTATTGCTAAAATATGCTGTTTTTGACTGTAATCTGTATGAAGGACCTTTTATGAAAATCACGTAAGAATGATGCAGTAGCCTATCTAAAATTGCATTTGCTATTGTCGCTCCACCAAATATCTCTCCCCATTCTGAGAATACAACATTAGTTGTTATTATTGTACTGCTCTTCTCATATCTGCTCGATATCAGCTGGAAAAATAAATTTGCTCCATCATTGTCTATTGGCAAATAACCTATCTCATCTATTATTAAAACTTTGTATTTCGAAAAATGCTTAAGTCTGTACTCTAATCTGTTCTCCAATAATGCTTTCTTTAGCTGGGCTATTAACTCTTGAAAATGTATAAAATATGTTGAATACCTTCGTTTTGCACACTCTATACCTATTGCTGTGGCTAGATGCGTTTTCCCTACCCCTGGTGTTCCGACAAATAGTATATTTTCATTACCCTCTAAAAATCTCAAACTCATTAAGTCCATTATCTGTTGCTTGTTTATACTTGGCTGAAATGAAAAATCAAAATCTTCTATACCTTTTATAAATGGGAAATTTGCCACCCTCACACATCCTAATATCGCCCTTTCTTCTTTGGCTTTTATCTCTAAATTACTAAGTTCATATAATGCATCTGTCATACTTTTTTCTCCGCTTGCCACTAAATCTAAGTATTTGTCAAGGTTATTCTTTATGTTGTGAAGACCTAACTCTTCTAAGTTGTTAAGTAGTTTCACATAGTTGCTCATTTTTAGATTTTCTCCTTTCTTTAGGTTTTCAACAGATTATCAAATTTCTTTAGGTTTTCCTCACATATCTTGTTAAGCTCTTCTCTTTGACCAACTCTCATTAGCATTAGCTGCTTGTAATCTTCATCGTGATAATTGATATTTTTTTCATCAATAACATGTATCCTTAACAGGTTTGTGTTATAATAAATATAAATTTTGTTTTCCACCTCCTTTACTTGGACTGTCTTTCCTATGTATTCGGGTGGAACAGAGTATTTACTTCCCTTGTAGTAAATCAGAGAGTCCTTTTGGACTTTAACTGACTTGTAGGAATTTAGGTAACTGTCTATTAACCTTTTGTCTGGCAAGGGTTGTAAATACTCTTTTTCTTTTTGAAACAGAAGAGCAGGTGGAACTTGAGTTGTTTGATTTGGCTGCATATTGACCTTTGCGTTTATCTCTTTTATTATCCTTACTAAGTCCTCTTCTGTTTCAAATTCACCCTGATATGGCAGTATCCAATCTATAAACTTGTTTGCTGCTTCAACTTTTCCTTTTGTGTACGAATGTCTTGGTTTGCACAGTTTTACTTCAAACCCAAAGTCTTTTGCAAAACTTTTAAATCTTGAATTTACTTTAATTTTCTCACCTGTTATATCAACAACTGCTGCTGTATTGTCAAATAAAATCTCTCTCGGTACTCCGCCTATATCTTTGAATATTCTTATTAGAGTTTCTATTAATTCTTCTTGAGTTTTTGTCCTGTTTATCTCAAAGCAGCAATACCTTGAATAACCTAATTTAAAATCAAGAACATTAATGATAAACTCCTCTCCATTTCTTGAGACAAGCTTTATATTCTCTTTCCAATCAACTTGCGCTTGCTCACCTGGATCTGTCTCAAATCTTGGGTGACCTTTTATTTTCTTCTCTGGCTTTAATCCTTTTTTCTTAACATACTTATTGAAGTTTGAATATGTTCCTATTGTCTCATCTTTTGATTTTAAATACTCATAAACACCCTTGACTGTAACTCCTTTGATAGCAAGCTTTGATTTTATCTCATCATAGTATTTGTCCAATTTACTTGGTTTATTTCTATTCTTAGGTTTTCCTTCATAACCCTCATAATATTTTTTAACTGTTCTTCTATCCATCCCATATATTCTTGCAAGTTCTGAAAAGTTAGGTTTCATTTTCATCGCCCTTATCATGTTTAAATGTGCTGTTAAGTTCTGCATTTGATATCCCTCCTCACTATGAGAAAGGATATCATATCAATGTACAATTTTGTACATCATTATATTCCACTTTCAGTACATTTTTATTTTATCATTAACATTTTTGATTATTCCTTGTGAAGAGTTAATTCGAGACTTAAACAGCGGTACAAAGCCTGTATTATCTAAATATTTAATTGACAAAGCTGAGTATTCCGAAACATTAAGCTTTTTACATTATGGAAAACTTAATTATGGCTTTTTTTTACAGTATAAAAAGTTATTCTCAGTATATCGATTCTCCATTTATACCTTACATAAAAGAAAACTTTTTGACAAATATAACCGACATCTTTTCTTTCGATTTAGAAACAAAAAAGTGTACTTACATAGGATCTCTACCCTTTCCATCAGAAAAAATACGCCCAGTATATAGAGAAGACCACAGATACTTTTTATTGTACTCCCCCTTCCATACCTATTTACTACCAATTAAAAAACTTTTTATAAAACACTATATAGGAACCAACGAAATCTCTTTTTTCGAACTGCCAATTAATATTCCTGCTAAAGAACTAATAGAAGAGTTTTATTTTTTAAAAAACTTTTCCATTGTCATCACGCTAAATCCAGAAGAAAAGTATATATCTATCTATTCACTGAATGATAATATGCCAATAGGGAGGATAAAATACACGGATGAATTTTTCTCATTAATTGTAAATCCTGAAACAGACCAACTCAATGCTATTATAATATATCCCAGATTTTTAATAAAATGTAACTCTTGAGTAGGGTAACGTCAGGAGTTTTGAAGAGAAATTTTTCAGTTATAAATATGTCTTTATTGTTAGAAATTGACCATATTTGGCTTTTTAGGTGTTAAAATAAAACTGTGCCTTAGGTATAATAAATTTTAAACCTTCCTTATATTATTATTTCTAATAATAACATACCTTTATGCAAAAATTTAATCTCACTTTTAAACCAGAAGGTATTTGCCAATGCAAAAACCGCTCAACATGCCTTAAATTGGTCTGTCCTCTGTTTTCTTACAAAAGCAGAAAATGCACCTGTTCCTGCCCTCAGCCCTGTATTTCTTCTAAGTCGGGTACAATAGTTACATATACTATGATAACCTTCGTTCTTTCCCCTGGTATCAATAGAAACTCCCAAGAATTATTAAACCTTTACAAAAAACGTATTGTTATCGAGTATACTGTTGCTCACCTTAAATCCTACATGGGCTCTGACATCATACCCACACGTGACCATATTTCATTGTTTTCTGATTTCTCACTCTCTGCTATATCTTTCCTCTTGCTGTTTATTCTCTCTCTTGCTATTAAACTTTATTGTTCTAAACTTACTATTATTATGTTATGTTTCAAATTCATGTTAGAATTAGAATGTACTTAAGTTTCTTTTCTTTACACAACTTATAATTATCGTGTTTATAACAGTTAAACTCAATGAAATAAAAAACATCAATAAGCTAAAAAAATTACTAAAATTAGTCCCAATCAAAATTGCAATTAATAAAACAGTAGAATTATGTCCCATATGAATTGCTATGGGATAAAATATAGAACCATAGTAAAAATACATTACAGATGATAACAATCCTAATCCAAAAGCAATAATTCCCTGTTTAAAATTTAAATGGAAGAAAGCAAATATTGCTGAACTTATAATAACTGACATAATTAAGCTATTTGTTTTTAATAAACTTCGAAAAATAAGACCTCTAAACAATATTTCTTCTATAATGGGTGCTATTATGCAAATAGACAAAAATCCCATTAATTTATTACTATAGATAAATTTTGCAATCTCAAGGCTAATCTCCCCTCGCTCTACATTAATTTTGTCTATACCTAAGAAAGTATAAAACGATAACATTGCTAATGAATAGCACACGCCATATATAAACATTAATATTGTTAACCTCCAATTACTTCTTGTATTGGTTTTTCTTGACAAAACTTCCTTTAATTCTTTCCGACAAAAAAAGATGATTAGTATCCCTGTGATTATATCAGAGGAAACAATTAATTTTACTATCAAATGTCTTAAACTGAAAAGTTGGATAATGCTATACGTGATAAAGTTAGAGATAAAAAACAAAATAATATATTTGCTAATACCATAATTCTTTACGTTGTTCACTTCAAACAACTTCCTTTCATTTTTAAATACTAAAATAATTAATGGCAAAAGGGAACAACATCGCATATAAAAACTGATGTTGCTCCCCTTTTAAAATATTTATCTTGTGGCTCCATGACCTCTAGAACTTCCACCACCAAAACTACTATCTCTTTGGGCAACTTCGTAATAACCATCCCAAAATCCTTTATTAAACTCATATGCAAACTCTATAACCGGTAATAACCGAGAAAACCAATCTAAGTATTTTCCAGCCTCTCTGAGAAAATTCCCACCTTCAATTTTGTGTAATTCGTATTCTTCAATAATATTTAAATTATCCATTTTTTATCCTCCTACTATTAATTTGTCAAGTATAATTTTAATAATTCTATTTGTATCCTGGGCAATTCATTTATAATTGCAAAAAACAACATTGCTCTTTTTTCTAAAGGTTCTATAATATTTTCACGTATATTCATACCAATTTCGATAGACTTTTTTCCCCAATTATAACATAAAACCCCACAAACTTTCCCACTGTCATAAGCAATTCCACCGCCATTTATACTAAAAAGATTTTCAGCATCTACAAACAAATTAGCCATAACACTTAATACCTCCTTTTTTTTATATTCCCAACCCCCACAGCCGGCTGATAGAAGGGTTGTTGCCTATCCTCATAACCTCAATCCCAACTTATCTAATACCCATTCAATCAACCGCTCCTGCTTAGACACTATGCTCATCTCACATGCTTGCCCTGCCCTCAAATTAATACCTTTTGGAACTTTCTTTACTTCTACCTCAACCTCATAAAACCCTTGCCCACTCTGGCTTGCTACCTTTATATCCTGCGATACCCTTACAACCTTTCCTTCCACTACTTTCAACCCATCTGCTCCTGCTATCTTTACCTTTGCTCTTTGCCCTATTTCTATGCTACCACCTTTTGTGTTTGGTATGTATCCAATAACCCTAAATCCTCTTGACCCACTGCCAACTATCCTGCCAATCTCAGCTCCGCTATTTACTGCTGCACCATTGAGTATTTCGCTACTGTATTCCACATATCCATCTTTTTCCGCTTTTATACTACAACTCTCTATCAATCTCTCTGTTTCCTCTAAACTGATTTTTAAATTCTTTATTTCACTGGTTAAATTATTAATCTCATTATCAATCTGCTGTAGTACATCAAACTTATACTTTTCAATTTCTTCTTTTGTATCATCACCTGAAATGTTTAGCAGTTTCAGCTGCCCTTCTATTTTCTGTTTCTGTAAAATTATCTCACTTTTTGACTGCCTCAGCTCATCAAGCTTTGAATCTATTTTCAATATTAAAATCTCATTATGTATATTACTACCATCCAATTTTGTCTTCACCTGCTGATTGTAAACTTCTATTTCACTTAATATAAATTCCAAATACCCTATGTCGTATTTTGTTAGCTTAACTTGCTCACCTTTACTTACAACTTCCTTTATTTCTTTTAACGTGCTTTCAAATTTATCGATATTTTTAATCTTCTCATCCAAACTCTCCATCTGCTTTTTAAAATCCATTATACTGTATTCTCTTTGTACTCTTGCTTCTTCTGCTGCTTTTTTTAATTTGTTTATCTCATAACTATAGCTCAAGTACCTCAAATAGTATGCATTATTTTTATTCCCAAGATTTTCGCCTTTTTCTATGCTTTTTCTCAATTCTTTCAAATCATCAATCCTTTTCTCATATTCGCTAAGTTGCTGTTTCAAAAAATCCCTCCTCTTTACATACTCCTCATCATCAATCTTAAATAAAATATCACCTTTCTTTACATATTCACCTTCTTTTACAAAAACCTCTTTTACCTTCCCTCCAACATAACTTACAACCTTTGCTTCATCTTCTAATGGTCTTACTATTCCTTGAACCTTTACATTTATATCAATTTTTCCTACCACACTCCACAAAACAAGTCCTATCACTAAGGCAAGCAAAATATATGTAATAAAAAGTCCATACCTTGGAATCTCTAATTCATACAAAAGCTTGCTTTCCTTAAGTTCACTAAAATCATATATTACTTCTCTCATCCTCCAGCTGCACTCCCAACCAAATCCCATAGCCCTTTTTGCTCAAGTCCCATCAGTTGCTCTCTCCACAGGTTATAATAATACCCTTTCTTTCTCATCAGCTCCTCATGCGTTCCCACCTCTACTATCCTGCCTTCATGCATTACCACAACCCTGTCGCATTTCAAAATAGTGGATAGCCTGTGCGCTATTATTATAGTGGTTATCCCCTCACATACCTTCTCTATTACCTTTCCTATCGCCTGCTCGGTTACAGAATCAAGATTACTGGTCGCTTCATCCATTATCACTATCTCAGGATTTTTTAAAAGTGCCCTGGTTATTGCTATTAGCTGCTTCTGCCCGCCTGACAAATTAGCTCCATTCTCTTCTATCATGGTATTGTATCTCAAAGGAAGTTTTGATACAAACTCATCCAGTGTGGTTAATCTGCTTATTTCAATTATATCTTCCATTTTTATATTCCTGTTGCCTAATACCAAATTCTCAAATATCGTACCACTGAACAAAAAGATGTCTTGAGATATATATGCTATCTTCTCCCTCAAATGCTTCTTGTTTATATCTTTTAAGTTATAGCCATTTATTCTTATCTCTCCGCTTTCATAATCATAAAATCCTAAAAGCAATTTTGCTAACGTGGTCTTACCTGAACCACTTTCATCTACTATCGCTATCTTCTCTCCTCTTCTTATCTTAAGATTTATATCCCTCAGCACAAGCTGTCTTGTACCGTATCTGAAGTTCAAACCCTCTATCTCTATATCACCCTTCAAACTGGGTGATAATTTCCTTTCTTCGTCATCTTGAAACTCACTCTCAAGTTCCAAAATTTCGCTCAGCCTTTCGGCTGCAACTATCGCCGTCTGCAACATCGGCTGCAATCCTATCAAGTTCTTTATCGGGTCTACAAAGTATGCAAGCAGTGCATTGAACGTAAACAACTCCCCTATGCTCATCTGCCCATT
Organism: Caldicellulosiruptor bescii DSM 6725; assembly: GCF_000022325.1. Classification (NCBI taxonomy): domain Bacteria; kingdom Bacillati; phylum Bacillota; order Caldicellulosiruptorales; family Caldicellulosiruptoraceae; genus Caldicellulosiruptor; species Caldicellulosiruptor bescii. Next base: position 303,661 of record NC_012034.1, on the reverse strand, counting down.
TATTACTTTGTGTGCACCAACCCATAGTATTACCATAACTCCTACCGCTGCTATTGCGCTGCTTATATTACTCTGCAAATTGTTTAAATTCGCTACCTTAAACACATCTTTTAATAGCTTTACAAACTTGCTCTCTGTCTTAAAATTTACATCCTCTTCTATATTAAATGCCTTTACTACTTCTATCCCATTCAGTGACTCTACCAAATACGATGTCAAAATTGCATTGTCTTCCATCTCCTGCCTGTTCGCTTCCTTCAATACCCTGTTAAATCCAAACACTACTGCTGCGTATAGCAAAACCATCACAAGCGCTATAAAAAACAGTGTGGAATTTTGCAGGTATAAAATACTTGCGCCTGCCACTGCCATTATGCTGTCTATCATTAGCGTCAAAGTTGCACCAGATACTGCATCCCTTATCTTTGATGCGTCCATAAACCTCGATATTATCTCCCCTATCTTCCTGCTACCAAAAAAACTCATCGGAAGCTCTATCACATGTTCATAATATCCCAGCATCAGCTTAATATCTAATCTTTGACTTAAATGTATCAAAAGCCTTACCCTGAATGCCCCTAATATCACCTTGAATATTGTAATCAGTATCGCACCTGCTGCTATAATGTGAAGTGTATTCTTCAAAAGATTCGGTATTACATCATCCATCAAAAACTTGTAATAAAATGCTGCCGCTATCCCAAGCAAGGTATATACAACTGACACTGCAAAAATATTCAATATCAAGTCCTTCTGTGGTCTCAATAACTTGAAAAACTTTTTCAAAACTCCCTCTTGCTTTCCTTTCTTGAACCTCTCATTTGGTACAAGAAGTATCAAAATGCCTGTCCATATCTTAAAAAACTCTTCTGGATTTAGCTTAACTATTCCTTTTGCCGGGTCTGCTATTACTATCCTTTCTTTTCTTATTTCATGTATTACAACATAATGAAATAGCTTGCCATCTATCAGTACATGTGCTATACACGGAAGTGGTATTTTTTCAAATATTGCTTCTTTTGCTTCTGCCCTGACTGCTTTTGCTTCAAATCCAAGCTTTTCTGCCGCTTTTACAACTCCATATGCTGTGGTGCCAAACCTGTCTGTACCTGCCATCTGCCTTATTCTGGCTATCGATACTTCTTTTCCATATTGCAAACAAATTGTTGCTAAGCTTGCTGCTGCACAATCTGTTATATCATGCTGCTTTACACAATAGTATCTTTTCCTCATCTCTTCATCCCACTTGATTTTTGATATATTTGCTTCTTTATTTTCTTATTTAGGCTGTTTTGTACTCAAGCTATTTTTTCTGTAAACATCTTCTTGGAATTTCTATGCAAATTTTATCTTATACATTTTCACTCTGTCAATCTCGTTTTTTTTTTTTTAGCCCATTTTCAACTAAATTTTGAGCTTAGAATATACTTTTCTTTAAATAGCTTAAATTTTCTTAAATTTTCTTGAGTTTATAACAAGGGTAAGTTCGCAAATAGTTAAAAATACAGTCATCTCATGATGTCAGAAATATGTTCTAGTAGATTGGGGAAGCTGTTAAATATTAACTTTTAGCTTCTCAACAATCCTATCCACAATCCTCTCCTGATACCCAGCAAGCTGAAGCTCCTTCATTTTCTTGCAGACGCTTTGTAGCTGAGCACTTTTTACATTCTTTAACATCTCTAAGCGCCTTTCATCTATCTTATTTTCAGACAGTGCCAAAAAATAGTGGACTTCATCCATACAAAGTGGCATTGCACCAAAGTTTTGAATTACTCTGTCTGCAATCAAAAGCCCTTCTGGGTCAAAGTCGCCTGAGTACAGCAAAGATATATTTGTCTTTGCAATGCTTCCAATGATTATCTTGCTTGAGAGCCTCAGGTGCCCATTTGTGCACACAGCAGAAATAGCTGGGACTCTTTGCACAATCGCAGAAAATACAGCAGGGTTTTCAACAACCACAAGCTTATTTGAGTATGCAAAAAATCCTTTATAATCCTTTATAGTATAAAGTGGTAAGATAATAGGCTTTTTTTGATTGCTAAAGTACTTGAGCCCTTCATCTTCTTTTCCATCTTCAATATACCCGCCAATGTTATACAAAAGGCACCAGTTTGAAAGTTCATCAATTAAGATGTTGTTACCAAAAAGTAGTTCTGATTTTTCCTCTGCATTTTGGGGAAACTCTCTACCGTTTATAATGCTCAAAAGCTTTAAAAATATCTTTCCTGCATCTTGCTCATCATCAAAAAAGTGAGGGTTGCCTGTAACCCTTGTTGCAAAAATAGCCAAAGTCTCAGGGCTTTGTGGTTTTTTTAAAATTGCTTCTATGACCTTTTTCATTATCTCTAAAAACTCTTCTTGTGAATACTTTTTATAAAAGCTCTCAAATGATTTGAAATTCTCTTTAAAAGCATTTAAAACCTCTGCAGCATTTTCATCACCCTCAAAATGTGCTGACAAACTTTTAAAAAACTTTAATATCCTTCCACTTTTCAACTCCTTTTCTTCTTTTTTGGTGATAACCTCTTTTCTCAAAACTGCTGACAGAATGCTTTTAAAATCAAGCCCTGAGAACTTAGTGTCCTGAAACTTTGTCACGGTAAAGTCTTTTACATCAATGACAACCTTCTCGCCTCTCAAAACCCTTCTAAGATACCGCGATAAAGTCTCTTTTTCCTCTTCAGATGGATTTTCTAAAATAATCTTGCCAGAAAATCGCCCCAAAGACCTATACTTACTATGAATAAGCTTCAGCGCACGCTTAAATCCTGGCTTTGAAAAGTACTCTACACACTCATCGAAAATCTTATCTTTTGTCATATCTCCACCAACACCTTCTTGTACCCGTTCCAGATGTATTTTACTTTGAGAACACAGCCTTTGCTTCGGTCTGAAATAAGTTCATAAATGCAAAGTCCTGGCACTGTTTTGTAATCTCCCCATAGAATCTGAGAGTTCATGATATAGTCAAACTCTAAATTTTCTATTAGTTCAAACATCTTTTCAATGTTGTTCTCATCAACGCCGGCAAACGCCTCGTCAAGCGCAATTATACGTGGTGCATAGCTTGCAGCACTCTGGTATTTTGCGCACAGCGCTGCCAAAAGAGGTACATAAATAGAAAGCGCTTTTTCACCGCCAGAAAACTTGTCGTATGCATTGTTTGTAAGCTCTCTTCTGTTATCTTCACCTCTTTGAAAGTAGAGTCTAAATTCAAACCACTGCCTGTAATCCAAAATTTCTTTCATTATCTCATAAAGACTTCGAAAACTTTCAGGTGAGTCATGAAGCCTTTTTGCTCTTTCAATACGTGCCCTAAAATGCTTGACAATCTTTTGTCTGTCGGTATCTGAAGTTGTTGCCGGGTCTTTACTAATAAGTTTTACAAGTTCTGATGTTGAAAGTTCATCTTCAAGTTCCTGTTTCTTCTGTTCCCACGAAAGTCTGAATTTAAGATTTCCTGAAAGGTCCATGCCGTCCATCAGCTCATTCATTCTCTTTACCCAGTCCTGGGCAAGCATTATCTTGCGCGAGATTTTAAAGCCTATGTCTTTTGCCAAAACCTCTTCAAAAAGTTCTCTTTCTTGCTGGGTGATAAGATTTTTCTTCTCGATTATTTCAGAATCTATTCTCTCTAAAAATTCATAAAGCGAAAGCA